>JBBSOH010000188.1:0-7589 GCA_038259945.1 Acidimicrobiales bacterium
GGCACTGCATTGTCGATGGAGATCCGGTCCGCTGCGCTCCGTCGCGACTTCGCAGATCCTGCCGACCGGGCCCGACGTGTACTGGCGACCACCCAGGACGCACTCGGCCGATAGTTCCGTCCGAGCATTTGCGTCGGGATCCTCGAGGACCGGTCCTCGAGAAGCCCGACGCAAACGAGCCTCAGCCCGCGACGTCAGCGCATCAGCGCACGGATGTCAGTACGGCATCGTCCCGCCGTCGACGGGGAACATGCATCCGGTCATGTTCTTCGCCGCATCGGACGCCATCAGCACCGCGACCGCGGCCACCTCTTCGACCTTGTTCGGGCGCTTGATGGCGGACTCGGAACTGAACGCCTCGATCAGTTCGTCGTAGCCGGCCATGCCCATCGCGATCGCCGAGTCGGGGCCGGTGGCGCGCACGATGTCGGTCTCGATGATGCCCGGCAGGATCGCGTTGACGGTGATGCCCAACGTGCCGACCTCGTGGGCGGCCGCCTTCACCAGGCCGTTGACGGCGTGCTTCGTGGCTGCGTACCCGGGGATGCCGGGCTTGCCGAGCTTGCCTTCCACCGACGACGTGACGATGATCCGCCCCGACTCGCGGGGGATCATGTGCTGCAGCGCCCTGCGCATCCCCCAGAACACGTGGTTCAGGTTCCAGTCGACTTCGAGTTTCCATTCCTCGTCGGTCATCTGGAACACCGGCGCAGTGTTCAACACGCCACCCGAGTTCAGGCAGCACACGTCGAGTTGCCCGTACCTCTCGATCGTGAAATCGATCAGACCTTCGACCGCTTCCTGCGTCGAAGCGTCTCCGGCGAAGAACGCGGCGTCCTCGCCCGCACCCATCTCGTCGAGGCACCGCTGCCCCTTCTCCGGGTCGCGTCCGTTGACCACGACCTTGCCGCCTTCGGCGATGAAGGCGTCGGCCATGGCCCGGCCGATGCTGCGTGTGCCGCCCGTGATGCAGGCGACCTTTCCGTCGAGCTTCCCCATGATGTTCTCCGTTCCCTGTTCCCGGCTCAGTAGGGAGCCGAGCCGCCGTCGATCGAGATGAGCGAGCCGGTGATCCCGGCTCCCGCATCGGTGGCCAGGAGCGTCGCCACCGCGGCGACGTCCTCGACCTCGTTGAGTCGCTTGATGGCCGACTCGGAGGCGAACATGTCGAGCAGGCCCTCGTAGTCCATGCCCATCGACTCCGCAGCGGGTGGACCCTCGACCTTCATGATGTCGGTCTCGATGCCGCCCGGACACAGCGCGTTGACCGTGATCCCCAACGTGCCGACCTCGTGGGCGGCGGACTTCACCAGCCCGTTGATCGCGTGTTTCGCGGCGACGTAGATCGAGATGCCCGGCTTGCCCACCTTGCCTTCGAGCGAACTCACACACATCACCCGTCCGTACTCCTGGGGGATCATGTGCTTGAACGCCGCCCGCATGGTCCAGAACGTGTGCCAGAAGTTCCACACCAGGGAGTCCTGCATCGCCTCGTCGGTGAGGTCGACGATCGGCGCATGGTTCGAGCCACCACCGGCGTTCGCGACCAGGATGTCGATGCGACCGAAGTGGTCGACCGTGCCGTTGACGATCGCCTCGCAGTCGTCACGCAACTTCACGTCACCGGCGATGTAGTGCGCCCGATCCCCGACACCGAGGTCGTCGAGTGTGCGCTGCGCCTTGTCCGGGTCGCGGCCGTTGACGACCACCTGTGCACCTTCGTCCAGGAACCCGCGTGCGATGCCGAGTCCGATTCCTCGCGTTCCACCTGTGATGCAGGCGACGCGACCGTCGAGTGTCCCCATGAGCAACCCCCTTGTCCGTGCTCGGTCGAGAAGCTAACCGGTGCGTTCCGCGAGTCGGGAGTCGGAGCGACCGCACCTCGATCGGACCGCTGACCGCCGTCCCGTCGAGGTGTGGGTTGGCCCGGATGTCAGCCGGAAAGACGTCAGTCGGGCGAGAAGAGTCGGCCGTGCAGGACGAGCTTGATCGCCTCGATCGCCCGAGCGTGGACCTGCGGGTCGTGCGACTCGCTGTCGGTGAGGCCGGTCAGCAACGTCGCCACGAACGCGGTGACGAACGCAGAGTGCTCGTCGGCGATCTCGCCGGCGTCGACGCCCGCGGCGACGATCCGGGCGAAGAAGTCGCTCTCGCGGTTGCGTTCGATGGGCATGGCAGCGGCGATCTCGGGGTGACGACGGATGTCGGTGCGTCGAGCCCCGAGGAACGTGGCGAGCGACGGGTCCTGGGCGTTCAGTTCACGGGCGACGTCGAGGACCGCTTCGAACTTGGCGAAGAACCCGTCCACCGCGTCGACGGCTTCGTTCATCCGGACGTAGACGCGTCGCTGCACGTCGGCGTCGACGGCGAGATACAGGTCGAGCTTGGATCCGAAGTAGTGGTAGAGCGCGCCGGCGGTCACGCCGACGTCGTCGGCGAGGCTCCGGTTCGTCGCGGCGTCGAAACCGTCCGTCGCGAAGGCGACCCGCGCCCGATCGAGGATCCGTTGTCGGGTCTCGGCCGAGTCGGTGTCCGGGGGCCTCCCGATCCGGCGACTCGGTCGTCGACGAGGGGTCGGAGCGGCTGACACGGACCCAGTATGCGCAAGGCGAACGACAACACGCGCACCGGTCGGGCGACTCCGAAGGTCGTCAGCCGCGACTTCCGGGCGAGAACTGGCCGGTGTTCGCGGTGATTCCGCCGTCGACCGGAATGACGGCTCCGTTCACGAACGACGCCTCCGGCGACGAGACGAACGCAATCATCGCGGCGACCTCCTCGGGGCGGCCCCACCGCTGCAACGGGATGCGCCGGCGGAGTTCCTCGTGGACCTCGGGCATCGCCGCGAGGCCGCTGGTCATGGCCGTCTCGGTCGGGCCGGGACACACCGCATTGACGGTGATGCCGTCGGCGCCCAGGTCGACGGCTGCCGAACGTGCCAGGTTGATCACCGCCGCCTTGGACGTGTTGTAGGCCCACATCCGCGGGTCGGCACCGATCCCCGAGGTCGACGCAGTGACGACGATCCGACCACCCTCGCCCTGCCCACGCAACGTCGGCGTGACCGCACGAATCCCGAGGGCGACCGCGCGAACGTTGACGTTCATCGCTCGGTCGAACTCCTCGATCGGGAGGTCGATCAGGTCGCCGCCCATCGACACCCCTGCGTTGAACACGGCCACGTCGAGGCGGCCGAACCGGTCGACTGCCACCGCGACCGCTTCGTCGTTCGTGGCAGGATCGGTCACGTCACCGGCGACCGGGACGACGTGGACGTCGTCGCCGAGCCATGCGAATGCGTCGACGTCGCGATCGACGGCGACGACGCCGTACCCCTGCTCGATGAACCGCTCGACGCAGGCCCGTCCGATCCCTGACGCACCCCCGGTCACGATCGCGACCCGCTCCGTCGCGCTCATGGGTTCATGTCGTACTTGTAGTACGTGAGCTTTCCGTTGCTCACCCGGTAGACGCCCACGCCCTGACGGGGCGGCCGACCATCGGTCGTGGTGACCTCCCACTGGGCCCAGGCCGCTTCGTCGTCGCCGGCGAGGTCGACGAGCCGGAACGTCGCGCCGACCTTGGCCATCTCGGTGTTCATCATCGTGAAGAACCCGGCGATCGCCTGGCCGCCGGTGAAGGTCCCGTAGACCGGATCGACGACCTGCGCGTCGTCGGCGAAGAGTTCGGCGAGCGGTGCGTAGTCGCCGTGGTCCTGGATCTCCCAGAATCGAGCGATCGTGTCGTGTGCATCTCCAGCCATCGTCGGACGGTACGAGATCGGCAACAGCCACGACGATCCGGCCGCACCCCGGCACGCCACCTTTCGGTGAAACTCCGTCGGCGTGGAGGCGACGAAGACTCACCGCATCGGCACCGATCCGGAGACCTGGCCGTCCGGTGAGGCTCCGTCGGCGTGAGGACGACCCAGACTCACCGCACACGCGCCGACCCGGCGGCGACGCCCCAGCGGTGAGCCTCCGTCGGCGTCACAGCGACCCAGACTCACCGGACGCTCCGGCAACGACCCGTGAGCTGTCGCGACGCTCCGGCTACGTCCACGTATTGATCGTGCGGTTAGTTTCGAGTGCGCGGGTGTCGGAACATCGACATCGTGACGACACGACTCGAACACAGGAGCAATCATGGATCTCGGACTCAGCGGCAAGAAGGCACTCATCACCGGTTCGACCAAGGGGCTCGGTCGCGCGATCGCAGAGACACTGGTCGCCGAAGGCGCCTCCGTGGCGATCTGCTCGCGCACCCAGGACGACGTCGACGCCGCCGTCGCCGCCATGTCGGAGGGCGCATCCGGCAAAGTCGTCGGCTCGGTGTGCGATGCAGCAGACGCCGACGCCGTGCGGGCGTGGGTGGCCGAGTCGTCCGAAGCGCTCGGCGGGATCGACATCTACGTCCACAACACGTCGGGCAAGCCGGCCCGTTCGTTCGACAAGTGGCAGAACAACATGGACATCGACCTCATGTCGTTGATCCACGGTGCCGACGCTGCCAAGGAAGCGCTGGCCGACGGCGGTGGTGCGCTCATCTCGATCAGCACCACGGCGGTCAACGAACACTTCGCCTCGGGCTCGGGCAGTTACTCGGCGTTCAAAGCCGCCGTCGTGAACTGGACCCTCGGCCAGGCCCAGGTGCTCGGTGCGCAGGGAATCCGCTGCAACGTCGTGTCACCCGGCCCGATCTACGTCGAAGGCGGCGACTGGAACATGATCAAGGACAACATGGCCGACTTCTATGCCGCCACCCAGAAGACGCACCCTCAGGGCGAACTCGGCACGCCGCAGGACGTCGCCAACGCCGTCGCGTTCCTGGCGAGCAACGCCGCCAAGCACGTAAACGGTGTCAACCTCACCGTCGACGGCGGCTTCCTCAAGCGCGTCGACTTCTGAGTGTCCCCGTGGGTGTCGGACACCAGGAGGGATGCACGTGAGTGACGCACCGGGTTCCCGGATCGACGTCACGCTGGTGGCAGGCGGGATGTACCACGACGTGGACTTCGCACGGCGCGAACTGTTGGGGTTGCTCGCCGAACACGAGGAGTATCGCGTCCGGGTGCAACCCGACTACGAGGACACCGACGCGATCGTCGCGGGGTCGATCCTCGTGAGCTACACGTGCAACGTGCGCCCGTCGGAATCAGCGCAGCAGGCGATCCGTGACTGGGTGTCGAACGGTGGACGCTGGGTCGCGCTCCACGGCACCAACTCCGCGCTCGACATCGGCACCCCGAACGGTGTCGACGCTCCGCGCGTGTTCCCGCTCTGGGCCGACACGCTGGGGTCGCAGTTCGTGGCACACCCGCCGATCATGCCGTACGAGGTGAAGCGGAGCACCGACGACCACTGGCTCGTCGAAGGCATCGAACCCTTCGAGACCGACGACGAGTTGTACTGCTCCGAGTACGCCGACCGTCCGTCGCTCGAACCGCTGCTCCACACCAACTGGAGCGGCGACGCTCGCGGTTTCGTCGAGCACGACTGGTCCGACACGAGCGGCCCGTTCGGCGACCAGCACCTGGTGATGTACGTGCGCCCACTCGGCGAAGGTGCCGTGCTCTACAACACCCTCGGCCACTGCCGCGGCCACTACGACATGGTGCCCGTGGTGGACTACTACCCCACGATCGAACGGGGCTCGTGGGAGCAGCCCGCATACCACGAGCTCCTGCGCCGGTCGCTGCGCTGGGCACGCGGCGCCACTGCCTGAGCGATCACTGGCTACCGCGAGCACCGTCTCACCCGTCGCGGTTCTCTCGACTCTCTTGCGGACACCGGCGACCGGTACGTTTCTGATCGGACGATCAATTCAACACCGAAGACCCGGAGTCGCATGACCATCACCGCCAACCACACGCTCGTCGCCGACGGCATCTTCCGCCTCGACGACGACGGACGCCCCGTCCTCCTCGGGAGTCGCTGCACGAACTGCGACAACCACATGTTCCCGCGCCAATCCGGGTGTCCCAAGTGCATGTTCGACACCCAGGAGGACATCGAGCTCGCTCAGACCGGCACGCTCTGGACCTGGACCGTGCAGGCCTTCCCGCCAAAGGCCCCGCCCTATCTCGGCCCGGTCGGCACGGACTTCGAGCCGTACGGCGTCGGGTACGTCGAACTGAGCGAACAGGTGCGCGTCGAGGCCCGTCTCACGGTCGGCGACCCCGAGCAACTCGAGATCGGCATGGCAATGGAGATCGTCGCCCACGTCCTGACCACCGACGACGACGGCAACGACGTCATCACCTACGCATTCGCACCCGCCTCTGACGAGGACCCTTCGAACAACCAGCAGAACGGAGACGCCTCATGAACGACGTCGCAATCGTCGGGATCGGCATGCACGAGTTCGGGCGCCACGACGGCGTGTCGGGCATGGACATGGGAGTCACTGCGGTACGGCGAGCGCTCGCCGACTGTGGCAAGGACTGGTCCGACATGCAGTTCGCCGTCGGCGGCTCGATGGACGCCGGTGCTGCGGACACGATGGTCAGCCGGATCGGCCTCACCGGTCTGCCGTTCACGAACGTGGTGAACGGTTGCGCCACCGGTGGCACTGCGCTCTCGCAGTCGATCAACACGATCAAGTCGGGCGCCGCCGACGTGGGCATCGCGATCGGGTTCGACAAGCACGAGAAGGGTGCGTTCCGCATCAAGGGCCCCCGCGGCAAGGACTGGTACGGCGGTTCGGGCCTCGCGCTCACCACACAGTTCTTCGGGATGAAGATCACCCGCTACATGCACGAGCACGGCATCACCCAGGATTCGCTCGCTCGCGTGTCGGCCAAGGCGTTCCGCAACGGAGCGAAGAACCCGATGGCGTGGCGGCGCAAGCCGATGACCGAGGAACAGGTCCTCGATTCGATGATGCTGTCGTGGCCGCTCACGCAGTACATGTTCTGCTCGCCCGGTGAGGGTGGCGTGGCGATGATCGTGTGTCGTGCCGACAAGGCCAAGGAGTACACCGACACGCCGATCTACCTCAAGGCCGCAGTGATGCGCACCCGCCAGTTCGGCTCGTTCGAGGTGCTCGCACCGTCGACGGCGATCGACCGCGATCCGGGTCCGACCGCCGATGCGTCGAAGGCCGCGTTCGAGATGGCCGGCATCGGTCCGGACGACGTCGACATCGCACAGTTGCAGGACACGGAGTCGGGTGCGGAGATCATGCACATGGCCGAGAACGGGTTCTGCGAGCACGGCGAGCAGGAGGACATGCTCGCCCGTGGCGACACCGAGATCGACGGGCGTCTGCCGGTCAACACCGACGGCGGTTGCCTCGCCAACGGCGAACCGATCGGTGCGTCGGGCCTGCGACAGGTGTACGAGAACGTGCTGCAGTTGCGCGGTCAGGCCGGCGAGCGCCAGGTCCCGAACGACCCCAAGGTCGCCTACACCCACGTCTACGGTGCACCCGGCATCTCCGGCGTCACCATCCTCTCCCGCTAGCCGGTGTGACACTGTTTGACGCAGGGGTGATCGTCGGGGTGATCGGTGTCAGACGTCGATCACCCCAGTCCGCAGATCGAACGAACGTAACGACCGAATCGGGTGATCGACGTCTGACACCGATCA
>JBBSOH010000189.1:0-7570 GCA_038259945.1 Acidimicrobiales bacterium
AGCCGACTTCACGGCGCGGGTCACCTCGGCGCTCGACCGCGTCGTGTCCGAAGCGTGGGGCAAGACGATCTGGGTCGTGTGCCACGGTGGCGTGATCATGGCCACCGCAGTGCGTCGCTGGCCCGGGGCGTCGGAGGACGGGCCGGTCACGTTGTCGACCATCCCGCTGACGAGCCCGATGAACACGTCGGTCAGCGAGTGGATCGTCGACCGCGACGACAACTGGAAGATGGCCCGCTACAACGACCACACCCATCTGGTCGGAGTCAGCTCCGGCGAGGCCCCCGCCCCCATCTGAAACCAAACGGTGCAGACACCGTTTGGTTGTCACACGGTGTCATCACACGGTGTCTGGCACCGGATGGATGATCGCGAGGAGATGGGGCCAGGCGGCGGCGAATCCGGCGTGGACGGGCAGTGCCGCCACCTCGTCGACGGTGAACCAGCCGACGGCATCGGTCTCGAAGTTGATGGAGTCGCCGAAGCGTCGGTCGACTTCGACGACCACGGTGGTGTACGCCCAGTCGGCTGACGGGTTGAACACGTACTGACCGAGCAGTCGAGGCTCGCCCGGGATGACACCGACTTCTTCGGACGCCTCGCGCAGTGCACCGTCGTACGGCATCTCGCCCAGGTCGAGTGCACCGCCGGCGCAGGACCAGGTGCCGCCTTCGTGCGCCATCGCCGATCGCTTCTGCAGCATCACGCGCGGTTCGTCGTCCTCGCGCACGACGAACACGACTCCCGCCGCCCCGAAGATCCCCCACCGCACGTGGCCGTCGCCGCAACGCATGAAACCGTCACCGGACCGTCGCTCGAACACGGCACCACTGTTGCCGATGCCATCGGGCACCGCCCAACCCGGAGGCCGTTCGTGGGCACGTTCCGGTCGGAGCCGTCGGACGGCGCCCGCTGATTTCGATCGGGAAGGAAACGGGTGGGGCTGTGGTTGGATTGCGGCGTGAGTGACAACGGCGCCATCTTCGACGACTTCGATCTGATCATCGTGGGGTCCGGTTCGGGCAACTCGATCCCGAGCTACCTCGACGGCTGGAAGATCGCGATCGTCGAACGCGGCGTCTACGGCGGTACGTGCCTCAATGTCGGGTGCATCCCCTCGAAGATGTTCGTCCTCCCCGCCGATGCGGCACTGGCCGCACGCAACAACGCCAAGCTGAACATCGACACCCAGTTCAACGGTGCCGACTTCGGTGCGATTCGTGACCGCGTGTTCGGGCGCATCGATTCGATCTCCGCCGGCGGCCGTGACTACCGGGCCACGGGGTCGGAGAACATCACGCTGTTCGAAGGGACCGCGCGATTCGTCGGCGACAAGCAGTTCGTGGTGGAGATGAACGACGACGGACCGCAGCGCCACATCCGTGCGCCGCAGGTGCTGCTCGCAGCCGGTGCTCGCCCGGTGACACCGCCGATTGCCGGGCTCGTCGAGACCGGGTTCCACACGTCGGACACGATCATGAGGCTCCCCCATCTGCCGAAACGCCTCGGGATCATCGGTGGCGGATTCATCGCCGTCGAGATGGGTCACGTCTTCTCCGGCCTCGGTTCCGAGGTGACGATGATCAACCGGTCGATGGGGCTGCTGCGTGGCTTCGACGACGACGTGGCCGCGCGCTTCACCGAGATGTTCTCGAAGCGGGTCGACCTCCGACTCGGCCACGTGCCGACACACGTCGAACGCACGGACGACGGGATCGTGATCACCGTCGGAGGCGAGCGCGTCGTCGTGGACGAACTGCTCGTGGCGACCGGGCGCCAACCGAACACCGACCTGCTCGAACTCGAGGCCGGAGGTGTCGACTGCACGCGTCAGCGAACGGTGCAGGTCGACGACACGATGGCCACCAACGTCGACGGCGTGTGGGCGATCGGCGACATCGCCAACAACTACCAGCTCAAGCACCTCGCGAACGCCGAAGCATCGGTTGCGTTCTGGAACCTGTCGCATCCCGACGACATCCGCCACCAGAGCTACAAAGCCGTGCCGGGAGCCGTGTTCTCGAACCCGCAGGTGGCGAGCGTCGGCCTCACCGAACAGGACGCACGCGCCCAGGGTCTGCCGATCAGCGTCGGCAAGCGTGACTATGCCGGCACTGCGTACGGATGGGCGATCGTCGACGAGACGAGCTTCGCGAAGGTGATCGTGAACACCGAGACCGGCATGTTCGTCGGCGCACACATCCTGGGTCCTCAGGCGGCGACGCTGATCCAGCCGATCATCCAGGCGATGGAACTCGACACGCCGGCCGAGACCGTCGCCCGCAGCGTGTTCTACATCCATCCGGCCCTCACCGAAGTGGTCGAGAATGCGATCCTCGAAGCGCTCGTCGAACCCGACCCCACGCAGACCGTGCCTCCGGCATCGTCCGCCGACGTCGACCCCACCGCCCCGGATGCTGACATGGCACCGGGCATCACGAGCTCCGGATCGGACTGATTCGCGAGTGTCGGATCGAGCGGGCCGGGGAACGCCCGCAGAGTGACCGACACGACGTCCACGACCACCAGCACGACCGCCCCGTCGACGCCCGTCTTCACCGGCAAGGCCACTCCGATCCGTCACAGCGGGCCCACGCTGCTCGTCGAGCCGTCGCCCGCCGCGCCGCCGCCGGGTTTCGTGCGCGACGAGTATCACCACGTCTGGTCGATCGACCGGTCGCGCTCCGAGGTGTGGCAGTGGCTGTGCGACCCGGCGACGTTCACCGACGGTCAGATCCCACCGTTCCGGGTGGAGTTCCTCACGAACGCGACCGGGCAGACCGGATTCCACGAGGGTGTGTACAACGCTCACGTGGGTCCACTGATGTCGTTCTCCGGTGTGCTCGGCGAGATTCACGAGGAGAACTACCGCGACCTGCAGTACTTCTACGGCAGCTACGCGGTCAGCCATGCGCTGTTCCGCCCGGTGCGGCTCCAGTTCTGGCTCGACGAGGTCGATCCGACCACCACCGTGTTGCGCTTGCAACTCGACACGTTCGTCCGCGAATGGGCGCTGGGTGCATGGCACCGGCTGATGGGCGTGTTCTGGAAGCGCTTCGGGCGATGGTGTGAGAAGGCGATCCCGAACAACTGGCTGCGCTGACGATCAGAGCATCGCGGTCACCAGGAGCCGTGCGGCGAGAGCGTTCAGGACGACCTGGAAGAGCAGGTCCAGGTGCGTGGTCGAGATTCGACCCAGCAGCCTCGTGCCGAGCCAGCTTCCCGCCGTGACGCCGACGATGCCGACGGCGATCGTCGCCGTGTGATCGGTGGCCCCCCAGCCGTCGGCGGCGAACGCCACCAGTTTGGCGGCGTGCGCGACCACCTGGGTGGCGGCGGCGGTGGCGACGAACGCGGTGTGGGTTGCCGTGACCGCCTTGAAGAACGGGGAGGTGACGGGTCCGCTGGCCCCGACGGTCGTGTTCAGGAGCCCTGTTGCGCCACCGATTCCGAGCAGCAGGCCGGGCCGTCGGTCGATTTGCGCGTCGACGGAGACTGCGCTCGGCGCACTCAGCTTGATCCAGTGTGGGCGCCAGGCCAGGAGCAGGACGAAGCCTGCGAGCACGATGCGGATCGCGTCCTCCGGGAGGCTCGTGGCGATCACGACGCCGAGCAGGCTGCCCGGGAGGACGAGGACCGAACTCCAACCCACGACCGGCCAGGCGATCCCTCGGCGCAGGAGCCCGGCGCGCGATCCGTTGGACACGAGTTGGATCGCACCCTGGATCGGGATGGCCGTCGTGGGTGCGACGAACTGAGCGATCACGAGGAGCAGGATCACGCCGCCACCCAGCCCGGCGACGGCGCTGAGGATCGATGTCAGGAGTGCTGCCACCCCGATCACGGTCAACTCGATCATCGTCGTCACCCTCCTTTCGTCAGCACGAGTAATGTAGACAAGTGTAATACAAGTAGCAAATGTGTTCAATACATGTCTCGATCCCGTGTGTGTCGCCACATCGTTCGAACAGGGACGAGAGCGACGATGTTCCGACCGCGACGCGACATGCTGAGGTGATGGCCACGCCGTTCACCTCCGACGAGATCGATGCGATCCGAGCGACCACGCCCGGCTGCACCGACGATCTGATCCATCTCAATCACGCCGGCTCCTCGCTGCCCGACGAGTCGGTCCTCGACGTGCAGATCGGACACCTCCGGCGTGAGGCCGAGATCGGTGGGTACGAGGCCGCAGCAGAAGCTGCCGAGGCCGAGGATGCGGTATACGACTCGATCGCCGGGTTGATCGGCGCCCGCCGCGACGAGGTGGCACGGATGGAGCACGCCACAGCGGCCTGGAATGCGGCCTTCTGGGCGATCCCGAAGCGTGCCGGGCAGCGGATCATCACCCATGATCACGACTACGGCGCGAACTGGGTCGCCTTCCTCCGAGCCGTCGAGGTGCACGGCGTGGTGATCGAAAGGATCCCGTCCGATGCTCACGGGCAGATCGATCTCGAACGGCTGGCGGCGGCACTCGAACGTCCGGACGACGTCGCGCTCGTGTCGCTCGCCTGGATCCCGACCAGCGGTGGCCTCGTCAATCCGGCGGCGGGCGTCGGAGCGCTCACCCGTGCGGCCGGCGTGCCGTTCCTGCTCGATGCGTGCCAGGCGGTGGGCCACCTCGACATCGACGTCGAGTCGATCGGCTGCGATGCGCTGTCGGCGACCGGGCGCAAGTACCTCCGGGGTCCACGCGGCAGCGGCTTCCTCTTCGTGCGCAGCGACGCCGTCGAGCGCTTCGCTCCCGCACACCCGGACCATCACGGAGCAGAGTGGAGTGCGATCGACAGCTACACGTTGGTTCCCGGAGCGACCAGGTACGAGTACTGGGAGCACAACCACGCAGCGTGGCTCGGGCTGGGAGCCGCGGTGGACGTGGCCCGCCGGTTTGGTGTCGACCGGATCCAGGCGACGGTCGCGCAGCGGGCGCGGGGACTCCGCGAACAACTCGTCGAGCGTGGCATGGCGGTGCATGATGCCGGCGTGGCGAAGTGCGGCATCGTCACGATGACGCATCCGGCCCTCGACTCGGGCGAGGTGGTCTCGCGACTCGCGACCCATCGCGTCAACGCGTCGTCCACGTTCGCCGGCTCCGCCCGCGCCGACATGGAAGCACGTGGCCTGCCTTCGATGGTCCGACTCTCCGTGCACTGCACCACCACGTCCGACGAGGCGGCTCGGGCAGCAGCGATCATCGGCGCTCTGTGAGCCCTCGCTCCGCGTGAAGGCCCTGCGCGAGCCGGGTTCCAGGGTTCAGATGCAGTTCACAGACGCTTCCTCCCAGCCGTCCGGCGGTACGGTTCGGAGGTGGGTGTGACGACGAGGAACTGGGCCGGGAACCAACGCTGCGTGCCGACGGCGGTTCACGAGCCGACCTCCACGGACGGCGTGGCCGCCATCGTGCGGACCGCTGCCCAGGCCGGCCAGCGCGTGAAGGTGATCGGCGGGGGTCACTCCTTCACCGACGTCGCCATGACCGAGGGCCACCTGCTGTCACTCGACGCGATGAACCGGGTGATCGCCGTCGGCGGTCCCGACGGCCATGACGTCACGGTGCAGGCGGGGATCCGGCTCTTCGAACTCAACGAGCAACTCGCCCAGCGCGGCCTGGCGATGCCGAATCTGGGCGACATCGATCGCCAGTCGATCGCCGGTGCCATGTCCACGGCCACCCACGGCACCGGCGCAGCACTCGGCAACATCGCCACGATGGTCGTCGGACTCGAACTGGTCACGGGTGACGGAACGATCCGACGCGCCGACGAGTCGAACGATCCCGACCTCCTGCGTGTGGCACGGGTCGGGCTCGGTGCGCTCGGCATCGTCACCGAGGTCACGCTGCGGTGCGTGCCGGCGTTCAAGCTGCATGCCGTGGAGACCATCGAGCCTCTGGCCGACGTCCTCGCCGACTTCGACCGGATCATGCACAGCACCGACCACGTCGAGTTCTACTGGTTCCCCGGCGCACGGCGTGTCCAGGTGAAGCGCAACACGCGGACCGATGCGCCCCTCGCACCCCAGTCGAAGGTCGGGTACATCCGTGACAAGTGGATCGGCGAGAACCTCGCCTTCGGAACCGTGTGCCGCGTCGGTCGTCGATTTCCGTCGGCAGCCCCGAAGATCGCCAAGCTGATCACGTCGGCCGCATCCGAACGCGACTTCGTCGACCGCAGCGACAAGATCTTCTGCAGTCCACGCAAGGTTCGCTTCCTCGAGATGGAGTACGGCATCCCACTCGCAGCCGTGCCCGAAGCCCTCGAGCGGATCGCTGCGATGGTGAAGTCGCTGCCGTTCCCACCGATGTTCCCGATCGAGGTGCGCGTGTCGCAGGCCGACGACATCCCGCTGTCGACGGCGAACGGGCGTGAGTCGGGATGGATCGCGGTCCACCAGTACATCGGCGCTCCGTACGAGGCCTACTTCCAAGCCGTCGAGCAGATCATGAACGAACATTCCGGTCGGCCGCACTGGGGGAAGATGCACTTCCAGTCCGCCGCCACACTCGCCGATCGCTACCCCGAATGGGAGGTGTTCCAGGCGGCACGCGCCGATCTCGACTCGGCCGGAACGCTCGCCAACGCGTACACCGATCGAGTCCTCGGTCCGGTCCGCATTGCTTCGGAGGTCTCCCTCTGATGACGGAGTCGAGCGCGCCCCAGACGATGGCGGACCTCATCCCCGAGACGACCGTGCCGTCCTCGAGCGGCACGACGCGCGGTGTCGCCGACGGGCGCGTCGCACTGCGGATGCGGAACCGGCAGCGGGTGATCGATGCGCTGATCGAGTTGGTCGACGAAGGCGACATCTCACCGTCGATGGAAGCGATCGTGGAGCGCTCGGGGGTGTCGGAGCGTTCCGTCTTCCGGTACTTCACCGACCTCGCCGACCTCTCGTTGGCTGCCGTGCGCGCCGTCATCGAGCGAGCGGAACCGGCTCGTGTGATTCTCGACAAGGGAGAGGGCTCCCTCGATCACCGGATCGATCAGATGATCGCGTCGCGACTGCGCGTCTCGGCGCTGACGCATTCGTTCGGGATGCTCGCGCGCCGCAAGCTGGCGGTCGTCCCCGAGATCCAGCAGGGTCTGACCAACGTGGTGATCCTGTTGCGCTCACAGTTCGAGGAGCAGTTCGCTCCAGAGATCGCCTCCATGTCGGACACCGAGATCGCCGTGGCGATGGACGTCTTCGTGACACTCTTCAGTTTCGAGGGAGTGGACGTGATGTGGCGCCAACTGGGCAACGACCACGACGCCGTTGCACAGCGGTGGCGCGCGGTGATGACCGCACTGCTCGCGCCGCACTCGCAGAGCGTGTGATCGAGCAGGTTTTGCTTGACGGATGCGGCACGTCGTGACAACCTGACTGTCAGGTCGCGGGAGGGCCGGTGAGGGAGACGAGGTCGCTGTCTTCGCTGTTTCTCAGCGGAGACAGGGGCCGACGTCCACCTCGGCCTCGAGTGATTCCCGGAACGCTGGCGCCCGGAAGTCGTCGGGGACGTCGACGGCCCAGGCCCGGCCCAGGGTGACGGTGCTCCGTGACCAGACGATTCCGGCGGCTCCGTCGGAGG
>JBBSOH010000190.1:0-7564 GCA_038259945.1 Acidimicrobiales bacterium
CACGCAGCGAGCGTCAAGGCGATGAAGGCAGAGATGGCGAGAGTCCGGCGCATTGCGACGAAGCTATCGGTGGCAGGGCGAGTGGCGGGGTCAGCCGTTGCGTTCGAGCCAGTCGGCTTCGGCGCGTCCGAGTTCGGTCGAGGGCGTCGCGTCGACGAACGGCCACAGTTCTGCCGCGATGCGTCGGTAGTTGCCCGTGGCGCCCAGTTCGCCGAGCAGCGCGTACAGGCCCAGGTTGATCCGCTGGATGAACACGAACGCCCGCGGCACGGTGGCGTACTGGCTGATGGGGCTCGACCGGTCGAAGGTGTGGCGAACGACCGAGTTCGCGTACTCACGCGTCCAGGTCATCTCGCGGTCCTCGCGGACGGTCTCGTAGAAGAGCGAGAAGTACTCACCCACCGCCTCGGTGTCCGCAGGAGCGCCCGGCAGGAGCATTCCGGCCTCCTCGACGATCCGGCGGAACTCGACCTGGTCGAAGTCGACGACTGCCGCCTTCACCATCGAGCCGAACATCGAGAGTTCGTCGGGCGTGAAGTGCTTGACGAGCCCGAAGTCGAGGAACGTGACCGTGCCGTCGTCGTGGAACAGGTAGTTCCCCGGATGCGGGTCACCGTTGAACGCGCCGAACCGGTACAGCGAGCGGAACACGAACCGGAAGATGATCTCACCGACCCGGTCGCGTGCTTCCTGGCCCCACTCCAACATCTCGGCCCAGCGGTGTCCGTCGGCGAGTTCCGTCGTGAGGATGCGCTTCGTCGAGTATCCGGCGACCACTTCGGGGATCCGGACGAACGGATGGCCGCGGAAGTAGTCGGCGAACAGTTGCTGGTTGGTGGCTTCGAGTTCGTAGTCGACCTCGTCGGCCAGACGGATCTTGATCTCGTCCACCATCTCCGACGGGTCGAGCCCGCCGAAACTCTGCTTGAGCAGCACGCCGAGCATGTCGGCGTTGCGCAGGTCGGACGCGATGGCCTCACCGACGCCCGGGTACTGCACCTTGACCGCCACCGCCCGTTCCGCGCCGTCGTCGCCGCAGATGATCGCCCGATGCACCTGCCCGATCGAGGCAGCGGCGATCGGTTGGTCGTCGAACTCGACGAACAGCTCGCTGATCGGCGCGCCGAGTTCGGCTTCGACGGTGGCACGGGCGAGCGCCGTCGACATCGGGGGAGCGTCCGCCTGGAGTTGTGCGAGTGCGATCCGCATCGGCTCGGGGAGCCCGTCGTCGAGGTAGCTCGCCATCTGGCCGAGCTTCATCAGCGCGCCCTTCATCTGCCCGAGTTCCTCGGCCACCTGCTCGGCGGTGCGGAACTCGCGCTCGCGGTCCAATTCGTCGCGGCGCTCCGCTGAGGCGAACGTCTTGCGGGCGGCGGTCGACGCATACGTGCCGCCGACCTTCACCCCCATCCGGGCCAGGCGCGCACTGCGGCCGGCCCAGGACAGACCCATCCGGCCGCCGGCGTCACGACGGGCGAGCGCGGCCGCACCGACTGCAATGAGCGCCGACGCGCCGGCGAGGACGAGTGGCCACCGACGTCGGCGCCGCCGCCGTGCGGGAGAATTCGGACCGAGTTCGGAGAGGCTGCGAACCACGTCGGTTGTGGTCATGGTTGTCGTTGCTCCCGCCGTTGCTCCACGGTGGAGAGTGCGCGCAGCAGCGCCGGCACAAACCGATCCGCCCCTTCGACCACGGCCCCGTGGTCACCGTCGACCCGGTACACGTCGGCGTCGGGGATCAGTTCGAAGAGCATGGTCTGGCGGCGACGGCTGACCACCGGGTCGCGGGTCGTGACCACGAGCGACACGGGGACGTCGACGTCGCCGATCCACTGCGTGGAGTCGAAGGTACCGAGAGCTGCACCGGCTTCGAGCAGCATCCGCCAGTCGTGGCTCGATGCCTCACGGATCGCCCACGGCTCCCACTCCTTCGACTTGCGCTGCAGGTACAACTGGTCGGTCAGCCACACGCGCGCCTGCTCCGGTGTGATGCGGGCGATCGCAGCGAGGGCGCTGCCGCCCAGGAATCCGAGGCGTTCGGCGCGCTCGACGTTGAAGATCGGTGCGGTGGCGCACAGCACGAGGCCGTTGATCCGTTCGGCGTGGCGACGCCAGATCAGCTGTGCGACCGGCCCACCCATCGAGTAGCCGACGGGCACGAACCGGTCGATGCCGAGTGCGTCGGCCACGGCCACGGCATCGTCGGCGCAGTCCTCGAGCCGGAAGCGCTTCTTGGACCTGAGCCCCGAGCCGTGCCCCCGATGATCGAAGGCGACCACCCGGTAGTGCTCGGCGAGCGCCGAGTAGCAGCGGAACCAGTTGAGATCGGCGGTGGCGGTCCAGCCGTGCAGGAGCAGGATCGTGGTGGTGGCGTCGCGTGGTCCGAAGTCGCGGACGACGATCGTTCCGCGACCGGGCAGATCGAGGAACCGACCCGGCGGAAGATCGGGCGACGGGACCTCGGTGTCCGCAACTGCAGCGGTGACGAACTCGACGATCTCGGCCGTCGTGTCGATGTCGGCGGCGATGTCGACCTCGTTCAGACCGTCTCGACCTTCAGGACCTTCACCGTCATCTGACCGTTCGGCGCCTCGTAGTTGATCGTGGCTCCCTCGCGGGCGCCGTCGAGGGCGGTACCGAGCGGCGAGGTGGCGCTGATCACGTCGGCGTTCTCGGCCACCTCCTCCATGTTGCCGATCAGGTAGCGCTCGGCCATGTCGTCGGAGTCGCCGTCGTAGACGATCGTGTACACCATCGAGGCAGCCACGATCTCGCCGTTCTCCAGCAGGTGCTCGAGTTGGCGGATGCGACCCTCCATGTGGCCCTGCTCGTCCTTCGCTGCGTGGTACCCGGCGTTCTCCTTGAGGTCGCCTTCTTCGCGTGCGACCTCGATCTTGTTGGCCACTTCGATGCGACCGCGGGTGGTGAGGTCGTCGAATTCGGCCTGCAACTTGTCGAAGGCGACCTGGGAGAGCTGCGGATTTGCCATTCCGGGGAGGCTAGCGACTGCGACGTCGGCCGATCAGCGATCGGGCCGCCATCCGGACGGCCCGATCATCGGGTGCCCGCGCCGAGGCGGGGTCGGGTCGTAACCTCGACTGCGATGGGGGCCGGGTCTGATTTCGATGCGCCGGACAACGGAGGGTCGCACTCTGCCTGGTCCGCTCCGACGGGCGACGCGGCGTGGTTCGATTCGATCCCCGTTGTCGGCGACGTTGTCGCTGATCGGTCGGAGCGCTCCGAAGCGACGTCGTGGTCGAGGGTGGATCGTCGGATCGTCGTCGCCGGATTCGTGGCTGCTGCCCTGGCCGTGACGGGTCTCGTGGTGCTCGCAGGTTCGAACGACAACGGCGGCAACGTGAGAGCGGAACTCTCCGTGTCCTCGACGTCGGACCCGCTGGGCGTCGGCCTGCCTCCCCGGACCACCGTCCCCGTTCGACCGACCACCTCAGCGAAGCCCGATGTCTCGATCGTCGCACCGACCACGGCGGCCCCGTCCACCGCCGAGTCGACCGTCGCATCGACCGTGCCGGCGCCCTCGACCGAGGAGCCGCCGGCGACTGCGCCTCCTCTCGAGGAGGAACCGAGCGTCGTCGCACGGCCCATTCCTGTCGAGCAGCCGCCTCCCGCGCCCGACGCGCCTCCGGCGCCGTGGGCCGACAGCGTGTTCACGACCGTCGGAGGTCACGTCTCCACCGACGTCGGTTGCGCGTGGGACACCTCGGCTGCGGGACTCGACGCATTCTTCGCGGCGCGCGTCGGGCCGGTGTTGGGCTGGGACTACCAGCACGTGTATCCCCTCGGCGCGAACCGATACCTGTGGCTGTTCCAGGACACGTTCATCGACCACTCCAACACTGCCGGCACGCTCGACAAGGCGAGTTTCGTCCACAACACGGCCCTGATCCAGGACGGCAACTGCTTCCGACTCCTGCACCGCGGCTCCACTGCGAAGCCCGAGCCGTTCGAACTCGGAACGGGCACTCGGACGCTGTCGACCTGGTTCTGGCCGATGGGCGGCGAACTGATCGACGGACGACTGCACATCTTCTGGGTGCGGATGCGCAAGGACGCCGTCGACCCGAAACCCCCGGACGGCCTCGGATGGCACCCCGACGCCACGTTCGTCGCCACCTACGACCCGAACACGATGGCCCGGCTCGACTTCCGCATGGCCACTCAGCCGGGGGCGACGCCGATCTACGGATACGCAGTGCAGTCCGACGCTCAGTTCACCTACCTCTTCGCCAACACCTTCGAGCAGAACCTGTCTCGTGAGGGCGGTTGGTTGAACGGGCCGCACAGCGGGACGAAGATGTGGCTCGGGCGTGTGCCTCGCGGCCGGATCCTCGATCAGCCGGAGTACTGGACGTCGACCGGGTGGACGCAGGACCGTCGGGTCGCCGAACCGTTCCTGCAGCGGCACTGGGCAGAGTTCCCGTTCCAACCCCGCCTCATCGACGGCCAGTGGGTGGCGGCCACGGCGGTCAACGGCTACTGGGGCGACTCGTTCGAACTCGACGTGGCGACCGATCCGTGGGGGCCGTGGACGACCGTCGAGTCGCGCCCGCTCCAACCACGCGGGGCCGATCCGAAGATGAACACCTACCACGCGCACCTGATGCCGTGGCGTGACGCGCAGGGCAACCTCGTCGTCTCGGTCTCGAACAACGCACGCAACATGCTCCGCGACGCGTGGCCCAATCCGGCGCGGTACCGCCCGATGCTGTCGACGTCGCCGTGGCGCACGCCACCCGCCCCTCCTCCGCCGACCACCACCACCCCGCCGCCGACATCACCGCCGGCCACGTCCCCGCCGACCACCGTGCCACCGACCGTGACCACCACCACGACCACGACATCCACCACGTCGACCTCCACCACCACCACCACGTCCACGACGACCACCACGATTCCGCCACCGACGACCGCGACGACCACGACATCGACCACGACCACGACCACGACCACGCTGCCGTCCACGAGCAGCACGTCGACGACATCCACCACGGTGCGACCGCAACAACCCGGTTGACCGGGCGGGCGGACTCTTCCCGTCGTTCGTTCGAGAACGTCCTGTCCTGCCCGGCACACTCGTGACCACGTCGATGTCGAGGTTGGGGTCAGACCCGAACCTCGACATGCGTCGCTCTTCGTGCCCGGCACCGTCGTGACCGGTCAGCGGGTCGCAAAGGTGCCCCGTGTGAGGGCGTGTCGTAGGATCGTCGCCCGTATGACGCACAACATTGCAGTGATCGGTGGAGACGGCATCGGGCCGGACGTGACGGCCGAAGCGATCAAGGTCGTTCGGGCGGCCGGCGTGGGCATCACCACGACCGAGTTCGACCTGGGCGGCCAGCGCCACCTGCGCGACGGCGAGATCCTGTCCGACGCCACGCTCGACGAACTGCGGACGTTCGACTGCATCCTGCTCGGCGCCGTCGGCCATCCCGACGTGATGCCCGGTGTGATCGAGCGCGGCCTCCTCCTGAAGATGCGCTTCGAACTCGACCTGTACATCAACCAACGGCCCTTCCTCGGAACCGCACCCGGCGGCGACACACCCCACGACTTCGTCGTGATCCGTGAGAACACCGAGGGCCCGTACACCGGCGAGGGTGGGGCGCTGCGCGTCGGCACGCCTCACGAAGTGGCCACCCAGGGCTCGGTCAACACGCGGATGGGAGTGGAGCGGTGCATCCGGTACGCGTTCGACCTCGCCACGACCAGGGAACGCAAACACCTCACGCTCGTCCACAAGACCAACGTGCTCGCCTTCTCCGGCAGCCTGTGGCAACGGACCTTCGACGAGGTCGCCGCCGAGTACCCGCAGGTCGACACGGCGTACAACCACGTGGACGCAGCATGCATCTACTTCGTGCAGGACCCGCACCGCTACGACGTGGTCGTCACCGACAACCTGTTCGGAGACATCCTCACCGACCTCGGCGGCGCCGTCTCCGGCGGGATCGGTCTGGCATCGTCGGCCAACCTCAACCCGGCACGCACCGGTCCGTCGATGTTCGAACCCGTTCACGGTTCCGCACCCGACATCGCCGGCCAGAACAAGGCGAACCCGACCGCGGCGATCCTCAGCGCAGCGCTGATGCTCGACTTCCTCGGCGAAGGCGACGCCGCCGATCGGATCCGCGCCGCGTGCGCAGATCCTGTCACCGGCAGCACCACCGACGTCGGTGACATCATCGCGGCCCGCCTGCAAAACTGACCCCAACGACCCCGCATCGCCCCGAAAGTGCCAGGCACTTCCGGGCGTTGCGCCCACATGCACCGGAGCTCACCATGCCCTTGACACCCACCCCGAAGATCTGGATGAACGGCGACCTCGTCGACTGGGACAAGGCGCAGGTCCACGTGCTCACGCACGGTCTGCACTACGGCTCCGGGGTGTTCGAGGGCATCCGCGCCTACGAGACCGCCGACGGACCCGCGATCTTTCGCCTCACCGAGCACATCGAGCGTCTGTTCAACTCGGCCAAGATCATCGGGATGGACATCCCGTACACCGTGCAGGAGATCATCGACGCCTGCAAGGAGACCGTCGCGTCGACCGGCCTGTCGTCGTGCTACATCCGACCGCTCGCCTACCTGGGCTACGGCGAGATGGGATTGAACACGCTGCCGTGTTCGACCGACGTGGCGATCGCCTGCTGGCCCTGGGGGGCGCTGCTCGGCGAGGAGGCCGCAGCCAAGGGCGTGCGGCTCAAGACCTCGTCGTGGACACGCCACGACCACAACACGATGCCGCCGGCCGCCAAGACCACGGGCAACTATGTCAACTCGTCGCTCGCCAAGGTCGAGGCCCTCAAGGCCGGCTACGACGAAGCCGTGATGCTCGCCCCGAACGGACTCGTGGCCGAATGCTCGGGTGAGAACATCTTCGTCGTCCGTCACGCCAAGTTGATCACCCCGCCGCTCTCGGCCGGCGCACTCGAAGGCATCACCCAGTCCACGGTGCTGACCATCGCACGCGACCTGGGCTACGACGCAGTGATCGACAACATCGCGCGCACCGACCTGTACATCGCCGAGGAGGCGTTCGTCTGCGGTACCGCTGCCGAGGTGACGCCGGTGAACTCGGTCGACGATCGCGAGATCGCGTGCCCGGGTCCGATGACCACGGCCATCGCCGAGACCTACAACAAGGTCGTGCGCGGCGAGGTGGAGCAGTACCGCTCCTGGTGCGAACTCGCCGTGTGACGTTCTGCGGGTGTCGCCCCGCTCCCTGACGGCGCGAGGCGCCTGGCGGTTCAGTGGAGAGCGGCTCGGATCCTCGCAACGGCATCGAGGTCGCCCCGGGTGAACTCGACGGTCGGGCCCGGGAAGAATGCGAGTTCGGTCACGCCGGCCTCGCGCAACGCTTCGGCGTGGGCGACGACATCGTCGAGGTCGCCGATGGCCCCGAGTTCGTGCCACCAGTCGGCTGGCATCGTGGCGATGGCATCGACGCCACCGAGTGCGTGTCGCTCCCGAATTTCGTCGATGTGCGGATGGTCGTCGATCCCGGGCCAGGGCGCCGCCAGCTGGGACTCGATGAACGGAGCCA
>JBBSOH010000191.1:0-7540 GCA_038259945.1 Acidimicrobiales bacterium
CACCGCACGGATGCTACGCGACCTGCTTGTCCTTCCGCGTTGACAGACCGGTCGGGGCTGGGCGGTCGGTCGGGGTCACACCCCGACCGACCCGTTCAGGAACGAAGGATCAGAGCATTGCCGCTGACCGGGACGTCGGTCAGGTAGCCCGCGACATCGGCGATGAGGTGGGTCGAACTCGTCGTGGCGAGGCAGACGGTGCCGGTGGCCGACAGCTTGACGGTGGTGAGGTTCGCCACGGTCCGACCGGGGCGGATGTTCAGGTTCGACACGGTCGGCCGGGTCTGATCGCACGGCCACACCGTGACGAATCCGATCCCCTCAGCCTGTGCTGCGGTCACGTTCATCACGACGGCGTCGGCATCGGCGGCGACGCTCGGCGTGAGCGCGAAGTCGAGTTCGACCACCCTCGACGGTGCCACCCGCCCGGCGGCCGCCACACCGATCGGTTGGCGAGTGTCGAGAACGCGGGTCGGCGCGAGGTCGACGAGGCCGGCCGGGCGATCGAGCCCGTACCAGGTGGACAGATCGGCGATGAGGTGGACGTTGTTCGACGTGTACAGGCACACCGTGCCGGCGGCGGACAGCGCCGTGGTGACGAGGTTGGGGGCTGCTTCACCGGCCCGGAAGTTGAGGTTCGACGTGGTGGGCCGAGCCGAATCGCAGGGGTAGACGGTGACGAATCCGTTCTGGTCGGATCCGGTAGCGGTGACGTTCAGCGTGGCGGCGCCTGCGTCGGCGGGGACGTCGCCACCGGTCACCTGGAGTTCGATCTCGTTGCCGGCCGTGACGCGACCGGCGATCGCAGTGCCGACCGACGAGCGAGTGTCGAGGATGCGGACCGGTTCGACCGGAACGGCATTCAACCCGCCGTCGTCCTCGTAGGTGCCGTTGACGTCGGCGATCACGTCCACCTCGCTGCTCGCCTCGATGCAGACGGTCTGAATCGGGCTGAGCTTGGTGACCACGAGGTTCGGCACGGCACCCGACGTCGTGAAGTTGACGTTCGATGCCTGGGGGCGGGGGCCGTCGCACGGCCACACGGTGAGGAAGCCGTCGGCCTGAGCGTTCGCCGCGGTGACGTTCATGCTCACGGCGGTCGTGAGCGGCCCGACCAGGTCGTCGAAGGAGAGTTCCAGAGTGGTGTTCGCGCGCAGCGGCAAGGTGTCGGGGCGGAGTACGCCGGCGTTCGAGACGGCGGCCCGGCCGGTTCCGTCGCGGGTGTCGAGTCGGCGGACCGGGTTGATCGAGCGCAGGCTCGGGGCCGGCACCTGGGCGGGGACGAAGTTCCAGCTCGGCGGGAGCGCCTCGGGGTTCGGGCCGTCGCCACGGAGTTCGCCGAGCAGCGTGGTGCGCAGCGTGACCGACGCGCTGGCGTAGACGCAGATGTCCTCGCCGGGGGCCAAGGGCACAGCAGCGACGTTGGCGACCCGCCCACGTGAGAACGACAGGTCGGCGAACACGGGCCGCTGGCCGTCGCAGCCGTACGTGCTGATGAATCCTGGATCCTCGTTCTGCAGCGCCTCCAACCCGATGACTGCCGCGGTCGCGTCGGTCGTGACCTGAGCAGGTCGTGGGATCCGGGTGGTGGCGTTCTCTGCGAGTGACTGTGTCGACACGTCGATCGGGCCGGGCAGTGACACGTACTGGTCGCCCGTTCCGGCCGACGCAGCCGAGACGCTGCCGCCGTCGTCGACGATCACATGGATCGGCACGGTGGACGTCAGGCACGAGGTGTCCGATGTGAAGATCCGGTTGAACTGGACGGGCTGCGCCGGGTCGAGGCGGAACGTGATGCGGTCGGTGGGAGCGGGCTCGCTGCACGGATGGACGACCGCCGAACCCGACGCCTCGGGAGACACGGCCCAGACCTGCAGGATGCCCGAGCCCAACGGAATCGTGGTGACCTTTCCCTGCGGAGCACCCTGACCGGTGCGGGTGTCGATGGTTCGAACCGGGGGATCGTCGAGTTCGATCCTGCCTCCCGGTGCGGCCGACACCGTCGAGGCGACGACGGCGCCGAGAACGAGTGCGGTGAGCGCAACGACGGCGATCCGGGACTTCATCGGCGCAACACTACGGCGTCTCCGTGTGCTCGATCTCGCGCCGGGCACCCGACATCCTCCGACGCCGCGGTGGCGGAGGGGAGCTTGGTCAGGCGCCCCAACCGCCGGAGAAGTCGAAGAACTGGCCGGTCTGGAACCGGTTCATCCCGTCGAGCAGTGGAGCGGTCACGTGGACCAGTTCGTCCATCGTGCCGAGGCGGCGCATCGGCGTCTGCGCTTCGATCTTCGCTCGGCGTTCGGGATCGTCCGCACCGCTCGCTGCGATGAAGCCGGGGAAGTCCATGAAGTTCGTGCCGACCGCGTTGACCTGGATGCCGTCACGTGCGTGTTCCAACCCGACGGCACGCACGATGCCGTTCGCCCCGGCACGGGTGCCGCCGTAGATCGAGGTGATCGGGTCGGGCCGGCCGCCGGTCGACGAGGTGAACACGACGACCTGACCCGAACCCGCGGCGACCATCGGCGGGAGCACCGCCTGGAGCGCATGGAACACCATGTCGAGGTTGGTCCTCTTGATCCGTTCCCACTGCTGCTCTGTCATGTCGAGGAACTTCCCGACGATGATCGCGCCGGTCACGAAGCAGGCCGAGTCGAGCCGGCCGAACCGGTCGATGCACCGGGTGACGAGTTCCCGGTTGCCGTCGGCGGTGCTCAGATCGACATCGGTGACGGTCTCGACCTGTGCGCCGCGCGCCTCGAGGTCGGGGATCTGGTCGCCGAACGACACTTCGACGCCGACCATGGAGTCGGAGTCGGCCGTCCCCTGCAGCACGAGGTCGAAGCCGCGGTCGGCCATCGTCCGTGCCAGCGCAGGGCCCACGTATCCGGTGGCCATGGTGATCAGTGCAACGGGGCGCGTCATCGGGCCATGTTCACACAGACCGTTGCAGCAGTTCCCAGGCGGCGTCGACGTGTTCGGAGCGAGTGGTGTGCGACCCGATCGAGATGCGCAGCACGGATCGACCGTCGAGCACGGTGCGGGTGAACAGTGCGGTGCCCGAGGCGTTGGCCCGCTCGATCAGTGCATCGGTTGCCTCGTCGCCGGCACTCGTGGCCAGGCACAGCAGGTTCAGTGGGTGTGGTGCGAGGACCTCGAATCGGTCGTCGGCCCGGGCGGTGGCGGCCAGGTCCTGCGTCAGTTGTACGTCGCGTCGGATCCGCTCCTGGAACTGATCGACTCCGTCCATCCGGATCGTGAACCACAGCTTGAGAGCCCGAAACCGGCGGCCCAGCGGGACCTGCCAGTCGCGGTAGTCGATCACGGCGCCCGACTCGGCAGCGGCCGACCGGAGGTACTCGGGAAGGATGCTCAGGGCGCCGAGCAGCGATGCCCGATCGGTGGTCCAGTAGGTGGTGCAGTCGAAATTGACTCCCATCCACTTGTGCGGGTTGGTGCAGTAGGAGTCGGCGAGTTCGATGCCGCTGTTGACCCACCGGAACTCGGGGACCAGTGCAGCGATGCCGGCCATCGCACCGTCCACGTGGAACCACACACCGTGTTCGCGACAGATCACTCCGATGTCGGTCGACGGATCGAACGCCATCGACGACGTGGACCCATGGTTCGAGTTGACGAAGAACGGAATCAGCCCGGCAGCGAGGTCGGTGGCGATCATCTCTTGCAGTGCGTCGGGTCGCATTGCGAAATGCTCGTCGTGCGGGACCATCCGCACTCGGTCGGTGCCGATGCCGGCGATCCGCAGACCCTTCTCGATGCTCGAATGCGACTGGTTCGTGGCGTAGGCGACGAGCTTCGTCGTGTCTCCGTCGACGTTGACGGCACCCGTCGTGGCCCGGTACCGCGCCGACAGGATGGCCACGAGTGTGGCCTCGCTCGCCGAGCCTTGGATCACGCCGCCGCCGGTGTCGCTGGTGGAACGGAACGACTCCGGCAGGCCGAGCAGTTCCTGCATCCAGTCGAGCATCAGCGTCTCGACCTCGGTGCACGCAGGCGAGGTGACCCAGCTCATCCCCTGCACGCCGAGCCCCGCCGACAGCAGTTCGCCGAGGATCGACGGATAGCTCACGTTCGCCGGGAAGTAGGCGAACCATCCGGGGTGCTGCCAGTTGGTGATTCCCGGCACGATCACCCGCTCGACGTCGGCCATCACTGCGTCCCAAGGCTCGGGTTCGGTGGGTGGGCGCTCGGGCAACGCAGCACGGACATCGCCGGGAGCGATGCTCGGCTGAACGGGTCGACGAGCGACGCTGCGCTCGTTCGAGGCGCCGTCGGCGTCGGCACTCGTGTCCAGATGGTCGGCGATGAAGTCGATCAACTCGTGACCGGCGCGTCGGAACTCTTCGGGCGTCATGGCGAGCAGGGTAGGTCTGTCGCTGGCGGTGATCGACTTGCGGACTCTAGTGAAAAACCGTAACTTGTGGTCCGTCCACACCAGTCCAGGAGCCACCGATGCCGTACGCCCACCGTTCCCACGTCCTCGATGCCGACAGTCACCTGATGGAAGGTCTGACGTGGTTGCGAGATCATGCGGACCCCTCCGTCCGCGAGCTGTTGCCCGACCTGACGCCGTCACTGGACAAGGGCGGCGTCGGCGCCGCTTCGAAGATCGCGCAGGGTCTGGCGCGCATCGGCGATCAAGCCAAGGCCGACGAACTCGCCGAGGACGTGATCGCATCGGCCAAGGGCTGGCTGGCGCTCGGAGCGATGGACCCGGCCGAACGCACCCGGGCGCTCGACCTCCTCGGCTTCGAGTCCCAACTCGTCTTCTCCACCTTCTCGGTCGGTCTGTTCGCCTTCTCCCAGGACCCCGACGTCGTCTACGGCGGCACGCGCGCACACAACCGGATGATGACCGAGTTCTGCAACGGCGACGATCGCCTGGTCAGCGTGGGCTTCCTGCCACTCAATGATCCGCACCGCAGCCTGGCGGCGTTGGACGAGGCGCTCGAAATGGGTTGCGGCGCGCTCTGGCTCGCCCACGCCACGTCCGCCGGACGCTCTCCCGCCCACGTCGACAACGACCCCGTGTGGGCGGCGATCCAGGACGCCGGCATCCCGATCGTGATGCACATCGGTGGGGGCAAGAGCTCGGTGTCCAAGGGATGGCACGACAACGGCCTCCCCCGCCCGGTCGACCTCCACGGCGGTGGGGAGAACCTGCGCGGCAAGGATCTGCCATCGGTTCACCACGCAGCCGAGACCTGGCTGTCGGTGATGATCCTCGACGGCGTCTTCGACCGCTTCCCCGGGCTGCGCTGCGGCGTGATCGAGATGGGTGCATCGTGGGCCCCGTCGCTGATGAGCCGCCTCGACTACGCCGCGAAGAGCTTCTCGCGGACCGAACCGCGGATCGCGGAGCTGTCGATGAAGCCGTCCGACTTCATTCGTCGACAGATTCGCTTCACGCCGTTCCCTGGCGAGGACGTGGCCCAGATGATCGCCCACTCGGGGCCGGAGCTGTACCTGTTCTCCAGCGACTATCCGCACCCCGAGGGCACGAAGGACCCGATCGGCAAGTTCGAGAAGTCGTTCGATGCGTGCGACGTCGACCAGGCCGCGCGCCAGCTGTTCTACGAGGACAACTACCGGACGCTGTTGGGCGCTTGAACGCGATGACGGGAGCCGCAGTCGGCAGCGGGCCGCGCCGTCGGATGCGCAGCGACGACCGTCGACGCCAACTCCTCGACACCGCCGCACGCCTGGTCGTCGAGCACGGCGCCGCTGCGCTCAGCATGGAACGGCTGGCGAGCGAGGCGGGGGTGTCCAAGGCGTTGCCCTACCGCCACTTCGAGAACGGTGACGAGGTGTTGGTGGAGCTGTACCGGCGTGAGACCGGCGGCCTGGGCCGTGAGGTGTGGCGGGCTCTGCGCGACGCAGCCCCCGACACCGACCGCATCCGTGTCGGTGTGAGGGCGTACTTCGACGGAGTCGTTCGTCGCGGCGGGGTGTTGGCCGCACTGTCGCGTCCGGGTTCCACCATCGCGTCGGTCGCCGACCCGGATCGGGCCGGCGTGGTGTTCGAGGTCGAGGTGCTGCACCGCTTCCACGGTGTGCCGCGAGACCGGGCGAAGGACATCGCCGGGATCATCCAGGGGGCCCTCGTGGGCGCGGTCGGCACGCTCCACGCAGGCTTCGGATCACGCGAGCAGCTCGAAGCTGACCTCGTTGCACTGATCCGTGGTCTCGTCGATTCCCATGGCTGATGTCGCCCGGCTGACATCGAACGCCGACAGGTGAACCTGGTGACATTCAACCCGGACCGATGCAATCAGGTCGGTCGGTCTGGTCTGCGACGCTGGTGGTCAGCCGATCCGGATCGACTGGCCGCCGTCCACCGGCAGGATCACGCCGGTGATCCAGCCTGCTTCGTCGGATGCGAGGAAGAGTGCGGCGTTGGCCACGTCCCATGCCGATCCCTGGCGTCCCAGCGGCACCTGTCGTGCGCGGCCCGCTGCGTATGCGTCACGGTCGACGCCGAGTGCTTCCGCTGCTGCGTCGACGCCCATCGGAGTGTCGACGAAGCCGGGCATGATCGCGTTGGCACGCACTCCGTACTTCGCGTTGGTGATGGCGAGGCTCGTCGTGAGGGTGTTGACGCCGGCCTTCGACAGCCGGTAGGCGGTGAGGTTGCCGGCGGATGCGATGGCGGCGAGCGACGAGACGTTGACGATCGCGCCGTGGTCGGATCGGCGGAGTTCGGGGACCGCCGCGCGGCACGTGCGCCACAGGGCGCGCAGGTTGACGTCCATGATCCGGTCGTAGGCATCGTCGCTGAGGTGGTGCGGCGGGCCGTCACCGGCACCGATTCCGACGTTGTTGTGGAGGATGTCGATCCCGCCGAGCGCCTCGACCGCCGTGCGCACGATCGTGTCCGGCGCGTCGTGCTCCGTGATGTCGGCGACCACGGAGACGACCTCGGTGGAACCGTCGACCTCGACCTCGGCCCCGATCATCGCCACGGTGTCGGCCAGTTGCTCGGCCGATCGGTCCACCAGCACGAGTCGAGCGCCGGCCCGAGCAAACGTGATGGCGGTGGCCCGACCGTTGCCGATGGTCTCGCCGGGGGTCTGGCCCGCACCCACGATCACCGCCCGTCGACCCTCGAGTCGTCGGTCGTCGTTGCGGAGATGCGTCGGCGCGTTCACGGGGGCGACCGTATGACGGTCGCGGCCGTGAACGCGGATCGGCGCACACGCGTTCGGTTGCCGACGCGCCCGATCGCTGTGCGGTCGTCGCGCTCGCGATCGTTCCGTGGCGCAGATCGCCGGTCGGCGCGCTTCGCCGACGCCGGTCCGTGTGGTCAGGCGGTGTCGGGCTCGACGTCGGAACCGGTGTCCGACCCGGCGTCCGCTCCGGTGCCGGCGTCACTGGTGCCGGCGTCACCGATGCCGGCGTCGATCGTCCTGCGGTTGGAACTGATTCCGCGTGAGACGCGCCACAGGATCACGCCGAGCCCGGCGAACAACACCACGAACACCAACATCTGGCGCCAACCGCCGCGCGACCCACTGCC
>JBBSOH010000192.1:0-7538 GCA_038259945.1 Acidimicrobiales bacterium
AAGCCGCGCACGTACTCCTTGTGCGGCACGAAGGGGGTCATCGCCAGCCGCTTCATCGACTGTCGCACGTCGAGGTAGGGGTCGTCGAAGGACTCGACCGCCCACCACGGCTTGACGCCGATCTCGGCTTCGAGTTCGGACTTCAACCCGTCCTCGGTGACCAACATCAGGCCGCAGTCGGTGTGATGGACGAGCACGATCTCGCGCGTTCCCAGGTAGCGCTGGGAGAGGCACAGCGAGCGGATCACGTCGTCGGTGATCACTCCACCCGCATTGCGGATGATGTGTGCCTCGCCGTGGCCGAGGCCGAGGAGTGCGAAGATGTCCATCCGCGAGTCCATGCAGGTCACCACGGCCATCTTGCGTGTCGGGCTGACCTGGAGATCCTGATCGGCGAATGCCTCGGCGAACCGCTCGTTGCCGGCGACGAGTTCGTCGGCGGTCGGCGTGAACGGCGTGTCGGTGTCTGAACTCATCGTTGCCACGTCCAGAGTGTGACACCCCCGGCGTACTGTTGGTCAAACCGACTCCCTCCCCCGTTTCCGTTCCGGGCATGCGCCCGACGAATCCCTCAGGGGGACCCATGAACCACCGCAGACCACTCCGTCACCGTCCCGATCCACGACGCTGTACGGACGTCGCCTCGTCGCAGCCTGCCGTCAGCGGCATCTCCGGCTTGCGACTCCCAGTGGCCGACGTCGACACGATCGACGATCCGAGTCTGGCACTCACGCTGATCGGAGAGTTGGCGTCCGATCCGCCCGCCTACGAGACCCTGGCGATCCTGCTCGACGCCGAGCGCCGCGGGTCCACGATCATGAACATCCATGGGACGGTCGACAACGATTCGATCCTCCATGTGGCCGACCACATCATCGAGCGGGGGCACCGCATCGATCACATCGGAGCGGTGATCATCGCGTCGATGCGGCCGGGCGGCTCGGATGAACTCGACGACGTCGACCGCTGGCTCACCATCGACGAGCAACTGAGCCTCTTCGGTATCGAGTTGGTCGAGTGGTTCGTCATCGGGCGATCCGTCTCCTGTCCACGCGCCCTGCTCGGTGACGCACCCCGTTGGGCAGCATGAGCACGCCACCAGATCGATGTATCACGTCTCGTGATACGTTCCTCGACATGGCTTCAGAACTCGCCTTTCCCGTGTCGGTCCGACTCGACCTCGAATCGTTCGGCTCCCTTCGGCGACTCGAAGCGACGGGCCTGTCGCGCTCCGATGCCATTCGCCACGCACTCGTCGCCGCTGCGGACCGACTCTGGGAGCCCGAGGTCCTGGCGGCGGAGGCTGCGCAGCTGATGAACGACTCCGTCGACCGAGCTGAGATGCGCCGACTCGGCGCGGAACTCGACGGTCTCGATGAGCCACTCGGTGGGGTCTCCGATGCTTCGGGGTGACGTCGTGCGACTTCGGCTCGGGCGCACGGTCGGACACGAGCAGGCGGGGACGCGACCCGGCGTGGTCGTCCAGTCCAATGCGTTGCTTCCGTGGTCGACAGTTCTCGTCGCACCCCTGTCGACGGGAGCCCAGCCGAGCTCGTTCCGACCCGAGATCGAGGTCGATGGCATCGCGACGCGCGTGCTCACCGATCAACTCCGAGCGGCCGACATCAGTCGGATCGGCGACGTCGTCGGGCGACTCTCGGTGAGCGAGATGTGGTCGCTCGAACGAGCTCTGGGACGAGTGCTCGACCTGTAGCGAATGAACTCGCACCGCCAGACGTCGGAGGTCAGGGTTCGGAGGTCAGGGGTCAGCGGTCCGAGGTCAGGGTTCGGAGGTCTGGGCGGCGGCCGTTCGTGCCCGACGTTCCCTCGGGCTGAGTCGAAGCCCTGCCGCCCGCAGACGCTGCACGAGTTCCCTGCTCTCCACCACGACTGCGCCCGCCGCGATCATGCCGTCGCGGTACTCCTCGGGGATGTCGAAGTGGTCGCCCTGGAATGCCCTGCGGGGGATGTCGAGCGCATCGGTGAACACGAACAGTTCGTCGTACGACACGTCGCTCACCAGGTGGCACCACTTGCGCCCCTGGAACCACCAACGGGCTTCGTCGATCAGGATCGCCACTGGCTGAGCATGCCACGACCGGGCCGGCGTGCGCGAGACTCGACCCGTGCCCGACGACCCAGGCGAACCCACGTCGACCGACCTCGACCAGACCGGTGACCCGCTGGCCGAGCAACGCGCCCAGTGGGTTCGACTCGTCGGCGACGATTCCGTGCTGAGCACTCTCGTCCGTCGACACCGCGAACGCCACCGCCGGTACCACACGCTCGACCATGTACTCGCCGTCGTGCGTCACGTCGACGCGCTGGCATCGGACGAGGCGATCGAGGATCTCGGAGCCGTGGTGGCGGCGGCATGGTTCCACGATGCCGTCTACGAGCCTCGCTCGTCGGCGAACGAACGAGCCAGCGCTCGGCTCGCTCGACGCGACCTCACGAAACTCGGATGGGCCGATGGGCGCGCCGAGTCGGTCGCAACGATGGTCGAGGGCACCGCACATCATCGCGACCCCGACGATCTCGACACGGCCGTGCTCTACGACGCCGACCTGGCGATCCTCGGCGCAGCGCCCGACGACTACTCCGCGTACGTGGCGAACGTGCGGGCCGAATATGCCCACTTCGACGACGACGCATGGATCGCAGGCCGCTCCGACGTGTTGGCCGCATTCATCGGCCGCACCCGGATCTACTCGACCGACTCCGGCTCCGCCAGGTGGGAGACGTCCGCCCGGGCGAACCTCGAAGCGGAGAGAGCGAACCTCGAAGCGGAGATGGCACGACTCCGACGCTGATCACCGACCGTCGGTGCAGGGTCGAGTCGGTCAACTCGACGCCCGACTCGGGGTTCGCTCGGCTGGAACCGACGTCAGTCGGCTCGGGGCCGACGTGGGCGGTTCACCGGGATCGGAATGAGTGCCGGCTCGGGCTCGCGCTGCGTTGCGATCACACCACCGATGGCCGCAGCAGCGGCCCCGACGGCGACGATGATCGTGATCAACATGAGATGACCGTACCCCACTGACGTTGGTGTCGGACGACGCTTCTCGATGTTCACCACCTGTTGTCGAACGTGCGTCGGCCGCTCACGAGATCCGCCGACGGCGCGTCCGCCTGCAAGAATGACGACATGACCGACCTCGAGACGATGCCCCAGATCGACTTCGACACCACCACGGATTCCGAGAACGAGACGAGCGAGCCCACGTCGGCCCACATCGTCAAGGCCGGACCCGGAGAGAACGGTGCGGCGATCGTGCTCGAAGCACGGGTCATGGGCACCCCGATCGAAGCACTCTGCGGCTTCGTGTGGGTGCCGTCCAAGGACCCGAAGCAACTGCCGGTGTGCCAGAAGTGCAAGGACGTCTACGAGATGTACAAGTCGTTCAGCGACAACGTCAACCGCGACACGCCGGTCGATTGAGCGACCCGCTGCGGATCCGACAGGCGGTGCGGGCCGTCCTCACCACGCCCGACCACTCGATCCTGCTCGTGCGTTTCGAGTTCCCCACCGCAACCGTCTGGGCGCTGCCGGGTGGCGGGCTCGACCCCGGCGAGGACCACCTGACAGCCCTGCATCGCGAACTCCACGAAGAGGTGGGACTCGTCGGTGCCGAGATCGGCCCTCACGTGTGGACACGCGAGCACGTGATCCCCTTCATTGACGGCATGTGGGACGGCCAGCGCGACGTGTACCACCACGTGCCGGTACCCGCCCGATTCGGGCCGACGCCTGCCCTGAGCTGGGATCAACTCCGGGCGGAGCGTCTCCACGAACTGCGCTGGTGGACCATCGACGAGATCGAAGAGGCGACCCACTCCGGCACGCGGTTCGCACCCGGCCGTCTCGGCGAACTGCTGCGGGCACTCGTGGCCGAGGGCGTACGGACGGCCCCGGTCGACACCGGCGTCTGATCGCTCCTCACGGCTGCCGATGTAGTCGCCGTTGTTGCTCGACAGAGCCCCGTCGTCGATGTCCTTGCCGACGTGGGTGCCTGTCGATACCTGCTGGAAGATCTCGCGATCGTCGAGCGGCGTCGTCAGGAGCAGGAACGGGTCGACGTCATTCGGTGCCCAGACACCGTTTGGTTGTCAAACGGTGTCAGACACCGAATGACAGGTTGCGAGCAGGAACACGACTGGCCGTGACATCAGGGACGGTGGTGGCTGGTGCGCAGGATCGCCGACTGCTGCGCGATTCCCAGCAGCCGACCGTCCTCGCTCCACAACCGTGCGGTCGAATGACCGACCGAGCGGTGGAAGCCGTCGGCCGCCAGGTCGATCAGGACCCAGCCGGCCGGTGTGGGGTCGACGACGCGGATCGTGTTGTCGAGGCTCGTGCCGCCCGGGGCCACGCCGAGTGATGCGCACACCACGAGCGGGCCGAGGTCGGCGACGAATCCCTGGGTCGCCGGGCTGCCGATGCCCTGATCGAACATCCTGACCCACATCGCGAGTCCTTCGGTCTGAGGTTCCCCCACCGCCTCGTGCGCGAACTTGCCGGCGGCGATCCGACGTTCGAACGAGTCGAAGAACGATGCCGACACGCCCGTCTGGAAGATCTCGTCGAACGGGCGGGAATCGTCTGGGCCCGGGACGTCGGGCATCGTCGCAAAGGCGTTCTCGTCGCCGGCGGGTCGCACGTTGTGAGCACACACCGAGGCGAGGACGACCCGGCCCCCGACCGAGCCCGTGACCTGAGTCTGAGTGGTCGCACGCCCTGCGGCGGCGATGTTCACGTCGAACTCCACCACGTCGCCCGGCGTCGGCGAACCGACGTACTGCGTCGTGATCCACTGCAGCGGCCGTCCCGTCGCCCGCTCCGACGCCTCGACCGAGGCGGCGATCCCCGATCCGCCGTACAGGAACGCGAACGGCGTGCACAGTTCGGGGCGCACGTCGAGCCGGAACGAGGTCGAGGTCGCTCCGTCAGCCAACTCGAGCAGGTCGAATCGGGAAAGCGGGGCGCCGCCTTCGACGTCGGGCAGATGATCGATCGCATCGGACACGGGGTCAGCGTCGCATCTCACGTCATGCGCTCGGAAACCGGTGGGATGTGACGGTTGCAACGGTGTGGCAGGCTCGGCGACGTGAAGATCACCGACGTCACCACGTTCGTCATCAAGAACCCGCCACCGGCATTCGGGGGCCAGTACTTCATCGTCGTCAAGCTCACCACGGACACCGGCATCGTCGGCTACGGCGAGATCTACGCGGCCACGTTCGGCCCCCACACGATTGCCGCGATGGTCGACGACGTCGCTGCACGTTGGGTGATCGACCAGGACCCGAACCGGATCGAACTGATGTGGCGGCGGATCTACTCGAGCGGATACGCGCTGCGCCCCGACCCGACGCTGGTCGGCATCATGAGCGGATTGGAGATCGCGTGCTGGGACATCGTCGGCAAGGACGCCGGCAAGCCGATCCACGATCTGCTCGGTGGGCGGGTGCACGAGAAACTGCGCACCTACACGTACCTGTACCCGAGCGCAGGGTTCCGCGAGGTGTACACCAACCCGGACCACGCCGCGGCCCGTGCCGTCAACGAGATCGAACGCGGATTCACGGCACTGAAGTTCGACCCCGCGGGCCCGTACACCGCCTTCGACGGCCACATGCCGAGCCAGGACGACATGGTGAACTCGGCGCAGATGATGGCGACGCTGCGCGGAGCGGTCGGGCCGAAAGCCGACCTTCTGTTCGGGACGCACGGACAGTTCACCGCCGCCGGAGCCATCCGCCTGGCTCGGGAACTCGAGCCGTTCGACCCGCTGTGGTTCGAGGAGCCGTGCGCGCCCGACCTGCCCCACGAGATGGCCCGAGTCGCGTCACAGACCACGATTCCCATCGCCGCGGGCGAGCGACTGACGACCGTGTCGGAGTTCGCTGCCCTCGGGCGTCACCAGGCAGCGTCGATCTGGCAGCCGAACCTGGGACGCTGTGGGGGCATCCTCGCCGGCAAGAAGATTGCGGCGATCGCTGAAGCCAACGGCTGCCAGATCGCACCACACCTCTACTCGGGGCCGATCCTCGGCGCAGCCAACGTGCAACTGGCCGCGACCCTGCCGAACCTGCTGATCATCGAGGGCATCCGTGAGTGGAACGGCTTCCACGCCGACCTGCTGAACACGCCGATCGTGTGGGAGGACGGGCACGTGATCCCGCCGAACGAGCCCGGACTTGGTGTCGAACTGAACGAGGAGGTCGCTCTGGCCAACCCCTGGCCCGAGGGCGACGGCGGCCCGCTCCACCTGTCGATGGGCACCGACCCGGTGCGATGACGATCGCACTCGTCGTCATCGGTGTCGCGGTCGTCGCGTTCATCGCCGAGATCATCGCCGAGGTCGTGTTGGAGATCTTCGGCCAACTGCTGTTCGAACTCGTGGTCGAAGGAGTCCGCAAGTTGTTCGGACTCGGAGGGCGGTCGGTGAAGGTCGCCGCGGGATCGACCGGACCGTCATTGTCACTGCGGACCGGTTCGGGCCGAGTGATGTGGGTGGTGGCGATCGCAGTCGGCGCCTCCTTCGGCTTCTGGAGAGGCAGCCGGACCGACACCGTGACGTGGGGATTCGTCGTGGCCGCCGCCGTCGTGATCGTGGCCGTCGTCGCCGCCGCACAGCGACCATCGCGCGGTGTCGAGCCGGACTCGCGGTGGAGGCGGCTGCTGTTCTGGTGGCCGACCGACCGGCTCTACTGGTTCGCCACGGCCAACGGTTCCTTCGTCGCCGCCTACCTCGTCGCTCTCCTGACCCTGACCGCCGGTTCGGACCCGATGTGAGGCGTCCGATGTGAGGCGTCCGATGTGAGGCGTCCGATGTGAGACGTCCTGAGCCGTAGCCTCGGGATGGATGGCGTACGTCGAACCCGATTTCCTGCCGTGGGGCGGGCGACGGGTGCCGATCACGTTCGTCGGCGGGTCCCTGGGCGCGGGCAAGACCACGGCGATCAACGAGATCCTCGCTGAAGCAGACCGCCCGATCGCCGTGATCGTCAACGACGTCGGCGCGATCAACATCGACGCGAAGCTGATCCGCAAGCGGTCGGGCGACACGATCGAACTGACCGACGGGTGCGTGTGCTGCTCGTCGATCGACGGTTTCGGAGCGGCATTCGATCAGATCCGCGAACGACCGGAACCACCCGAGCACGTGATCGTCGAACTGAGCGGCGTGGCCGAACCGGCCAACGTCGTGCCGTGGGGGCAGTCGGCGGGATTCCTCCTCGACGGTGTGGTGGTCGTGGTCGCCGTCGACCAGTTGCTCGACGGCGACATGCCGGAGTGGGTCCGCGTGCACCTCGATCGACAGATCGCCGAGGCCGACCTGCTCGTGCTCACCAAGACCGACCTGGCCGACGCAGAGGCGGTCGAGTCGGCAGCGGCGCGACTCGCCGAACTCGCTCCCGGAATCACGGTCGTCGACGCCGGTCGCGGTCGTCGTGAATCCGGGGCGCTCGGACGGTTCCTCGCGCTCGGTGGTCACCGCGCCGGCGACGCTGCGAGGGTTCCCGGTCCCACC
>JBBSOH010000193.1:0-7496 GCA_038259945.1 Acidimicrobiales bacterium
CTGGGAGACACTCATCCAGCCCCTGCTCGACCCTTCGATCTGATCACGGGTGGGGTCTGAAGTCTGCGGGGGTCGAGTCAGCCGGTGGTTCGAAGCAGCCTGGCTCGGGCATACCGGTCCCATGACGGCCATCGTGATCATCCTGATTCTTCTCGTACTGCTGGGAGTGCTCGGCGCAGTCATCAAGGGACTGCTGTGGCTCACACTCATCGCCGTCGTGCTCTTCGTCGGTGCGAGCGTGTACGGGTGGTTCAAGGTCAAGAGTCGCTCGAACTGAGAACGCCGTGTTCAGGTGTCGCCGTGTCGTTCGCGGGCTCGTCGCCGCTTGCCCTCGTGCATCGCTGCGACCCGCGGAGTGGGGATCGTGCGACCCTCCTCCACCAACACTGTCGGTACCACCTGCGGCGAGGGGAGCAGAGCGCTCCACGGCTCCCGCCCGTCGAGCAGCCCGAGCGCGTTCTCGATGGTGACGTCGCCCGGTTCGAACCCGTCGAGCTCGCCCCACGCGAGCGGCCACGACACGGGTGCTCCCGGGCGGAGCCGCGGGCTGTAGACGGAGACGACCGTGCTCAGCCCGCCCCTGGTCGCGTCGAGAAACAGCCGGCCGCCGCGATCGTCCTTGAGGAACGCCGTGGTGAGCGCGTCGGGATCGAGCCGTTCGGTGCGGGCTGCGATCGCACGAGTCGCGAAGGTCGCCTCCTCGCTCGACGCCCCGGTGATGGGCACGACCACGTGCACGCCCTTCGCCCCGCTCGACTTGACCGCCGCCCCCAGCCCCACCTCGTCGAGCACCTCGTGGACACGATGCGCGGCTGCTGCCACGACCTCGAACGCTGCACCTTCGGGCGGATCGAGGTCGATCACCAGGTGCGTCGGTGCGTGGAGGTCATCGACACATGACAGCGTCACGTGGTACTCGACGGCGCGCTGGTTGGCGAACCACATCAGTGTGCGCACGTCGTTGCAGAGCGCGTAGGAGACCGTCCGTTGCGACGCCTCCGCCCAGAGCGGAGTGCGTTCGATCCACTCGGGCGCGTGGTCGGGGAGGTTCTTCTGCATGAAGGGCTTCGGCGCGCGTGTCGCCCTGATCACCGACAACGGCCGGTCCAGCAGCGCCGGGATGATCCGGTCGGCGATGCCGTCGAGGTAGTCGACCAACGCCCGCTTGGACACGCCCGTGCCCGCCGCCAACTCGGTGTCCAGGCTGCTGAACGACACCCCGTGACGTTCCTCCCTCGGTTCTGCGCGGCGCGCCATGGCCGGAGCGTAGACCCGAGGCCGTGACGCCCTCAGTCGAGGGCCGAGCCGAGGTGGGTCTCCATCTGGCCGAGGTCGATCCGGTTCAGCAGGTTGGAGTACGCCATCCACGACGCGAGCGCGCTGATGTCGGCGACGTGTGGCGGCAACCTCGACGGCGGATCGAGCAGGCCCTCCTCGGCCAGTTGCGCCAGCACACCGAGTTCGCGCACCGCGAGCTTTCCGGCGAACAGCAGCGGTAGCCGGTCGATCAACCCGCGCCGCACCGCCAGCCGCATGAAGTCGTAGACCTCCAGGAACCCGCGGGTGTACACCAGGTCCTTGGTGAACGGCCCGTCCTCGGGCGTGCTGCCTCGGAACACCCGCACCGACGACGCCCACGCGTCGGCCTCCGCCAAACCCTCGTCGACGAACCAGCGGTACACGTCGAGGAACGTGCCACCCTCCTGGGCCATCTTGATCGCCAGGACCCGTCGCGTCACCTTGCGAAGCCGGTCCGGCGTGGACGACATCGTCGTGATCTCGGTGAACACGGCGAGCCCCTCCTGTGTCGACGTGGTCGACGGGGTGCCCTTCCCGAGGAACGTGCACCACGGCTGGTGGCGACCGTTGAGCGTGGTGGCCACGTGGACCCAACCCTCGTGCACCTCGAGCACCCGCAGGTCGCGCGCCGAGAACATCGCGTCCGCGCGCAGCTTGATGTAGTCGCCGCCGGCGGCTGCGTCGGCGACGATCCCGTCGTCGATGATCACCCGCAACTCGTCGCCGCACACCGACGCCAGGCGATCGCGGAGGATGGCGACGCCGGTCTCCGCCGTGTGCTCGTGCTCCTCCGGCGGTTGCCACGCGCCGAGGTCGATGCGGGTGAGCGCGTCGTCCATCAGCACGCCGAGGTCGGCCAGGGTCGGCCCGTCGGGATGCAGTTCGTCGTCGATCCCGCCGTACAGCTCCGCCGCGATCGGGCTGAATGCGGGCGTGCCCCGGGCTTCGAGCATGTCGATCACCCGCAGGTACTCGTCGATCCGAGCCACGAGCAGGCCGGCGACCGGCGCTCCTCCCAGCCCACTCGAGATGCGGGTGCGGAGATCGATGAACCCGGCGCGCACCTCGTCGGGTTCGAACCGCAACGGCCGTCGGGTGGCGTAGTAGTCAGCGTCGACGTTCGGTTGTCGGCGGCACCCGGCGGCGAAGAAGTCGGCGGCGACGTCGTCACCCCACGCGACGGCGTCGAGGATCCGGATCGGCTGCTGCAGGGCGACCAGCTCGTCCGAGAAGGCACGAACCGCCTCGCGGAACTCGATCGCCGGCCCGGCCATCACCCGAACCTAGCCTCCGCCCGGCTCGACCAAGCGATGTGCCGCCGCCGATACCGTTTCCTGTCGTGTCCTCTGTCGAACCGTTCGCCGCGCCGCGCGGTGCCTCGAATCCTGCGGGAGCGTTGTTGAGGACGCTGACGTCCCTCCCGGCGCGGAACGAAGGTCTCGTGGCGGTCGTCAACGGGCTGTTCGGCGACACACTCGACGACCGCGACTCCGACTGGTCGACGCCGATGACGATCCGGGCAGGCGACACGGTGCTGCCCGCCGACCGCGCCGCCCTGCGCGACGCCTTGTCCACTCTGGACGCCGGCCCGCGCATCTGCGTGCTCGTCCACGGGCTGATGTCGACCGAGTCGATCTGGGGCTTCCCGAACGACCGATCAACCACCTACGGCACCCTCCTCGCTGACGACAGAGAGGTCACGGTGCTCTCGGTGCGCTACAACACCGGCCGCCACATCTCGTTCAACGGTCGCGAGCTCGCTCACCTCATCAACCAGCTCGTGGCTGCATGGCCCGTACGCGTGCGCGAGGTCAACCTGATCGGTCACAGCATGGGCGGGCTCGTCGTCCGGTCCGCCTGTGTCTACGGGCGCCGCCAACCGGCGCACGTTCGTCGGTTCCCGATCGGGCGGCGCTGGACGAGCAAGGTGCGTCGGGTCGTCATGATCGGCGTGCCGAACACCGGCGCCGCGCTCGAGGCTGTCGTCAACGCCGCGAGCTCCGCCCTGTGGGCCGTGCCGATCCCTGCGGCGCGACTCGTCGGGCTCGGGCTCGACCAACGCAGCGCCGGGATCAAGGACCTTCGCTTCGGTGCGATCGTCGACGAGGACTGGATCGAGCGGGACCCCGGTTCCCGCCAACGCGACTTCCTCCACCGGCCGCACCGTCTCCGTCGCGCCGATCATCTGGTGATCGCCGGCAACGTCACGACCGACCCCGAGCACCCGCCGGCCAAGGCGATCGGTGATGTCCTCGTCACCTCGACGAGTGCATCGGGTCGCTCTCCCGACGGTGAACTCTTCCCGAACGCGACGATGCGAACGTTTCCGGGGATCACGCACAACGCCTTGGCGCATCACCCCGACGTGTACGAGGCGATCACCGACTGGTGGTGACCCGACCGCGGACATCACCTCGGTCGGGTCGTTCGCCTCTGTCGACGATCACCCATCGGGGACACACTCCCAGAATGGAGGTCCACCGCCCGCACGAGATCGAGGAGCGAGCGTTGCAGGCGACCGATCGGTTGGTGTCGACGATCCGGGACTCGATCATCGGTCGTGACGAGATCATCGACGGGCCGTTCGGGCCGCGCCCCGTGGTCTACGCCGATTACACGGCGTCGGGCCGATCGCTCACGTTCATCGAGGACTACCTCCGTGACATCGTGCTGCCGCTGTACGCGAACACGCACACCGAGGCGTCGGGAACCGGCCTGCAGACGACCCGATTCCGCGAAGATGCCCGGTCGATCATCGCGACATGTGTCGGTGCGACGGACCAGCACGCGGTGCTGTTCTGCGGGAGCGGGGCCACGGGCGCGATCGACAAGCTGATCGGTGTCCTCGGGCTCCGTGTTCCGTCCACGCTCGACGATCGTTACGGCGTGAGCGCAGACATCGCACCCGAGGACCGGCCGGTGGTGTTCATCGGGCCCTACGAGCACCACTCCAACGAGTTGCCGTGGCGCGAGTCGATCGCCGACGTGGTGATCATCGACGAGGACGCCGATGGCCACGTGTGCCTCGAGCATCTCGAACGTGAACTCATCGCGCACGCCGGTCGCCCGGTGAAGATCGGTTCGTTCTCGGCAGCCTCGAACGTCACCGGGATCATCACCGACGCCGACGCCGTGTCGGCGTTGCTGCACACTCACGGGGCCAGGGCGTTCTGGGACTTCGCTGCCGCCGCTCCCTATGTCGGAATCGAGATGAGCGAGCCCGGCGCGACCGGGAATCTCGTGTACAAGGACGCCGTGTTCATCTCGCCGCACAAGATGATCGGCGGGCCGGGGACGCCGGGTGTGCTCGTCGCCCGCCGCGACCTGTTCACCAACCGCGTCCCCGATGTGCCCGGTGGCGGTTCGGTCACCTATGTGAACACGAACGAACACGACTATCACCCGGCGATCGAACATCGGGAGGAAGCCGGCACACCCGCCATCGTCGAGTCGATCCGAGCGGGGCTCGTCTTCCAGTTGAAGCAGGCGGTCGGCGTCGACGCGATCGCCCGGCGCGAACACGACTTCGTCAGCCGGGCCATCGACTCGTGGGACGCCGACCAGCGCATCATGGTGCTCGGCAACCGCAACGCGGAGCGCCTGTCGATCGTCTCGTTCGTGATCCGTCATGGCGACGACGGCCGGTTCCTGCATCACAACTTCGTCGTTGCGCTGCTCAACGACCTGTTCGGCATCCAGTCCCGAGGCGGTTGCTCGTGTGCGGGGCCGTACGGTCATCGGTTGCTCGGCATCGACCTCGATCGATCACACGAGTTCCAGCGTGAGATCAACCGCGGGTGCGAAGGGATCAAGCCGGGCTGGGTGCGGGTGAACTTCAACTACTTCATCGACGAGGCCACCTTCCGCTACATCGTCGATGCCGTCCACCTCGTTGCCGAACACGGCGCAGCGCTGATGCCCGAGTACCGATTCGAACCCGACACCGGGCTGTGGCATCACCGAGACGCTCGCTGCGATCCGGCGATGTCGCTGCACGACGTCTCGTATGCGGACGGCGAGATGCACTTCGAGAACCGTCGGGTGCGAGGCGCGAGCGACTTCGGGGTGCACCTGGCCGATGCCCGTCGGCGATGCACCGATGCGGAAGGTCAGGCGACGGGAGAGTGGGTTGCTCCGACGACGACCGACGACTTCGAGCGCCTGCGATGGTTTCCGTATCCGGGCGAGGCTCGTCGCACGGCATCGGCACGCTGACGCACGGATCCGCGTCGGGCTGGCCAGCCTCGTCGAGGCACGATGTGATCCGACGGAGTGAACGTTCGAGCGGTGTCGTCATCGAGGCAGCGTGACGAGGCGACCGGGTCAGGGCAGGACCGGTTGGGTTGGTGGTTGGGTCGGGAGGGCGATGCCGACCAGTGGCGGGCGCACGAGTTGTGCGCCGCCGTGCGGATCGTTCAGGTTGAAGTGTCCGCCCCCGAGGGGCTCGATACTCCAATGCTGCTCGTGGAGCAGGTGGTGGTGGAACCAGCACAACAGCACCAGATTGTCTGGCTTCGTTTCGCCGTGATCGAGCCAGTGGGTGGCGTGGTGGGCGTCGCAGCCGCCGGCGGGGATACCACACCCGGGCCAGCGGCATCCGTGGTCGCGGATCAGCAGCGTGTCGAACAGCGAGTCGGAGACGACTCGCTGTGATCGTCCGTAGTCGATGACGGTGCCGAGTGGGTTGGTGATGTAGCGGTGGAGGTTGCAGTCGCACGCCATGCGCCGGACGGCTTCGGCGGAGATGATGCTGCGGTCGATGTCGGTGTCGAGTGCCCCGCCGAGCGGCCGGGGTGTCGGCGCAGCAGTCTCGGAACCCATGCCGGCGTCGGCGTCGCCCGGGTCGAGCAGATCGGCGTCGGCATCCGGTGCGTCGTCGGCGTGGGCGGTGGCCTTGGCGGCTTGTTCGGCGTGCCACTTGGACGCGAGATCGTCGTAGTTGCTGGTGGTGACCACCTTGGGCTTGCGGCGCTTCTTGCCCGGCACCGCCACGTAGTTCTCGATCGCCATGCGCGCGATCGTCACCAGGGCGTCTGCTCGTCGTTGCGCAGCGGAACGCGTCTCGCCTTCGGCGGGTTGGGAGTAGAGGCGGATGGCTTCGCGGAGAAGGGAGAAGCCTTCGGGGTCGAGTATTCCGTCGATGACACCGATGCCGTCCATCAACTTCGACAGGTGCACGGCGCGCGAGTCGAACTGTTCCTGTGAGGTCTTGGCTTCACGGTCGGGGTCGGCGTGCATCCGCCACGTGTCCAACACGAGTTTGAAGTCGGCGTGGGGCATCGACGTCGCCCAACCGCACAGCATCTGCTCGTCCCGCTCGAACACATCGGCAACCGATTCGGCCCACGCACCGGCGAGCAGCCGCAGCGATGACTCGGCGAGGTCGCCGCCGGCGAACGCAGCTCTGATGATCGGCATCCTTTGGATGCGCTCGGCCAGATGCAGGGTGACCTTGCAGAACCCGACGCCTTCGCGGGTGGTGACCGTCAGCCAGTCCGTCGGCGATCGGAATCCCTTGGCGTAGAAGGATCCGCCGTTCACGACGGCGTCGACTTCGTCGAGTTGTTCGGCTCGCAGCCGACGCATTCCCCGGGTTGCGGCGTCGACGGCGGGTGTCGGCGTGGCGCGTTCGTCCAACTCCTCCACGCACTCGGCGAACGCCTGTCGGTTCATGGTGTCCATTCAAGCACGGGGGTACTTCAGAGTTTCTCAGAGCACGAAAGGCCAGCTCAGACGGGGTGAACGAGCGCGTCTCGGACCCGCAAGTGCCCGCAGGATCGATTGCTGGAGCCGCGGCTTCGCCGGGTCGTTCGACCGTCGCGATGGAACGCCCTGATGATCACCGGTCCACCCCGGACACGTCGAGAAGCCCACGGATCGGACGCACCGGAAGCGCGTCGCTCGGAAGCCCCCCGAGTTCGGGAAGTTCGGCAGTGCGGACGCTGCGAACGAGCGAAGGGTCAGCCGCTCAGCTTCGCCTGGTAGAGGTCGAGCGTGGCCTGGTCGAAACAGACGAAGATCACCCGCTCGACGGATGTCGAACCCGATCGGACCGTCTCGACGGCGACCTCGGCCCCCAACTCCTTCGGGTAGCCGTACACACCGGTGGAGATCGCAGGGAACGCGATCGACGTCGCTCCGGCCTCGGCGGCGAGTTCGAGCGAGCGGCGGTAGCACGAGGCCAGCAGTTCGGGTTC
>JBBSOH010000194.1:0-7411 GCA_038259945.1 Acidimicrobiales bacterium
GGTGAGCGACATGTCGTGCATCATCGGCATGTCGGGGACGGGGATCGCCAGGTTCTTGGTGACCCGTCCGTCGGACCCGACGACGGTGTAGTTGACGTGATCCACCAGATCGGGCCACTGGTAGTTCATCGAGTGCAGTTCGCCCGTCGCCGGGTCGTACTTCGGATGGGCGGTGAACGGGCCGTCGAGGGTGCCGGCGAAGCGATTCACGCCGAGCGGTTCGAGGTCGTAGCTCATCTCACACGGGGGCATGCCGGCCTCGACCATGGCCCAGGTGGTGCCGGCGAAACCACCGACGTTGGTGTTCGCCCCGAACACACCGGCGGCGCGATCGTCAGCATCGAGCACGAAACGGTTCTTGTACCACTCGGCCTTGCCGCCGCGGAGACGGACCCCGTGGACCATGCCCTGTCCCATGAACCAGTGGTGCTTTGTCACGTCGCCCACCGACTCGGGATTCGGACCGTTGCGCAGCCAGCGACCCTCCAACTCAGTGGGGATCTCGCCGACGACGGGGAGTTCGTGCGCCGTCACCTCGGCCTCGACCGGTGCGTAGTTGCCCGACAGGTAGATGTTCTCGCTCGGCCGACGAATCGGAAGATCGGGTGCGTTGGTCGTGGGCTCGAGGACGTCGGTCATGACGATCATCCAACACGATGAGTGAACACTTGTCAACCCAACCCTGGTGTGCGTCGATCACGCCGCATCGGTCGTGGCGACGTCCGGGGGTGGTTGCGGTGGCCACCGATGCTCGAGATCACTCGAGCGAACGATCCGGGTGGGCCGGTCCGCTCGTGGTGACGCCCGCCATGCTCGAGGCGATCCCCAGGGCAACGGTGCTCGTCGGACCCGGGTCTCGGCAGTCGCCCAGCGATTCCGCCCCGTCACCTTCGCGACGATCACCCCCGACGTCTGAGCGTCGTGGCGGTGAGCGGGCCGGGCTCGAGCGCCCTACAGGGCCCGGAGGCCGGCCCAGGCCAGCGTCGAGACTTCGCTCGCGATCTGGTCGGGGTCGAAGTCGTCACCGAGTTCCACCAGGCGGCGGCTGGCGCCTTCGGCCATGCCGACGAGGGCGTGCGCGAGCGTGCGCCGACTCGATTCGGGCCGGTCGACGTCGATCAGCGGCACGGTCGCTGCGGCGGCCTGCGCCGTGATCGCTGCAACTGCCGCTGCGAACTCGTCGTCGGTCGAGGTGCCGCCGCCGAACACGAGACGGAAGGCGGCGTGGTCGTCGGCGACCCACCGGAAGTAGGCGCGGAAACCGAGCTCGGTGGTGCTCTTGCCGTCGGTCGCCTCGGCGGTCGCCTTCGCGATCTGCGTGAGCAGTCGGTTGCCCACGTCGTCGAGCAGCGCCATGTAGAGGTCGCGCTTGGAATCGAAGTGCTGGTACAGCACCGGCTTGGTCACTCCGGCGGCTTCGGCGATGTCGTTCATCGACGCGCCGTGGAAACCGGCGTCGGCGAAGACGTTCAGCGCAACGTCGAGGATCTGCTCGCGTCGTGCGGTGGCGGGAAGTCGCTGGGACACAGTTACCGGATGGTAACCGCTCGTCGGGCATTCATCCCGCGGGTGACGGCCGAGCCTGTCGAACGGTCAGAGACCCCGCTCGTGGTCGTCCTGGTACGCGGCCTTCACGGCGTACCCGAGGATGATCGACGGAGCGAGGAGGGCGCTGCCGATGAGCAACGAGATGATCACGAGCGTGGCCATCGTCGAGTTGAAACCGACGGCGAACGCGATGATGAACAAAGCGATCGCCAGCGCCATGAACAGGTACCCGACCCGGTTCGCCAGCAGCGTCCACTTGGCGATCTTGGCGCGCTTGATCAGGACGGGGTCGATCGCCGCCGACGGCGTCGTGGGCTTCTCGTCTGCGGCCATGGGGAGCGCGTAGCGTACGGCGCCATGCTGCGAGTGGAACGAAACGACCGCATCGAACTGATCACGCTCGACCGACCGGAACGTCGCAACGCGCTGGACCACGCCACGATCCTCGAATTGATCGACGCACAGGAACGTGTCTCGTCGGCATCGCTCGACGAGGTGCGCGTCGTCGTGCTGACCGGCACTCCTCCGGCCTTCTGCGCCGGTGCCGATCTCACCGGCGTCGAGGAAGGCCGGTTCGCAACGGACCTCGGGCGGATGCTGCGCGGCTTCGGGTCGCTGCGTGTCCCGGTGATCGCCTCGATCGACGGCCCGGCGCTCGGTGCGGGAACGCAGTTGGTCGTGGCGTGTGATCTACGGATCGCCACTCCCGACAGCGTGCTCGGCATCCCCGCCGCGAAGCTCGGCCTGGTGGTCGACCACTGGACGGTCCGGCGCGTCGAGTCGGAGTTCTCGCCGCCGATCGCGAGAGCGATGCTCGTGGCCGCCGAGACCTTCACGGCGGCCGACCTGCACCGCACCGGTGGCATCCATCGCCTCGGCCACCTGGAGGACGCACTGGAGTGGGCGGGCCGGCTGGCATCGCTCGCTCCGTTGACGATGCAGGCCCACAAGGTCGCCTTGGAGTCGGAGTCACTCGGCGTCGACGCCGAGTTCGAGTCGCTGCGCACCGCGGCATGGGCCAGCGCCGACGCCGAGGAGGGCCGCACCGCCTTCCTCGACAAGCGCCGCCCCGCCTTCACCGGCCAGTGAACCCAACAGCGAAACCAAACGGTGTCTGACACCGTTTGACAACCAAACGGTGTCAGACACCGGATGGTTGGGCTCAGAGGTTGGGGGGGAGGAGGCGGTTGACGTTCTGGAAGAAGAAGTAGAGCGCCAGCGTGAACGGGATCGAGCCGACGGCCAGGCCGAGCAGGTCGTGGCGGAACCGACGGCTGAGCGCGTATGCAGCCAGGGCGACGGTACCGACGGCGACTCCCCAGAGGCCGACCTGGAGGTTGGCGGCCGGGTCGCTGAACCATCCGTCGGAGAACGCGTCGGCGATCCCGGCATTGGCTGCCTGCGAGCCGGGTCGGTCGACGTCGCCTGCAGCGTCGTCGGTGAGCGATCCGGTGCTCTCGCCGTCGACCCCGGTCCTCTCGCTGTCGATCCCGGTGACCGGATCGACAGTGGACCCGACGTCGTCCGTCGAGTCCACCGGGTCGTCGGCGCCCTCGTCGTCGGCCGGGAGTTCGACGTCGCCCGGGATCTCGGTGGCTGTGTTCGCCACTTCGGTCCGGCCGTAGTTGATCACCGGTTCGCCGACCGGGTCGGACTCGACGCGATCGAGTTCGGAGAAGATCACGATCCGTTCACGCGCGGTGAAGACCGGATGGCACGAGGTGAGCGTGAGGTTCGCCACGGTCGGATCGGTGGTCGCCACGACCTGGTAGTCGGACGGTGTGACGATCTGCTGGCCCGTGACCCGGTAGACGAACACGCCGCTGAGGGTCGTGACCTCGATCTCGTCGCCGTTGCGGAGTTGGTCGACGTTGCGGAACGGTTGGCCGTAGGTGGTGCGGTGGCCGGCGATCGCCGCGTTTCCGAGTTGGCCGGGGAGCGGCGTGTCCGGGAAGTGGCCGGGACCGCGTTTCAAGTCGCCGGTTGCGACGCCGGCGACGACGTAGTCGTCCACGCCGATGCTCGGGATCTCGATCCTGGCGAGTACATCTCCGTCGGCGAGGTCGGCGGGAATGTTCTGCGCTTCGATCGGGACGGCCGGCGGCGCAACGGACTCGCCCGCTGGGTTGACGGGATCGGCTTCGGTCGCGTCGTCGCTGTCGGTCGAGTCGTCGTCGCTGTCGATCGGAGCGCCCGTCGGGGCGTCGGCGTCGTCGCTGTCGATCGATGGCGCGTCGACGACCGATCCGCTGTCGTCGCCTTCGACGAAGACAGGCGACGACTGCTCCACCAGCGCCAACTGCTGCTCGAAGTCGTCCTGGAGTTCGTTCTGGGCGGCGGCGGTCTCGATCCCCGTTCCGTAGAGTTGGTAGCCGACGAAGCCGAACATCAGCAATCCGACGGCGATCAGCGTCTTGCCGACGCCGCCCACGTAGAACCGCCAGTCATGGGGCTCGGGTGAGCGATCCCACTTGCGGACGCGACCGCGGCGGGTCAGAGGGTCCGAGGTGATCGGACCCGAACGTCCGGGACGGACGGCTCGATCGGCATCGGGAGTCACGCCGAATCGACGTGCGCCGGGCAACTCGGATCGCGGTCCGGCCGCAATGTCGGCCTGCTCCGATGGCCCCGTCGGTGTCGTCGAGCCTTCTCGCCCGGTGTCGATGCCCGTCATCGTTTCCGACGGTAGTGGCACGGATGGCACGATGTGAGTCGTCGGGCTCACGTACGCGCCGAGGGAATGTCGTGCACTCGTGTGTCGAGTCGAGCGGCGTCGGGATCGCACAGAAGTCCGTGTTCGACCCGATCGAAGTGAGTCGCAATAGCGTGCAGCCCGTGGCAGCGATCGGGAACGACGACGACGACGTGTCGTCGGACCCCGGTCCGACCGCCACATCGTCCGGGCCGGTGATCGAACTGGTCGACGTGGTTGCCACCCTCGGGCAGTTCCCGGCGCTGTCGGGAGCGACGATGCGGGTCGATGCGGGCGAGATCGTCCTGCTCCGTGGACCGAACGGCGCCGGAAAGACCACACTTCTGCGGTTGTGCGCCGGCCTGCTCCCGGTGGTGCGCGGCAACGCAACCGTGATGGGCCACGATCTGGCCACGGATCGCGAAGGCGTGAGGCCCCACGTGGGTCTGCTCGGACACCAGAACGGTCTCTTCGCCGACCTCACCGTGGCCGAGAACGTACGGTTCTGGGGTGCCACCGTCGGCGCGAGCACCGAGGAGATCGGCGCTGCCATGGAGCGGATGGGCGTCGCAGACCGACTGGCGGACGTGCCGGTGCGCAAGTTGTCGGCGGGCCAGAAGCGACGCACGGCTCTCGCCGGCCTCGTGGCGCGACGCGCCCGACTGTGGCTGCTCGACGAACCCCACTCGGGGCTCGACCAGCGAGGGCGTGACGATCTCGACGCCACTCTGCGTCAGGCGGCAGCCGCCGGAGCGACAATCCTGGTGGCGAGCCACGAACTCGACCGAGCCGAGTCGCTTGCGACGCGGATCGTCGGCGTCGTGGCCGGCCAGGTCACCGCGGGCGGCACGCGCTTACTGCGGGGCGCATCGCCTGGCTGTTCGCGAAGAAGGATCTGCGCATCGAGCGTCGCAGCCGCGTGCTCACGAATCAGGTGCTGCCGTTCGCAGGCGTGACGATGCTGATCTTCGGGTTCGCACTCGATGCCAACAAGGCGGTGCTCGAACTCGTCGCGCCCGGCCTGGTGTGGCTGGCGACGATGTTCAGCCTGTTGCTGCTGGTGCAGCGTGCGTTCGCCGTCGAAGGAGACGACGGAGCGCTCGACGCGATGCGCGTGGCCGGTGTGGACGCCCGTGCGATCTTCCTCGGGAAGGCGATCGGCCTCGCGATCCAACTCCTCCTGCTCGAGGTGGTGCTGCTGTTCGCCGCCGTGGTGCTGTACGGGGAGACGATCCCGGCCGGTGGGGTTGTGTTGCTCGTCACGACCTTGGTCTCCGCGACGTGCGGTCTGGCCGCGGTCGGTACCCTGTACGGAGGCTTGGCCGCCGGATCGAAGGGCCGTGAGACTCTGCTCCCACTGCTCACCCTTCCAGCGGTTGCGCCCGTCCTGATCGGGGCGACGAGAGCGGTGGAATCCGCGCTCGGCACCGGCGTGGCGGAATTGTCGGACGGCTGGCAATGGGTCGGTCTGCTGACGGTCTTCGCCGTGGTGTTCGGTGTCGGCGGAGCCCTCGCGTTCGGCCCGCTCATCGACGAATAGAACCGAGATGTCCAGGTTCGGGTCTGACCCGAAGGTGGACGTGGCCGAGGAGAACGCTGGACATGACGACGCTGGAGCCCAACCGGACCGCTACCGCCTCCGAGGTGGTTGCGACGCGATCCACCGGCACGAAGGCAACCCGCGCGATCGGGATCGCCGCCGTCGTCGCCATGACGTGGCTGTTGCTGTTCGCGCTCGTGTTCTCGCCTGCCGATGTCAATCAGGGCGACTCGGTCCGGTTGATGTACATCCACCTCCCGACCATCTGGGTCGCCTATCTGTCGTTCATCGTCTCGGCGATCGCGTCGGGGATGTACTTGTTCACCAAGAAGCATTCGCTCGGTTGGGACCGCATGGCCGGTGCGTCGTCGGAGATCGGCGTGATCTTCGTCGGCCTCACCCTGATCGTCGGAATGCTCTGGGGCCGCCTCACCTGGGGCGTCTTCTGGCAGTGGGACGCCCGGCTCACCACAACGGCACTGCTCTTCGTCACCTACATCGGGTACCTGGCCGTGCGCCGCCTCGACGGTTCGCACCATCAGCGGGCCAAGCGGTCGGCCGTGATCGGTCTGCTCGGTGTGCTGTTGCTCCCGCTCGTGCACTGGTCGGTGCGGATCTGGCGGAGCCTGCACCAGGAGGCGACGATCCTGAACACCGACCTCGACGCCGAGATCGACGGCATCATGTTCTTCAGCATCCTCGTCGGTCTCGTCGCCTTCTCCCTGCTGTACGTGTGGCTGATGCTGCATCGGACGCGAGTCATGGCGATGGAGGACCTGCTCGACGACCGAGGCCTCGATCTCGCACTCGCCGAACGACGAGCCGAAGGAGGCGTGCGGTGATCGCCTTCTTCGAGGACGCCGGCTTCATCGTCACGAGTTACGTGGTGACGTTCGCCGCGATCGGCGCCATCGCGTGGCGACTGGTGCGCACCGGGAGAAAACTCGGAAAACAGGTGCCCGACGACGAGAAGTACTGGACCTGACGGACCACGATGGACTCCGCATCATGAGCGACATGGACCTGACACCACGCAGTTCGCCCGACGACGGCACGACCGCATCGAAGAAGAAGCGCAACCTGGTCCCGATCGTGGTCCTGGCGCTCGTCCTCGTCGGCGGCGGCGTGATCATCACGCAGGGTCTGAACAATGCCGTCGACTACTTCTGCAACGTCGACGAGGTCGGCACGCGCGACGGGTGTGAGGAGGGTCGTCGGATCCGGCTCCAGGGAACGGTCGAGGCGGGCACGATCAACGGGACCGTTCCCGGTGTGACGGCGTTCAAGATGGCCTTCGGCGACGCAGAGATCGACGTCGAGTACGACGGCATCCCCGGTGGCATCTTCAAGGAGTGCATCCCGGTCGTGGTCCACGGCGAGATCCGCAACGGCGTGCTCGAGGGCGATCTCGTCGAGGTCAAGCACTCCAACGAGTACGTCGCGGTGAACGACGACAACCTCGCCGAAGCCGAAGAATTCGCGGACGCCGAGTGCCCCGCCGTCACCGCATGATGGTGTGGCAGGGGTCGGCCCCACTCCAGACGCCGGTCGCGCTGCGGGAGTCCCGGCTCACGGTGGTGTGGGGTGGGTCTGGCCCCTGCCCCACCGGCGGCAGGCGCGTGGTGACCGAC
>JBBSOH010000195.1:0-7399 GCA_038259945.1 Acidimicrobiales bacterium
CGATGGCGAGGATCGAAGTGGCAGCTCCAACGGTGCGGTAGGAGTTGTCGAGTTCGGGGATCGACCCACCGGCCAGGATCTGGATTCCCCCGTCGCCTTCGTGCTGAACGACTCTTCGGCCCTGGTTCGTCGAGTCGCGCACGCGAAGGCGCACAGGAAGCCGGCGTCGTCGGGGATCTGGCCGGAGTGCATCTGCCTGAGGGATTCCACGGAGATGATGCGCCGGCCGGAATGGGTTCCGCTCTGTTGAGCTTCGACGAAATGGAACAGATCGGACACGATGAGGTTTCCGTCCGGCAGCGCACCGGGAAAGTCAATAGAACCTGAGCGAACGTGCCGGGCGAACCGGATGCTGGCACCGTCGACGAGGACCACGACGACGTCTCAGTTGCCGACGTACTTGTAGCCGAAGCGGCCCTTGATGCACAGGTTGCCGTGGGTGACCGAGTGGTCGACGGGTGAGGTGACCTTCACGATCTCGTTGTCCTGCACGTGGAGTTCGAGGTTGCACCCGACGCCGCAGTACGAGCAGACGGTCCGAGTGACCGTCTGATCCTCCTCGCGCCAGTTGTCCGCCCGTCGGAGGTCGAACTCGGTGGTGAACTGGAGCGCACCCGTCGGGCAGACGGCGACACAGTTGCCGCAGTACACGCACGCAGAGTCGGGCAGAGCAGCGTCGAACTCGGTGGAGATCCGGTTGTCGAACCCGCGTCCGGCGACGGCGATCGCAAACGTGTGCTGCGCGTCGTCACCGCAGGCGGACACGCACTTGTAGCAGAGGACGCACTTGTCGTAGTCCCGGATGTACAACTCGTCCTGGATGCGGATCGGTTCGTCGATCACCTTGCGATCCGCCAGCCCGCCGTGTTCGTAGCGGCTCACGTTGGCGCCATAGCGAGCGGAGTAGGTGGCGATCTCGGACGCCTGACTGAGATCGACACCCGAGCCGAGGAACTCCAACACCATCTTGCGACTGTGTCGGACCCGGTCGGAATCGGTCTGGATCACCATGGCGTCCTCGGCGGGTCGCGAGCACGCCGGCACGAGGGTCCGGTTGCCTTCCACTTCGACAACGCACACCCGGCACACGTTGACCGGTGTGAGGTTCTCGGCGTAGCAGATGGTCGGCGTGTCGATGCCGTGGGCATTGCAGGCGTCGAGAATCGTGGCGCCCTGATCGACGGTCACCTCGGCGCCGTCGATCTTCACCGACACCTGCGTGACGGTCTCGGTGTTCGTCGGGACCGGCCTGGTGGGGGTGCGTTCGGTGCTGGGCTGGGTCGTCGACGACCGCGCTGTCCCGTCTCCGCCTGCTCCGGTGGTCATGAACGGGCTCCGATCAAGCCGAGGCGGATGGCCGACTGCACTGCACCCGACGCGGTGTGGCCGAGGCCGCAGATGGATGCGTCGGCCATGGCCCGTGCCATGTCGCCGATCAGCGTGTTGCGGTCATCGCTGAGCGTTCCGCCATTGGCGGACATCTCGACGAGCACCTCGTGCTGACGCACCACACCGACCCGGCACGGCACGCACTGGCCACACGACTCGCCTTCGAAGAACTCGGCGATTCGCAGGACGAGTGCGGTGAAGTCGACCGAGTCGTCGAACAAGGTGATCACTCCCGAGCCGAGCGTGGTGCCCCGCTCACGGGTGTCCTCCTGGGTCAGGGGCATGTCGAGTTGGTCGGGGCCCACGAACGAACCGGCCGCGCCGCCCATGAGGATGGCCGCCGTGGTGCCAGTGGGTCCGCCCGCGAGGTCGACGACCTCGCCGAGCGTGGCACCCATCGGAACCTCGTACAGCCCGGGCACGACGACGTGCCCCGACAGACAGAACAGGCGGGTGCCCGGCGACTTCTCCGTCCCGGCGAGCCGGTAGGTGTCGGCGCCGTGCTCGACGATGAACAGCGCATTGAGCAGCGTCTCTGGATTGTTGAGCGCAGTCGGCTCGCCGAACAGCCCGTGGGTCGACGGGAACGGTGGCTTGTTGCGGGGTTCGCCGCGGAAGCCGGCGATCGACTCCATCAGCGCGGTCTCTTCGCCGCAGATGTAAGCGCCCGCACCGCGCCGCAGTTCGATGTCGAACCGCTGCCCGGAGCCGAGCACGTCGTCGCCCAGTAGGCCCGCCGTGCGGCACTGCTCGATCGCGTTCTCCAGCCGCAGCGTCGACAACGGGTACTCGCCGCGGATGTAGATCCAGCCGTTCTCCGCACTCGTCGCCAGGCCGGCGAGCGTCAACCCCTCGATCACCGAGAACGGGTCGTTCTCCATGACGATCCGGTCCTTGAAGGTGCCCGGCTCGGACTCGTCCGCGTTCGCGATCACGTGCTTGGGGCGACCGTGTTCGTCAGCCACCCCCTGCCACTTGATCGCCGTCGGAAAAGCCGCGCCACCTCGGCCCGAGAGCCCGGCAGCGCGGATCTCCTCGATCACCGCCTGCGGCCCGAGGTCGATCGCCCGTTGCAGCGCGAGGTACCCGCCGTGCTCGCGGTACGAGGCGAGCGAGGTGGGGTCGACGACGCCGACGCGCTGCAGGAGCCTCAGTCGTACGTCGGGATCGGCGGCTCGTTGCGGCAGCACGATCCGCTCGTCGGGTCGGTCGGCAAGGACGTGATCGGGTTCGTTGCGGCCCTGGACGAATCGGGCCGGTGCCTTCTCGCACTGGCCGAGGCACGGACCGCGATGGACCTTCTCCCCGGCCGCTTCGAGTCGCTGAGCGAAGTCCTCCGCTCCGGCGATGTGGCACGACGTGTCCGTGCACACGTGATGCACCGACTGCTCGTGGCCGGGGTCGGTCGTGCGGAACAGTTCGTAGAAGGTGGCGACGCCGTACCCCTCGGCGGGCGGGACCTGCAGCGCTGAGCACAGGTGGTTCAACCCACCCGGGCTGATCCAGCCGGCCGTTGCCTGCAACGCATGCAGTCCGGGGAGAAGGAGATGACGCCGATCGCGACGCCTCGCAGTCCCACCGCGCACCGAACGCGCCGACTCGTGGATCACCGCATGGTCGTCGGGTGCGATCACCGAATCGACCGCCACCCGCTCGGCCTCGGTCGACGTGTCGACGTGCAGCTTCAGATCAGCCACGAATGCCCGCTTCGATCGTCCCGACGTGTTGCGGAGGTGTTGCGGTTGTCGGTGTTGCGGGTGTCTGACCCCGGCATCAGGTGCCGGCCACGGGGATCGGGGCGTCGAGCTTGTCGATGCGGATGGCGGCGGCCTTGAACTCCGAGGTGCCGGAGCGCTTGTCCCACGCGTCGTTGGTCAACTTGTTGATGTCGACCAGGTCGGGGAAGTGGTACGTGGTGAACGTGAGCCCGACGGGGATGTCGGGCTGGATCCGCACGGCCATCTCGACCGAGCCGCGGGGCGAGGTGACCGTCACTCGTTCGCCGTCCTCGATGCCGAGGTCGGCGGCGTCGGCGGGGTTCAGGTCGAGTGCCTCGCCGTAGCGGATCGGCGATGTGTAGCCGTTCGACTGGACGCCGGTGTTGTACGAATCGAGCGAGCGTCCCGTCGTCAGGCGAAGCGGGAACTCTTCGGTCAGCGCTTCCTTGGGACCTTCGTGCTCGACCACCGAGAACGGCGCAGGGTCGCGACCCTCGAGATCCTCCGCCCACAACCAACCGTGGAGGAACGGGGATCCCGGGTGGTCGAGCGACGGGCACGGCCACTGCAACCCGCCCTCGGAGTCCAACCGCTCGTACGACATCCCAGCGTGCAGCGGCGACAGCGAGCGGAGTTCATCCCACAACTCCTGCGGGTCGTTGGTGCCGAGGTCCACGCCCATCCGTTCGGCGAGCGCACACATGATGTCGAGGTCGTGGCGTGCCTCACCGGGAGGCGTGACCGCCCCGCGGACCCGCTGGACACGTCGCTCGGACGACGTGACCGTGCCCTCGGACTCGGCCCACGCCACGGAAGCGGGGAACACGACGTCGGCCAACTCGGCGGTGCGGGTCATGAAGATGTCCTGGACGACCAGGCAGTCGAGGCCGCCGAGCATCTTGCGAGCGTGGTCGATGTCGGCCTCGGAATCGGCCGGGTTCTCCCCCACCACGTAGGCCGCAGTCATCTCGCCGCGTTCCATCGCTTCGAACATCAGTGTGAGGTGGATTCCGTCGACCGGATTCAATTCCATGCCGTACGCCGCTTCGAACTTGCGGCGGTGCTCGTCGTTGTCGAGGTCCTGGAAGCCTGGCAGCTTGTTGGGCAGCGCACCCATGTCGCCGCCGCCCTGGACGTTGTTCTGGCCGCGCAGCGGGACGAGCCCCGAGCCCCAGCGCCCCACGTGGCCCGTAAGCAGGGCCAGGTTGCAGAGCGACAGCACGTTGTCGACGGCGTTGTGGTGCTCGGTGATGCCCAGCGTCCACAGGATCTGACTCTTCCCACCTGTTGCATAGGAGTGGGCCACTTCTCGGATCGCATCGGCGGGGACACCGGTGATCTCGGCGGCGACGTCGAGTGTGTAGGCCTCCACCGAGGCGGCGAACTCCTCGTACCCCTGCGTCGAGTGGGCGACGAACTCGGTGTTCACCAGTCCGGCGTGGATGATCTCGCGTGCGATTGCATTCGCCAGCGCGATGTCGGTGCCCACGTCGATGCCGAGCCAGAGGTCGGCGAACTTCGACGAGGACGTACGCCGCGGGTCGACGCAGTACATCTGCGCCCCGTTGTCGAGTCCCTTCATCAGGTGGTGGAAGAAGATCGGGTGCGCCTCACGCGCGTTGGAACCCCACAGGAGGATCACGTCGGCGTGCTCGATCTCCTCGTAGGACACCGTTCCACCACCCGCTCCGAACACTGTCGCCCGACCGACGACGGAGGGAGCGTGTCAAGTCCGGTTGCAGGAGTCGATGTTGTTCGACCCCATCACCATCCGAGCGAACTTCTGCCCGAGGTAGTTGACCTCGTTGGTGGCCTTCGAGCAGGAGAACATCCCGAACGCGTTGGGTTGGGACCGATCGGCAACCCGAGCACGAGCGGCGCCGAGCCCCACTGCCGCCCTGTCGAGGGCCTCGTCCCAGGTGGCAGGACGCAACGGTCGGTCCTTGGCATCGCGCACCATCGGGGTCGTCAGCCGGGGGAGTTTCGGCGACGCGAGCCGGGCTCTGGTCGCTGCCATCAGGTCGGACCCGTTCGTGCGCTCACGCATGCCCATGAGTCGAAGTTACCTCGCCGGAACCACCCCGGACCGGTCAGAGGTCCATCATTCGGAACGTATCCATGATGCGGAACGCGAGCACTGCGCGACGGATCCGAGACGTCGTCCACGTCCGCCTCCAGGCGGAGAAGACGTGTCCGTCGAAAGGCGAAACAATCAGCTGGCTCCCCGCACGCCCCCGTTCGGCTCGCTAACGTGGAGAACCATGCGTGATGAGTGGGACGATCGACAGCACGACGCTGGACCCGATCGTCGACGAACCCAGACGACGCAGTTCTCCAAGCCCGTCGAGCAACGACGCCGCGAAGTGGCCCTCGGCCTCGGGCTGGTCGGCGTGCTCGGCCTCGCAGCGCTCGGCGCGGTCGTCACCGCCGGCGGCGAGTCGTCGTCCGTCGCAACCGCCGACGCTCCCGACCAGGCGCTCGAGGACATCAACACCGCCATCGACGCGAGCGAACAGGCAGCCGCGGCCGACGACGGTTTCGTGGAACTGATCGACGTCGAACTCGCCGGACTCGCCGACCCGGATCCCGACGTCGACGGCGCACCCGAGGAACAGGAACGTTCCGACGGCGGCTGCACGATCGCCGCCCTTTCGTTGCGACTCGGCGCCACCGGCGACGGGGTGACCTGCCTTCAGGATGCGCTGGCCGACGAGGGGTATTTCTCCGGCACGTCGAACGGCGAGTTCGGGCAGAGCACCTTCGACGCAGTGATGAAGTACCAGCAGGCCGAGGACATGTTCGTCGACGGCGTGGTCGGTCGCGAGACCGCACTCGGGCTGACTGTCTGGCCCGACGAGGAATCGCTGGTCACCCGCACACCCAAGCCTGCGGACGGAGCCACCGACCTGTGGGGCGTGGACCTCTCGCCCGTCGGCTCTGCCGGAGACGACGCTCCCCCACTGCCCGAGAACTCGGGCTCCGGCTACCGTGTCGTCTACGACCGCGCTGGCCAGCGCGTCTGGGCAGTCGACGAGAACGAGCGGATCATCCGCTCGTGGCTCGTCTCCGGGAGCACCTACGCGAACGAGATTCCCGGCACGCACGAGGTGTACAGCCGGTCGGAGATGTCCACGGCGTGGAACGGCAAGGCGTACCTGCCGAACATGATCCGGTGGCTCAAGACCGAACGTGGCGCCATCGGTTTCCACGGCATCCCCACCAAGGTCTCCACCGGTGAGGTGTACCAGACCAGCGACGAGCTCGGCACCCGACTCTCGGGTGGCTGCCAACGCCAGCACAACCTCGATGCATCGTTCCTCTGGGGCTTCGCCCCGGTCGGCACCCCCGTCATCGTCACCTGACCGTCACCCGAACCGACGATCACCAGACCGTTGGCGATCGATAATCTGAAGGTCACCCGAGCGGGAGATGACCTGCTTCGGAGTTCAACTGGTGCTCGACGGGGTCACCGGAGCCGGTCGACTCAACCGACCCAGCGGGATTCGGCGCCGGCATGACCGGTCCTCACGAGCCAGATCGTCGTGACGACCACGGCGATCGTGGCCAACACGTTGAGACCGAGGACGATCCGGTTGGTCCCCTCGGTCGCTGCCGCCGACGACAGCGATGAAGCGGTCCGGCGCCGGGCGAACAGGAACGCAGCGCCTGCAAGCACGGCGAGGACCATCCACACGATGCTGAGCGTGAAGGTCTGCTCGGCCAGCTCGGTGTGGCGTTCCACGTCGCCGAGCACGTCGCCGGACTCCTCGAGCGCCTCACCCGACTCCTTGGCGAAGAACAGCAGCGCCACCATCACGACCGACAGCGCCGCGAGCGGGACAGTCGACCTGTCGCGCCAGGACGTGCCGAACAAACCCACCACCGCCGCAACGGCGATGATCGGGATCAGCACGATCGGCGCGTGCACCGCCAACGGATGGGTCGGCACACCGAAGAACGTGTCGAAGATTCCAGCGATCATCTGTCGAACTCCCGTCCCGGTGCGATCAGGAGACGGTGACGTCGAGGCGCTGACCCTGGCCGGCGTGGCTGTTGCCACCGCCGCCCAGGTTGCACACGAACACGTAGTTGCCCGGGGACAGCGTGACCGTGAGGTCTTCGCTGGAACCGCCGCCGAGTCGGCCCGTGCGGCCGATCAGGGCGCCGGTGGGCAACTCGTCCTCCAAGACCGAACCGCCTTCGGCGAGCGGAAGCGACTCGTAGCCTTCGCCCGCGATCACCACGAACTCGTGCGGGAAGTTCCCGCCGTTGGTGGCGGTGAACGTGATCTC
>JBBSOH010000196.1:0-7332 GCA_038259945.1 Acidimicrobiales bacterium
GGACTCCTCCCGATGTGGATCCACCTCACCATCGCCGGACCCTCAGCGGTGATCCAGGGGATCATCACCGACCCGGTCGTCGAACTCCGACCCGGCCGTGAGCTGCCGAGCCCGCCGTCGTTCGGTGAGGTCGACGGCGCTCTCCAGGCCGTTGCGGAAGGGTTCCCCCCGTACTGGCCGATTCCGGCACCCGCCGCCAATCACCAGTTGTTCTTCTGGTTCTTCGCCGTGATCGCCATCGCCATCGCCGTGCCCGCCGCGGCGTGGCTGCTGCGTCGCCGTCACGGCGGGAATCCTCAGATCGATGCGTTGTTCATCGCCGGCGTGTTCGGCCTCGGCATCCTTCCCCAGGCGCTCCAGCGTCCCGACTCCACGCACCTCGCCTGGGTCGCGATGGTTTCCTGGCCGCTGCTCGCGGCGCTGATCACGCACGGCGTGAGTCGTCGCATCCCGTCGATCGGCCGGGCGTCGGTCGTGTCCGGTGGTGCCGTGGTGCTGGCGCTGATGTTGGTCGTCAGCCCGTTCTACACCTACCGCTACTACCTGCTCAACACCCGCGTTGCGGTGGGTGGCCTCCCGCTCCCCTATCTCGTGGAGCGCGACGGTCGGAAATTCTGGTTCGGCAACCCCGAGGTGGCCAATGCGCTGATCGCCATGATCCCCGACCTCGAGGCCCGCAGCGACCCGGGTGACACGTTGATCGTCGGCACGGCCGACCTCAGCCGCACGGTCTACAGCGACGTGTCGATCTACTTCCTGTTCGACGAACTCGATCCGGCCACCTACTTCATCGAGATGGACCCGGGCCTCGCCGACGCGGCAGGGTCGGGTCTCGCCGAGGACATCGAGCAGGCCGACTTCGTCGTCCTCACCAACTTCTGGTCGGGCTGGTTGGAACCCAACACGTCGGTGAAGCGCCAGTCCCAAGAGCACAATCAGGCCGTTGCCGACAACTTCTGCCTCGTCGGCCAGTACGAGTCGAACCTGTTGCTGCTGTTCGAACGCTGCGAAGGTGGGGGCGGCGTCAGCGGCGCCGACGTCGAGGGCATCTATCCCCAGATCCCCGTCCCCGAAGAACTCGCCGGGTAGCCCGCACGACCGGTGAGTCTCTGTCGGCCACAAGGCGACGCAGACTCACCGACACGTCACCGGGAACGGGTCGGTGAGTTCCGGTCGGCCGGACGGCGACGCAGATTCACCGACAGCGTGTCATCGGGCGAGTCGACCGGAAACCGTCAGCGGTCGAGCTTGCGCCAGACGACGCCGGGGACGATCCGCAAGACCGCGAACACGTACCGCAGGATTCCCGGCGCCCACACGACCGACTTCTTCGACCGCAGCCCGGCCGCCACGGCCACCGCGACGTCCTCCGGGTCGCACGCGAACGGTGCCTCGTCGAGGCCGTCGGTCATCGCCGAGCGGACGAATCCGGGCCGCACGGTCATCACGCGTGCACCGGAGCCGACGAGTGAGTGGCCGAGCCCGGTGGCGAAGGCATCCTGGCCGGCCTTGGTGGCGCCGTAGACGAAATTCGAGGGCCGCGTCCTCACGCCGGCCACGCTGGACAGCACGACGAGCACTCCGTGGCCCTGCGTGCGCAGCTGTGCCGCCACGGCCAATCCGGAGCTGACCGCACCTGCGACGTTGACGTCGACCAGGTCGCCTGCCTCGATGGGGTCGTTGTTGACGGTGTCGCCACCCAACTGGCCGAATGCCTGGACCACCACGTCGAGGTCGCCGTACTCGGCTGCGACTCGTTCGACGAACGCACTGTGTGACCCGTGATCGGTGGCGTCGAAGTCGACGGACACCACGTTCGCCCCGGCCGGTAGCCCGTCGATCGTCACGTCGCCACCGCCGCGGTGAGCGAGCACGACGGTCGTGAGCGATGCCGAGCCGAGTTCACGCACGATCGCGTGCGCGATGTCGCTGCGTCCACCGAGGACGAGGACGGTCTGAGGTTGGTCGAATGCGTTCATCATGCTGGTCTCACGTCCGGTTCAGATCAGGTCGAGTCGGCGGGCCTGGTCGCTGGCCCAGACGCCGTCCGGATCGACGCGATCACGGATGGTCTTCCACTCGTCGAGGCGCGGGTACCCCGCCGCAACGACGCCAGGTGTGGCGAGAGCGTCCTTGGCCAGGTAGTGGCGCCCGCCCACGCCGAGCACGAGGTCGTCGAGTTCGGCGAGCCACGGCCCCAGTCCGTGGACGCCTGCGGGAAGGTCGTAGGTGAGGGTCCAGCCAGGCTTCGGGAAGCTCAGCAGGCCTCCGCTCTCGGCGCCCATCCGCTTGAGGACGGCGAGGAAGCTCGCGTGGCCCTCCTCGGAGATCTTCGTGATGATCGTACGCATCGTGTCGATGGCCTCGAACGGCACGACGAACTGGTACTGGAGGAATCCGTGGCGCCCGTAGAGGCGGGTCCACTGCCCGGCCATGTCCAACGGATGGAAGAACCCGGTGAGCGATTCCGTGCCGTGGTGGTGCTTGGGGGTCTTGCGGTACCAGAGTTCGTTGAAGACGCGGACGGCGTTGCGGCTCCACACGTTGATCGGTTGCTTCGGGATGTCGGGGAAGACCGGCGGATCGAAGTCGAGAGGGTCGACCGCCGCCTTCGGGTTCGTCTCACGGAGTTCGTCGAGCCTGGCGTGGTTCCCCATCGACAGCACGGAGCGTCCGAGGTGCTTCCCGGTGGCCACCAGATCGATCCATGCGACCGTGTAGCGGTAGAGGTGGTCGCTGGCCTCCATCTTCTCGATCAACGCATCGAGGTTCGGGACCCGCTGTGTGTCGACCGTGCAGTGGCGTGTCTCGATCGGGATCAGCTGGAACGACACGTCGAGGATCAGCCCCGTGAGCCCCATCCCACCGATGGTCGCCCACCACAGGTCCGCGTTGCTGGTGGGCGTGATCGAATGGATCGAACCGTCTGCGAGCAACATCGTGAGCGACGTGCAATGAGCACCGAACGACCCGTCGGCGTGATGGTTCTTGCCGTGGATGTCGCTGGCGACGGCTCCGCCCACGGTGACGAAGCGCGTCCCCGGAGTGACCGGGACGAACCAGCCGAGCGGCACGATCACGCGCAGGAGTCGATCGAGACTCACGCCGGCGTCCACGCGTGCGATGCCGGTGGCGGAATCGATGCGGATGGGATCCTCGCCGGGCTGGAGTTCGACGACCGTTCCACCGCCGTTCTGAGCGGGATCTCCGTAGGAACGACCGAGTCCGCGAGCGATGACACCACGATCGCCGACCAGGTCGGTGAGACCCGAACGGACGTCGTCGGCGGATGCCCGGACCAGCGTGGCCACCGACGGGGCGGTCCGGCCCCAACCGGTCAGTGCGCGCTGTTCGGACTCCACGAGGCTCCGAGGTTACTGGCCCGTGTGCTGGACTGGCCGCGATGAGCGTGTTGCTCGCCGTGTGGGATGACACACATGTGCGGCTCGGGGTGTGCGTCGGCCCATCTGTGCCGGCGCACCCTGGTCACGTGACGGTCAGTACGGCCAGTCGCCCTTGACCAGCTTGAGGCTGATCAGCACCTTCAGGCCGACGTTCTTCGCGAACCAGGGCAGCTGAGCGAGTTGGCGACCAGTGTTGCGAGCCCGGGCCGCAGACGATGCCGGCAGGTCGGCACGGTAGATCGTCATCGAACGCGACCGACCGACGTAGCGGAAGCGGGTGCCGAGGAACAGGTGCCGCATGATCGCCAGCGTCACGCCGAGCGAGGAAAACGAGTCGTGGATCAGCATGGTGCCACCGTCACCGACCCGGTCGCCCCATGCTCGGATGTCGGCGAGGGCCGGCCCGTAGCGGTGAGCGCCGTCGACGTAGAGCACGTCGACCGGGCCGTCGACCAGGTCGAGGGCGGCCTCGGAGAACTCGCGCACGTGGCGCACCCGGTCGGTCACGCCGGCAGCGGCAAGGTTCGCGGTGAACACCGCATGGTCGTCGGCCGCCTGGTCGGCGAACCCCTCGATCTCCTGCGGGCCGCGGTCGTTGCCTGCGTGGGGGTCGATCGCAACGATCTCGACCGACGGGTCGGCGGCCGTGGCCAACACGATCGTCGAGCGACCGCGGAAGCTGCCGATCTCGACGATGCGCCCCTCCGCCGGGCAGTTCGTTGCCGACTCGAACAGCGTGGAGCCCTGTCCCGGACTCATCCACCCTTCCACGTCGGCAACGACCTCCATCGTCTCCTGCAAGGTCTTGCTCATGCTGTGTACACCGCCACTCCGTAGATGATGATCCAGATCAATCCTGCCAACTGCAACACGCGGTCGCTGGCGAACACTTCCTCGGGCGCCGACCCCTCCCCCCGCTCGAGCACCAGCAGGTATCGGAACAGTGCGGCGATCATCGGCACGATCGACAGTTCGTACAGCGGGAGGTCGGTCCCTTCGGCCGTTTCGAATGCCCACACGCAGTAACTCAGCAGCGCGCCGGCGAGGCTCGCCGACAGCAGCATCCGCAGGAACCCCGGGGTGTAGGTGTCGAGCGTGGCCCGCGTGCCGGCTTCGGTACCGACCTCGTTCAATTCGGCGTAGCGCTTGCCGACCACGATGAACAGCGAACCGAACGTGACGCACAGGACGAACCAGCGTGACATCGGCACGTCGACCGCAACGGCGCCGGCGGCCGCACGCAGGACGAACCCGGCAGCGATGGCGAGGAGGTCGATCACTGCGACCTCCTTGAGCCAGAAGGTGTAGGTGAGGGTGAGCACGATGTAGACCGCGACCACGAGCACGGTCTCCCATCGTCCCGTCGCAGCCGCGACGGCGAGTGAGGCGAGCGGCAACATCACACCCATCGCCCGCCCGGTTCCGATCGACACCGTCCCTGCGGCGAACGGGCGGTTGCGCTTCGTGGGGTGGATCCGGTCGGCTTCGACGTCCTTGAGGTCGTTCCAGACGTAGATGCCGCTGGCGGCGAGGCAGAACGACACGAACGCGATGACGGTGATGCCGAAATCGCCGGGGTCGTCGAGCACTCCCGCACCCCCTGGGGCGGCAAAGACGAGCACGTTCTTCAGCCACTGCTTGGGTCGCATGGCCTTCAACAACGGAGGCATCACGCCACCTGCCCGTCACGGGTGACCCAGTGGGCCACATCGGCATCGGCGAGCATCTCGCGGTCACCGGCGGAGTCGCCGTATGCGACGAGGCGCACACTCGACCGATCGTCGAGCCACTCGTGCAGGCGGACGACCTTCTCGGGCCCACGGCAGTTGGGTCCATCGAGAGCGCCGGTGACGATCCCGTCACGCACATCGAGGCGCGTCGCGAGGACGTCGTCGACGCCGAGCAGTGCAGCGAGAGGGCGGAGGTACACCTCGAACGACGCGGACACGAGCACGGTGCGGTCACCGTCGGCCAGGTGACGCTGCAGCACCTCGAGAGTGTCGGTGCGCAACCAACGTTCGTGGACCATCTCGGCGAACGCAGCGCCGGCTGCGCACAGGTCGTCGTAGCGCCGTCCACGGAACGCCGCTGCTGCTGCGAGCGCCTTGAGCCGGTCCCGGTCGCGGCGGGCGATCACGGGGACGAGTCGGTCGGGGCGTACCCCGAGGCGTGGCACGATCCGATGCGCTCCGGCGATACGACGCATGAACGGAACGACGCAGTCCCGGGTGGTGATCGTGCCGTCGACGTCGAATGCCGCCACGGTCGGGAGCGGACTCATGATGCGCGCGCCGGGATCTCGTCGAGGGCGTCCCAGAACCCGGGCCAACTCTTCGAGACCACGTGCGGATCAGCGATCTCGAGGCCGTCGACGGCGAGGCCGAGCACGCCGAACGACATCGCCAGCCGGTGGTCGTGGTGCGTCTCGAGGCGGGCGCCGTGGAGCATGTCGGTCGGTCGGATGGTGAGACCGTCGGTGTCGACGTCGATGTCGGCACCGAGCTTGCGGAGTTCCGTCGCGAGGTCGCCGAGTCGGTCGCTCTCCTTGCCACGGATGAATCCGACGCCGGTGATCCTGGTGGGTGTGGTCGCCTGCGTGGCGACCACGGCCATGGTGGGGACGAGGTCGGAGATGTCGGCCATGTCGATCTCGATGCCGCGCAGCGGGGAGTCGCGTCGTCGCATCACCACCGTGTCGGTCGATCCGACGGTCACGATGCAGCCCATCCGTTCGAGCACATCACAGAACGTGGCGTCGCCCTGCAGCGACGACCGTCCGAGACCTTTCACGCTCACGGCACCGCCGACGACCGCCGCTGCGGCGAGCGGATAGCTCGCCGACGACGCGTCCGGCTCGACCCGGTAGGTGGTCGCCGCGTACGAGCCGTCCGCCACCGTGATGTGGCGCTCGCCGACGGAGACGTCGGTCGCGCCGAACGCCGCCATCACCGACTTCGTGATCTCCACATACGGCCGGCTGACGAGAGCAGTCGACAATCCGAGGGAGAGCCCGCCCCGGATCATCGGGGCGATCAACATGAGAGCGGTGACGTACTGGCTCGACACGTCTCCGGGCATCACGATCGCATCGGCACCGCCGAGAGGGCCCGACACGGTGACCGGCAGGTGCCCCCACTCCTCTCCGGGCTCGACGCGTGCGCCGAGCGAGTGGAGCGAATCGTGCAGTGGGCCCATCGGGCGTGATCGCAGCGGCGGTTCTCCGTCGATCGTGTACGGCCCGGGCCCGAGTGCTGCGACTGCGGTGATGAAGCGCGACGTGGTGCCGGCGAGGCGGGTGTCGAGGTGGATCGGGCCGACGGGGAACGAACCACCCGTGCCGATCACCCGGGCGGTGAGCATCCCATCGGTGTCCTCGACGCCGACCGGAATGGCGAGAGCTGCGAGGCAGTCGATCATGGCGTTCGTGTCGTCGCCCGGTGCGAGGCCGACGATCTCCGACTCGCCTGCCGCCAGAGCCGCGCAGATCAGCGCTCGGTTGGCGATGCTCTTCGACGGTGGCACCACGACATCTGCGACGACGGGACCGTCCGCTCTCCGGACGACCTGGACGGCACTCACGACAGCGCCTGCACCGACGGGCGAAAACCACGGGCCAGGAGCCCACCGCGGAAGAGTTCGGCATGATCCAGATCGACCAGCACCACCAGGACGCCTCCGCTCGTGGCCGCCGAGTGGACCACCTCGAAGTTGGCGATGTTCACCGACAGCTCTCCGGCGAGTGCGAACAGCTCGGCAGCGGCTCCCGTGCGGTCGTTGATGGGGACTCGCACCTCGGCGAGGTTCTCGGGGTGCAGGACCCGACCCGGCAGGTTGGCGCGGGCCTCACGGGCCCGGGTCAGCCGGTCCAGGATTCGATCCCGGTCACGCGATCCGACGGCGTCGCGCATCTCGACCAGTTCGTCGATCA
>JBBSOH010000197.1:0-7264 GCA_038259945.1 Acidimicrobiales bacterium
AGCCACGCCCCTGCGTCGGGCCGGAACGTGGGTGTCCATGCGAGCCGGAAGCTGGTGCATTCGACGACGAATGCGTCGTACCCGTCGTCCTCGATCGCGTCGACCAGCGGGGTGTCGGTATTGCCTGCGTCGATGGTCGAGAGCCCTGCCGCGCGCAGCATGGCAACCGTCATCAGCGTGGTGGTGGTCTTGCCGTCGGTTCCGGTGACCGCGAGGATCGGGCGGGGCCCGCCCGGACGCTCCTGCTCCCATCGGTGGGCGAGTTCGATCTCCGACACGACCTCCACACCCGCTGCCTGCGCAGCGAGCACGACAGCGTGTGTCTCGGGGATCCCCGGTGCCGGGCTGACCAGGTCGCATGTGGCGATCAGGTCGGCGAGCACGTCGGCGTCGGGGGCGTCGAGCAGTTCGACACCGAGGTCCCGGGCGGTGGCGAGCCGTTCGGCGGTGACGTCGTCGTCGCCGCAGATCACGTCGTATCCGCGACGTCGCAGCGCACGCACGGTCGACGCGCCGGTCACGGCGAGTCCGTAGACGAGAGCGCGCATCAGGCCGCCGACAGGGTCGAGAAGTCGGCGATGAAGATGCCGAGGGCGAGGCCGACCGAGATCGCGGCGATCAACCAGAAGCGGATGATCACCGTGGTCTCGGGCCAGCCGACGAGTTCGAAGTGGTGGTGGATCGGCGACATCCGGAACAGGCGCTTCTTGCGGCCCGACGCCTTGAACACGATCATCTGGATGGCGACCGAACCGGCCTCCATCACGTTGATCGCGCACAGCAGCACGATCAGCAACTGCGTGTTGAGGGTGAGCGCCATGAAGGCGAGTGCCGTGCCGATGGCGAGCGCGCCGACATCGCCCATGAAGATCCGAGCCGGTGCTGCGTTCCACCACAGGAATCCGAGGCAACCGCCGGCGAAGGCCGCGGCGAACACCCCCATGTCGAGCGGGTTGACCACGGCCGGGTAGAGGTCGACGTTGCGGAACTTGAGGTAGGCGATGATGACGAAGGCACCGAAGCCCATCAGCGCCGACCCGGCCGCGAGGCCGTCGAGGCCGTCGGTGACGTTGACGGCGTTGGTGGTCGCCCAGATGATCGCTCCGGAGAAGAGGATCCAGACGATGGTGGGAACCTCCACACCGAGGTCGGAACGGGTGACCGAGATCGTCTCGGAGATGCCGGTGCCGACCACCAGCCACCAGGCCATCGCGAAGCTCGCCGCCATCGTGATGTAGTTCTTCTGCTTCCAGAAGATCCCCCGGTTGTGGCGCTTGCGGACCTTGATGTAGTCGTCGAGGAACCCCATCAGTGCCATGAAGAGCACCCCGACCCACACGATCATCGACTGGCGCGCGAAGGGCAGGTCCTCGCGCACGTGGGCGATCAGCCAGCCGAGGAATGCGGCGATCACGATCGCGAGTCCACCCATCGTGGGGGTCCCCTGCTTGGCCATGTGGTGCTCGGGACCGTGATCCTCCTTGCCGAGGATCGGCTGGCCCTGCCCCCGGGTCTGGAAGAAGATGATCAGATAGCGCGTGCCGAACAGCGACACGAGCGTCGAGACGGAAGCGGCGAGGAGGATGGAGATCACGACAGATCCTTCGGTTCACGGCCGGCGGGCGCTCGCCGTGCGGCAGCTTCCGGACCCAGTTCTTCACGTGCCAGTTGTTCACGTGCCAGTTCTTCGCGGGCGACCTGTCGGTCGTCGAAGTCGATGGTGACGTCCCCGAGATCCTGGTACGTCTCGTGGCCCTTGCCGGCGATCACCACCGTGTCGCCGGCTTCGGCGAGGTGCAGTGCGCTGCGGATCGCACGGCGACGGTCGGGCTCGGCGGTCACGCGTGAACGGTACTCCGACGGTGTCCCGGCGATCACGTCACCGATGATCGCTTCGGGATCTTCACCACGCGGGTTGTCCGAGGTCGCGATCGCCATGTCGGCGAGCCGTGCGGCCGTCTCTCCCATCACGGGCCGCTTCTCGCGGTCGCGTCGACCTGCACAACCGAACACCACGATCACCCGGCCGTCGGTGATGAGGCGGGCGGCTTCGAGCAGACGTTCGAGTCCGTCGGGCGTGTGGGCGTAGTCGACGACCACCGAGAACTCCCGTGACCTGGTCTCGTCGGTGTCCACCAGTTCGAAACGTCCCGGCACGGGTACGAGGTCGGCGATGCCTCGTACGGCTCGGTCGAGATCGATCCGCCGGTCGGAATCGGCGAGTCGGGTGACCAGTTCGAGCGCCATCTGCGAGTTGGCGACGTTGAAGTCTCCGCCGAGCGGAACCTCGACCTCGTGACCCTCCCACGTGTATCGGTGAACGGCCGGCCCGACGGCCACGTCGGTCAGATCGCCGATGCCCACCCGTCGGACGTCGATGTCACCGTCGACAGCGTCGGCGAGCAGGAGGCCGTGAGCGTCGTCGATGTCGATCACTGCGCGAGAGGAGAAAGCCGTGCTGAACAGCGTCGACTTCGCCCGGAAGTACGCCTCCGGCGACCCGTGCAGGTCGAGGTGATCGTGACCGAAGTTGGTGAAGCCGACGACGTCGAACCGCGTGCCGTCCACACGGTGCAGAGCGAGGGCATGTGAGGACACCTCCATCACCACCGCGTCGCATCCGTCGACGACGAACTGTGCGAGCCGTGCGTGCAGGTCCGGTGCCTCGGGCGTGGTGCGCGGGCCGTGGAGCGTGCCGATGATCCCGGTGGACACGCCGGTGCCCTCGAGCGCAGCGGCGACGATCTGGGCCGTCGTGGTCTTTCCGTTGGTCCCGGTGATCCCGATCATCAGCAGTCGTTCGGCAGGATCACCCCACGCTGCCGCCGATGCGGGGCCCACGGCCATGCGGGTGTCGTCGACGATGATCTGGGCGACGTCACCGACGCCGTTCGGCCCCTCGGCGTTCAGTCGGTGATCGACGAGCAGCGCGACCGCGCCTGCAGCCACCGCGACCGAGGCGTGGTCGTGACCGTCGGAGGAGTCACCGCGCAGGCAGGCGAAGACCTGACCGGGGCCCACCGCCCGCGAGTCGTGAGCGATGCCCGTGACCTGGGCCGACGCGTCACCGACGACGTCGTTGACGGCGACGCCGACGCGCGCCGCGACGGTCTCGACGGACGGCGACGTCACGGTCGCCTCGTCACTGCTGATAGGGACATGTCGGATCGGTCAGCCTTCGCAACCGACGTCGTTCTCGCCCGGCCGGATCCCGAGTTCGTGGATCAGCATCGGTGTCAGCGCAGCGAACAACGGCGCCGACGCCGTCCCACCGAAACGCTCGCGGGTGCTCGGCGGTGGTTCGTCGATCGCGACGAGCACGGTGACCTGCGGGTCGTCGGCGGGGAAGAACCCCGCAAAGCTGGCGTAGTAGATGCGGTCGCCGTTCTCGTCGTAGTACCCACCGTTCGCGGCCGCTTTGAAGGCCGTCCCGGTCTTGCCGGCGATCGGGAGCCCGGGCACTGCTGCGAGCTTCGCTGTGCCCTTGGGGTTGCACACCACTTCCTGCATCATCGCCGCGGTCTGTGACGCGGCCTCCGAGGAGACGACACGGTGGGTCTCGGAGGGCGGCATCGCCGTCGTGGTCCCGTCCGGCCCGACCGTTGCGGCCACGAGGCGCGGTGCGACGTAGACGCCGTCGTTCGCGATCGTGTTGATCGCAGCCGCCATCTGCAACGGCGTGCTCGACATGCCCTGGCCGTACGCAACGGTGACCCGTTCGCTGCCCCACAGTTCGTCAGCCGGTTTGAGGATGCCGGGCGATTCGTCCGGGAAGTCGAGGGCTGTCCGCTGCCCGAGACCGAAGGCCGTCATGTAGTCGTGGTGGACGAAGCGACCCATCGCCTCCTGGATCTTGATCGTGCCGATGTTCGACGATTCCACGAGGATTCGCTCGACCGTCATGGTCTCGGTGTCGTGCTCGTGGGAATCGCTGAGGAACAGGTCGTAGTACTTCTCGCGCCACGGCACCTCGAACGTGGTCGAGGGTGACACCACGCCGGCGTCGAGTGCGCCGGCGACGGTGATCACCTTGGCGACCGAGCCGGGCTCGTAGCTGTCGAGCGCGACGAAGTTCCCACTCGTCACGACGGGTACGTCGGTCTCGGGGTCGCGACGCACCGAGGAGTTCGCGTAGATCTCACCCGTGTCGGAATCCATCACGATGATGAACCCTCCACGCGCGCCGACACCGCCGATGTTCGTGACCTGGTCGATCAGGATCTGCTCCGTTGCGAACTGGATCGAACGGTCGATGGTCAACACCAGGTCGTCTCCGGCGACCGGTGATGCCGTGATCGTCTCCGAACCGGCGATCGTGCGTCCACCCGGTGCGATCTCGCGGGTCATCTGACCGCCCGTGCCGGTGAGCACGTCGTCGTACTGGAGCTCGAGGCCCGCGATGCCCACTCCGTCGATGTCGACCTGCCCGAGCACGGTCTGACCGGTGAGGCCACCGGGCATCTCGCGCCTCGACTCGTCGTCGACGTTGATGCCGGCACGATTCAGTGCCTGGATGTGCTGGCCCACCTCGGCGTCCACCTGACGAGCGACGTACACGAAACCACGCCGTTCGGCGAGCGGACGCCCGACTTCGACGAGGAGGTCGGCGACCTTGTCGTCGGGGAGGTCGAGGAAGTCGTCGAGCATCTGCACGGTCGCCGGGCCGTTCTCGACGAGCTTCGGGTTGATCGAGATGGACGCGGCGGGAACCGACATGGCGAGTTCGTTGCCGTGCCGATCGAAGATCGTCCCACGCTGGGCGACGATGTTCCGGGTTCGCGTCCACTGCGCCGCTCCCGCCGAACGGAACGACTCCGCATCCGAGGTCTTGAGCTGCGTGACGCGGCCGACGATCGCGATGAGGAGGAAGGACAGGACGAGGAGCGCCACGATCAGGCGGGTGCGCGGTGTCCCCGACTTGGCCTCGTGAGCTCGGATCGCCGGTCTCGGTGCGCTGATCCGGCGGTGGGCCTCGCCCGAACGCCGTCCGCGATCCGCTCCCCGATTCGCTGATCGACCCGTCGATCCGCTCGCCCCATGTCCTTGGGAGGCGCGGCGCTGGGAGGCGCGGCGCTGGTGCGCTCCGGCCGGGACCCGCGCCCTGTTCGGCGGCACCTGTCGCGTGGTCGTCTGCGGTGAGGCTGTGCCGCTCGCGCTCGCGGCTTTCGGGCCTGTCGTCGCGGCGCGCTGAGATCCTGCGCCCGCCGTTCTCGTGCGCTGGGCTCCCGTGCGCTTCGCCTCGGGGCCGTTCCGGCTCTCACCGGACGCGGCGCCCGGTCGACGCGTCCCCGTGGATGTCACACGGTTGCGGGGAGCGTCACCGGAGTTCTGCGCGCGCTCGGAGTGCGTGCGCGTCGAGCGAGGTGGGCTCATGGCTGTCCGACCGAGACCGATTTGACGTCGCGGAACTGGTCGAGCGGATCGTCGTCCTCGATCGACGACGTGGTGCGGCCGTCGGTCGGCCCAGCCGCAGCGAGTTGCACAGCGAGTTCCATCGGGTCGACGGTGATGAATCGGCTGGTCTCGCCGCGGACCATGCCGAGTGCGTCGGCTTCGTCGGCGATCCGCTGCGGCGAGCGCAGCACGGCACGATCGTGGCGCAGTTCGTCGAAGCGGTCCCGTTCGGCCTGGACACTGCGCTCCAGATCATCGATCTCGAGCTGACGCTCGGCGAGTTGAGTGTGGAAGACCGCCGCACCCAGCATCGCTGCCATCACTCCGACGAGGATCATCCCACCCACCACTGCGGGCCAACGACGGCGGCGGCCGGCGACGACCGTGAGGTCGGGTCGCGCCGCACGGGGAGCGACCCGATTCGGGCTGATCGCTGTGAGCGCCATCAGGCGACATCCATCGGGCCGAGGCCCTTGGGGATCGGTTCGGTCTTCTCCACGACGCGCAGCAACGCACTCGTGGAACGACGATTGCGCGCCTGCTCGTCGGGTGACGCCCGCTTCGACACGCCGCGCACCACGCGAACGGTCTGGACCGCTCCGCACACGCACGGCAGGTCGTGAGGGCAGTCACATGCACCCGCTGCCAGGGAGAAGCGCTGCTTCGCGATGCGATCCTCACCCGAGTGGTACGACAGCACTGCGATGCGACCACCGGGCACGGTGGCCGCGATCGCCTGGTCGAGCGCGGTCGGCAGAACGTCGAGTTCGGAGTTGACCTCGATGCGGATCGCCTGGAAGGTCCGCTTGGCAGGGTGTCCGCCGGTGCGGCGAGCGGCGGCCGGGATCGCGCTGGTCACGACCTCGGCGAGTTGCGTGGTCGACTCGACGGGGCGGGCAGCGACGATCGCGTCGGCGATGCGCTTCGCGAACCGCTCGTCGCCGTGCTGTCGGATGATCCGCACGAGTTCGTTGCGCTCGTAGCCGTTGACGACATCGTGGGCCGACCACTGCTGCTCGTCGTCCATCCGCATGTCGACGGGTCCGTCGTTGCGGTACGAGAACCCGCGTTCGGCACGATCGAGCTGGGGTGACGACACGCCGAGGTCGAACAGTGCGCCGCTCACCTCGGTGATGCCGTGTTCGGCCATCGCCTCGGGGATCTCGTCGAAACGCCGACGACTGGTGCGCACCCGGTCGGCGAACTCGGCCAGGCGTTCGAGGGCTGCGGCGATCGCATCGGCGTCCTGGTCGATGCCGAGGATGCTGATGTCGTGTCGGCGCGTCAACAGTGCGTGGCTGTGTCCGCCACCGCCGAGGGTTGCGTCGATCACGGTGCCCGCAGGCACCGCATCGAAGATCGCAGTGATCTCGTCGACCATCACGGGGTCGTGTTCGAACAGATCGGTCACAGTTCCTCCAGCCCGGCGGCTTCTTGTTCGTCGTAGCGCGACGGCTCCCAGATCTCGACACGGTCGAGAGCGCCGAGCACCTTGACCGGGCTCTGCAGGTCGATCGCCGCGTGATCACGCAGTCGGGGGTCGACGAGGATCCGACCCTGCTTGTCGATTCCCGCCACGACGACCGATGAGGAGAACGCACGCTGCTTGGCTCGAGACACGGTGCCGGCCTTGACGGCGTCGATCATCTCCTGCGCCTCGCTCTGGAACACGTCGGCACCCATGATCCGCACGCATCCGTCGTCACCGAACGTCAGGTAGCACTGTTCACCGATGGTGCTGCGGAACGGGGTCGGCAACGCCACCCGCCCACGCTCGTCGAGCTGACGCTCGTACACACCGACAAACACGATCCTGACCGACTCCCTGCCTGAGACTCGCGAGGGAGCTTCCCCCGGTCGGCCCCACTAT
>JBBSOH010000198.1:0-7247 GCA_038259945.1 Acidimicrobiales bacterium
CCCGGGCCCAACCCCCCCCCCCCACCGAGTTTGACCGGCCGGCTGCCGAACCCGCCCCCCACGCTGGGGGTCCCGTCGGCGTGGCGGGCGGCGCGGTACGCGGCCCCGCCACGACCGTCTCGCTGACCACCATCACGCTGACCACCATCACGCTGACCACGGTGGCTCTGCTTCTCGAAGCGGCCTCCTCGGTCCCCGCGGTCGTCGCGTTCGTATCGCTCGCGACGGTCTCCCCGCTCGTTGCGGCTCTTCCCGGAACCGGCGTTGACGTCGGGGATCTCCTCTTCCTTGGTCGTGCGACCGGCTGCTTCGTGCGCCATGCGCACGGCGGCGATCGCAACCTCCATCGGATCGTGGTCGGCGGTGAGACCCTCGACGATCGTGCGGTACAGGTCGGCGGACTCCTCGTCGCCGATCTTCGCAGCGACCTCTTCACCGGTCTTCTTCATCCGCTGCATGGTGAGGTCGTTGACCGAAGGGACCTTCTCGATCTTGATCTCCTGATTGGTGTAGCGCGACAGGTTCTGGATCTTGCGATGGTCCTTGGGCCCGCCGAGCGTGATCGCGATGCCTTCGCGCCCGGCGCGTCCGACACGGCCGATGCGGTGGGTGTACGCCTCGGTGGTCTGGGGGATGTCGTAGTTGACGACGTGCGACAGGTGGTCGACGTCGATCCCGCGAGCGGCCACGTCGGTGGCGATCAGCAGCGTGGCGACTCCGCTCTTCAAGCGGCCCATCGCCCGGTCGCGCTGGTCCTGGCTCATGCCGCCGTGCAGTGCCTCGGCGCGGTAGCCGCGGCCGTTCATGGTGTCGGTCAGTTCGTCGACGTCGCCGCGTGTGCGACAGAACACGATCGCCGCTTCCGGGTTCTCCATGTCGAGGATGCGGCCGAGAGCCATGGCGCGGTGCGAGCGGTGGGAGAGGTAGGCGCGTTGGGTGACCTTGGGCGTGGTGCCCTCGGTGTCGCTGGCGCGCTTGATGCTGATCCGAACCGGATCGCTCAACTGGCGGTTGGCGATGGAGTCGATGCGGTTCGGCATGGTGGCCGAGAACAACACGGTCTGACGCTCCGGGGGAGCGGCGTCGAGGATCGCCTCGAGGTCCTCGGCGAAGCCCATGTCGAGCATCTCGTCGGCTTCGTCGAGAACGACCATGCCGCAGTTCGACAGGTCGAGCGATCCGCGCTTCAAGTGGTCGAGAACACGTCCCGGGGTGCCGATCACGATGTCGACCCCGGCGTTGAGCAGGCTGAACTGCGGCCCGATGTTGGTGCCACCGAACAGTGCGGCCATGCGGACGCGGCCGGTGGCGCCGTACTCCTTGAACGCTTCGGCGACCTGGTTGGCGAGTTCACGCGTCGGCACGAGCACGAGCCCGAACGGAAGCTTGGACTTCTTCGACGACACGACGCGATCGAGCATCGGCAGCGCGAACGCAGCGGTCTTGCCCGTGCCGGTGGCTGCCTGGCCGAGCAGGTCGAAGCCGTCGAGGAGTGGTGGAATCGACTCGGCCTGGATCGGCGTCGGATGCTCGTAGCCGAGCTTCGTCAGCGACTCCAGCAGGTCGTCGGACAAGCCGAGGTCGGCGAACGTGATCGGTCCGTCATCCGGATTCTCGTCGTCGTCCTGTACGTCGTTCTCCTGTGCGTCGTTCTCCTGTACGTCGTTCTCCTGTACGTCGTCGGACGTCGTTTCCTCCACAGGCGTGTCGGCGTCCGTCTCCCCGGACGTCGTGTCCGCCACCATCGGGTTCTGATCGGATTCGTCGGGTTCACCGAGGTCCCCACCCGAGTCGTGCCCGTTCGCCCCGGAATGTGCGGCTGGAACCTCGGGAAGGTCGTTGTCGAGGTGATCCGCTGTCGCAGCATCGTCGATGTCGAACTGTTGGCTCTCGGCCTGCCCGGCATCCATCGACGCCGCATCGATCGGCGCCCCATCGGACGGCGCGGCATCGGACGTCTCGAGATCGAGATCGAGATCGACGTCGTCGACGGGCACGCCCGGAAGGCTCCCGTCGGTCCGAGCTTCGTGCTCGGCCAGGAGGCGGTCGATGGCGTCGAGCGGAGGCGCCTGGATCTCGACGGTGTCGTCGGCTGCGCTGTGCTCCTCGACGGTGTCGTCGGGTCCGCTGTGCTGGTCGTGACCGGGGCCGTCGATCGGACCACCGAACGCTGCACCAGCTGTGGGCGCAGGAAGGTCGCCGGCAAGCTGATCATCCGTGGGCTCGTCGCTCAGAGTTGCGGGCTCGGGGGCAGTACCGGGGGTGTGGTCGTCGACGACGGAATCGAACAGCGTCTCGGTACGAGGCTCCGCGGTGCCGGAATCGTCGGGTGCGACCGACGACTCGTCGTGTGAGTTCGCGGACGTGGAGGAATGGTCGGATGAGGTGTGCTCTGACATGGCTTCGATCCCTTTGGAGCTCAGTCGCCCCGTTTGATGCCCCGTGGTTTCGAAGCACGTCCAGACTAGGTGGAGTTCGCCGCAACGTGGCGTGTCGTGTGGCCAGTCGTGCTTCCGGGTCTCTCACGGCGCAGAATTCGCGTTCTCGGAGACCCAGAACGGCGACGAGCCACCGAATCGAACGGCCGGGCGCTAGGCGCTCTGTCGTCGGGGAAGGTCCAGGAAGAGGTCGAGGCGACCGGGGGTGATGTCGACGGGAGTCCACCCGAGTCGGGTGCCGAGCCGGGAGATCGGCCGGCTCCGACGACTCGACGTCATGAACACACGACCGAACTCGGCCTGCTCGGCGACCTGGATGACGTGGACCAGGAGCTTCGTTCCGTGGCCGTTGCCCCGGTGGTCCGCAGCCACCGCCATCGAGATCTCGCCGTCGAGTGACAGCGACGCCATCGCAACCAACCCGTGCTCGGTCATCACGCCGAAGCGTGTCCGCGCGGGGTCGACGACCCTGCGCACCAGCGACGGGAACGGCTTGGGGTTCGCGGCGTCGACCCTGCCGAACCGACGCGACTCGTTGCGGAGTTCGGTGACGAACGGGCGAACGAGGCAGAACAGGCTGGGATGGTCGACGGCGACGATGTACGGCTCCATCGCTCCATCGTCGTGGCACGACGTGTCGCAGATGTTTCAGGACGCCGAACGTCGCGTGGCGAAATACGACCCCGAGAGCGATCTCGGTGAGATCGGTCGAATCGCGACCAGTCGTCCGGACGCCCTGGCAGCGCGCGGTCAGGCGTCGGCGAGTGCGGCGACCAGTGGGGCGTACTCGTCGAGCTTGGCCATCACCTCGTCACGAGGACCCTGGGGGAGCCCGAGCACGCCACGGGAGATGCCGGCCGCAGCCAGCCCGACCAGCTTCTCCTCCGACGGTGCTGCACCGAACACGCCGCGCTCGATCGTGTCGGGGTCGCGATCGATCGCCTCGCACGCATCGACGACGGTCTGCCACTTCTCGAGCGGATGCCGCCCGCCGATCGGCATCCAGCCGTCACAGAACTCGGCGATGTGCGCCGCGGTCTTCGGCCCGGCGTTGCCCCCCATGATCACGGGCGGCCCACCCTCCTGCGTCGGCTTGGGCCACGACCACGACGAGGAGAACCGCACGTGTTCACCCTCGAACGACGCCTCGTCCTCGGTCCACAGTTGCTTCATGGCGAGCACGTTCTCGCGCAGGACGTCACGGCGCTCGCCGTAGACGGCGCCGTGGTGGGCCATCTCCTCCTTGTTCCAGCCGTAGCCGATGCCGAACAGGAACCGGCCGCGGGAGATGCGATCGAGGCTCGCCACCTCCTTGGCCGTGTGGATCGGATCGCGCTGCGCGACGAGGCAGATGCCGGTGGCCAGTTTGATCTCGCTGGTGACCGCCGCGCAGGCGGCGAGCGACACGAACGGGTCGTGCGTCCGCCAGTAGAACTCGGGCAGCGGCGGTGCCCCCTCGTTGCCGCCCCACGGCGTGACGCGACTGGTCGGGATGTGGGAGTGCTCGGGGAACCAGAGCGACTCGAAACCTCGTGCCTCGGCCTCTCGGGCCAGTTCGACCGGGTCGATCGTCTGGTCGGTCGGAAAGATCATCACACCGATTCGCATGCGCCGACCATAATCCCGACAGTGCGTGCAGACCGTTTGCGGCGCTGCCCTCGGAGCGGGACGCGACGACACCGTGGTGGCAGATCCCGTGTCGAGTGCAGCGTTCTCTCACTGTTCACCTGTTGGTGCGGAACATCATCGGTCGGCGTGGTGTTCGATGAGGACATGACCGTTGCTCCCGCATCGTCGACCACGACCTCGAACCCGGTGTCGATCACAACCGGGAACTCCCAGGTCGCGGCCCATCGACTCGACCCCGATCGACTGGCTCGTCGGTTCGCCGAGGTCCGCGCACGGACCGAACGTCTGGCTGCCCCACTGTCGGCCGAGGACCAGGTGGTGCAGTCCATGGACGACACCAGCCCCACGAAGTGGCACCGTGCTCACACGTCGTGGTTCTTCGCGGAGTTCGTGCTCGGCGCGGACGGCACCAGCGGGCTCCCCGGTGACCGGCCCGAGTACCGGTTCCTGTACAACAGCTACTACGACGCCGTCGGTGCCCGCCATCCTCGACCCAATCGTGGCCTGGTGACCCGCCCGTCGCTCGCCGAAGTGGGCGAGTACCGCAGACACGTCGACGCTGCGGTCGGCGACAGGTTCGAACGCGGTGATCTCGACGCCACACAACTCGCGATCATCGAACTCGGAACGCATCACGAGGAACAGCATCAGGAGTTGTTGTTGATCGACATCAAACATGCGCTGTCCATGAACCCGGCGGTCGGCCCGGCATACGTCCAACGGACACACGCCGCCGCCGCCGATCCGGGTGCGGCGTCGTTCGTCGAGTTCGACGGCGGGCTCGTGCAGATCGGCCTGGCCGACGCGGGCAGCGTGCACGGTGACCACTTCTCGTTCGACAACGAAGGCCCGGCGCACGAGGTGCGCCTCTACGACTTCTCGCTCGCCGACCGTCTCGTCACAGCAGCCGAATGGCTGGACTTCATGGCAGATGGTGGGTACGACCGACCCGAACTGTGGAAGTCCGACGGCTGGTCTCGCGCCCAGGCCGAAGGATGGACGGCGCCGCTGTACTGGCGTCGCAACCCCGACCAGATCGATTCCTGGTGGATCCACACGTTGACGGGGATGCGTGACGTCGACCCGTACGAACCGGTCTGTCACGTGTCGCACTACGAGGCCGACGCCTTCGCCACCTGGGCCGACGCTCGTCTCCCGACCGAGTTCGAGTGGGAACACGCCGCACGCACGCTGGGGCGGTCGTCGACGGTCGACGGTTTCCTCGACGAGCAGAACGACCGCTTCACCTTCCACCCGGCATCGGCAGGACCCGCCACCGGCGGGCTGCGCCAGTTGTTCGGCGACGCGTGGGAGTGGACGTCGTCGGCGTACCAGCCGTACCCGGGATTCCGGCCCGTCGACGGCGCGATCGGCGAGTACAACGGCAAATTCATGTCGGGCCAGCAGGTGCTGCGCGGTGGCGGAGTGCTGACTCCGCCCGGCCATGCCCGCTCGACGTACCGCAACTTCTTCCACCCACACACCCGCTGGCACCTGGGCGGCCTCCGCCTGGCCCGCGACTGAACCCGCGATTGAACCCTCGACTGACCGTCGTCCATGTTCGGGTCTGACCCGAACGTGGACATGCCGGTTCGAAACCCCGACGACAGCAGAGATCATGAACGTGACACGACAACTCGACGAGACCGCACGCGAACTGCGTGACGCACTGACCCGCCTGCCGCGGACACTGCCGCCGCGATGGCTGTACGACGATCGGGGGAGCGAACTCTTCTCCCAGATCACGGGCGTGCCCGAGTACTACCAGACCGAGACCGAGCGTCAGATCCTGGCTGACCACTCCGCGGCCATCGCCGAGATCACCGAGGCCACCACGGTGATCGAACTCGGCTCGGGCACGAGCGACAAGACGCGGACCCTGCTCGACGCCTTCACGGCCCACGGCCTCATCGAGCGGTTCGTGCCGCTCGACGTGAGCGAGCAGACCGTGCTCGACGCCGCCGAGATGTTGTCGGCACGGCACCCCGACATCCAGATCTCCCCGTTGGTCGGCGACTTCACCCGCCACCTCCACCGGCTCGGTGACGTGACATCGTCGGGACCCAAGCTCGTGATGTTCCTCGGTGGAACGATCGGCAACTTCTACGTCGAAGAGCGACGCGCCTTCCTCGGTGCGCTCGGCGACGTACTGGCACCGGGTGACTGGGTGCTGATCGGACTCGATCAACTCAAGGCGATCGATCGTCTGATCGCCGCGTACGACGACGACCAGGGGGTGACCGAAGCGTTCATCCGCAACGCACTCACGAACATCAACACCACCTACGACGGTGACCTCGACGTGGGCAGCTTCGGCTATGTCCCGTTCTGGGACGGTCGTCAGGAGCGCATCGACATGCGTCTTCGGGCCGAGGAACCGATGCATGCACGGTTCGAGGGCCTCGACCTCGATCTCGACCTGGGTGCGGGCGAGGAGATCCGGGTCGAGATCTCGTCGAAGTTCCGTCCCGAGCGGCTCGCGGCCGAACTCGTCGACGCCGGTTTCGACCCCTCGGACGGTGTGTTCGCCGACGACGACGATGACTTCGCGCTCGTGCTTGCTCGCCGCCGCTGACTCGCGAAGCCGGCGCATCCTGCTGAACGCCGCTGGCTGCGCGTGTTGGCACCGTCGGGGACACCTCCCCGTTTGGAAGTGGCCCACTCGGAGGAATGCTCTCGTTTCCACCAGTGCCACGGGCACTCGACGAGCGAGGAGCTCTCATGATCCACAGGACCTCATCCAAGAATTCGGCGATCCGCAAGTTCATTCCACTCACGGTTGCCGCAACGCTGACCATCGCCGCGTGCGGTACCGGTTCCGACGATTCGTCCGATGACAGCGGCGACACCTGTCGAACCGCCCAGCGGCTCGTCGACGACGCAGCGGATCTCGACGACGACGGCATCGACCGTCAGTTCGACCGCCTCGCCGACATCGATGGCATCGACGACCTGACCGACCTCAACGAGATCGACGACCTCGTTCGTGACGCCGACGAGGACGCGCTCGACGACGTCGTCGACCAATTGAACGGGGACCTCGACTGCGACCTCGACATTCCGACGCTGGCGTCGGTGGACACGGCGCCCGACACCGAGACCACGGAGCCCACCGAACCCCCGGCGACCACCGAGACGGTGCCTCCTGTGACACCCGCCCCGCCGATTCCGGCGACCAGC
>JBBSOH010000199.1:0-7212 GCA_038259945.1 Acidimicrobiales bacterium
GTTCGCCATCCTCAGCTTCTCGCTCGCCGTGGTGGTCGACGACCTGCTGTTCCGGAGTCCGACGTTCGTGGGTGCGACGGGCGTCGCCGAGGTCGAATCGCCAATCTTCGCAGGGTTCGACCTCGGGATCTTCGGCGGCGGCCGGTTCCCGTCGAAGCTCTTCGGGTTCCTGATGCTCGCGACCACAGCGATGTGTGCGGCACTGGTGGTCGGTGTCCGTCACGGGCCGCTGGGGCGACGCTTCCTGGCGGTTCGGGCCAACGAGCGCGCGGCGGCAGCGGCCGGGATCGATGTTGCTCGAACGAAGGTGCTCGGTGCCGCCATCTCCTCGCTGCTGGCCGCCGTGGCCGGAGTGATGATCGCGTACAAGTCGTCGACGTTGACGGGCGGCGGCCTCACCGCGCAGGACGGTCTGCAGTTGCTTGCTCTGGCGTACCTGGGTGGGATCGGTTCACTCGGTGGAGCCGTGGTCGGTGGGATCCTCGCCCCGTCCGGGCTCTTCACGGTCGCGATCCTCGGCGGAGGGAGCTCGATCGACCAGTTCCTGCTGACCGGTGTGGGCCTCGTGCTCGTCGCGGTCAAGTTCCCGGAGGGCATCGCAGGGGGTTGGACGATGCTGCTGAGGTCGCGTCGCAGAGCACTGGAACGGTCGGCCGAGCCGGACGACCGACCGGACCGACTGATCGTGTTCGACGTCGAACCGCGATGATGTCGCGGTGATCCGACACGAAACCTCGACCGCCCCGTTCGCAACCGACCTGCTCGCCGGTCGCACGGCGCTCGTGACCGGTGGCGGGTCAGGGCTCGGCAAGGCGATCGCAACGGGGCTGTCGCTGGCGGGAGCCGACGTGGTGATCGCCGCGCGGCGCCGGGAACGCCTCGAAGAAGCAGCGGTCGAGATCTCCGGTGTCAGTGGCAATCAGGTCGTCGTCGACCAGGTCGACATCCGCGATCGCACGACCGTCGAGGCGCTCGCCGGCCGCCACGGGGTCGACATCCTCGTCAACAACGCGGGCGGTCAGTTCCCGCAGAAGGCACGCGACTTCAGCCCGAACGGCTGGAACAGTGTGATCGACCTGAACCTCAACGGCACCTGGGCGATGACCCAGGTGTTCGGCAACCAGATGCTGGAACGTGCGGCGGCCGGGGGACCGGGTGGGTCGATCGTGCAGATCGTCGCGATCGTCGGGCGCGGCATCCCGGGCATCGCCCACTCGGCCTCGGCGCGAGCGGCGGTGGTCGAACTGAGCAGATCGCTCGCGTTCGAGTGGGGGCCGTCGGTGCGCATCAACTGCGTGGCGCCGGGCGCATTCCACACCGACGGATGGGAGGCCACGTACGACCCCGAGGTCGGTGACATGACCGGGGTGCCGCTGCCCTACCCGGGCCGCCCGGTCGACATCGCCAACGCGGTCGTCTTCATGGCGTCGCCCGCATCGGCGTTCATCACCGGCGCCTGCCTCGACGTCGACGGCGGCCAACTGCTGCACGGCACCATCAGTGCCCTGCCGCCCGGGGCATACGACGAACGCACTCTCTGACGACTGACCCCTGATCCCTGACGCTGGGTGTCGTGCGCTCTCCGTCAGGTGAGCTGCGCGGCTGCGGCGAACTCTGCGAAGAAGTCGATGTGGGCGTCGATGGAGTCGCGCCCACCGTTCATCGAGACAGCGGAGAAGTGCGTGCCGCCTGCCTCACGCCATCGCTCGGCCTGCTCGGCGGAGTCGGTCGGCCCGTCGTTGCGGAGCGCGATGTGCTCGAGCCCGTGACCTGCGAGGTCGACACGGCGGCGCACCGCCAGCTTGCGGTAGTCGTCGAGTGCGTGATGCACGGCGGACTCCTTGCCGGCGAACATGAACCCGTCGCCGAGCGCGAGGCCCCGACGGAATGCGGGAGGACTGAACCCGCCGATCCAGATCGGGATCCGTCGACCGGGGCCAGGGACGAGGGCGCCGCGGTCGAGTGCATCGAACTCGCGGTCGTACGACGTGACCTCGCCGCGCCAGAGGTCGCGCAGCACGTCGATCTGTTCGTCGGCTCGGCGGCCACGCGAATCGAAGTCCTGGCCGAGTGCGTTGAACTCGACGTAGTTCCAACCGACGCCGACACCGAGCCGGAAACGTCCGCCGGACAGGAGGTCGAGGTCGGCCGCCTGTTTCGCGACGAGAACCGTCTGACGTTGCGGCAGGATCAGCACGCCGGTGGCGAACTCGATCCGTTCGGTGATGGCGGCGAGGTAGGCGAACATCACGAACGGGTCGTGGAACGGATCGTTCTCGTCGTAGGGCCCCCACAGTGGCGGCTCGCGGTCGGTGTGCACGGCGCCGACCACGTGGTCGTACGCCACCAACCCGTCGAACCCGAGTCGTTCGACTGCGAGCCCGATCCGACGCACGGCCTCGGGGTCGCCACCCACCTCGGTCTGGGGGTACACCGCATTGATCTTCATGGGTTTGCTCCATTCGTTCGTGCCAGTTCCATGATTGCCTCGTTCCCGCGTCGCCACCAGACAGTCAATGCCACTTTGTCGATGAGCCATCCGTGGTCCGAGCGGACGAGATGGTCGTCGTAGTAGCCGCCGATGGTGAATTCGGCTCCACTGCTGCCGGTGGTTGCTTCGAGATCGTCTCGCTGGAGGAAGTGAGCCGCCTGCATGTAGACCCGGCACCGGGCGGTCGCACCGTCGATCTCGACGATGGGGTTGGTCATCGAGTGCTGGGTCGCATCGAGGCCGCTGAACAGTGGGGTCACCCCGGCGATCCACGTGTCCACGTCCGTTCGACTCGCGGGTCGACCGTGATACGACGAGTAGTCGAACTCGATCTCGGCGGGTGGTGGCACGAAGATCGAGCGGTAACCGCTCCAGTCACGCTGGTCGATGCCGTACGCGAATCGGTAGACCGTCTCGGTCACATCGATCCGAGGGTCGGTCGGCAGTTCGTTCACTGGACGGCGTCTCTGTTTCGGCAACGCGTGAGGTTCTTGCGCCCCCGGGCCGCAAGAACCTCACGCGTTCGTGGAAAGCTCGACCGATGGCGACGCTGTTGGCTCACATCACGGTCCGCTCCGGCTCCGAGGCCCGGTTCGAGGAGATCGCTCGCGAACTGAATTCGAGGACGCACGCCGACGAGCCCGACGTGTTGCGCTACGAGTACTGGCGCGGCGCCTCGGAGCGCACCTACTACTCGCTGCTGTCCTTCCCCGACCATCGGGGCTTCATCGTCCATCAGACGAGCGACCATCACGAAGTCGCTTCGCCGTTGATCGGGGCCGTCGTGGAATCGATCCGCCTCGAATGGGTCGATCCGATCACCGATGCAGGTGTCCTGCCGCCGACCGATGCGCAGGATGCACCCGAGGGCGCCGACGCACTGACGGTCACGTACACGGAACGGTTCACCGCCGACGTCGCCGACTGGTGGCTCGCGCTCCGCTGACGACCCGCCCGAAAGTTCCGGACACCGTCGGTCGGCTTCAGTCGGTCGCTGGCTCACGGCTCCACAGGACGTCGAAGTCGCGGGCGATGTCGAGCACCTGGAACGCTCGACCGATCCCGAGGCAGAAACCACAGGTGATGGTCAGTTCGAGGATCTCGGTGTCGGAGAACAGCTCCGCGAGCTGCGCCCACATGGTGTCGTCGATCGCCGTGTGATCGATCGCGTACTGCTCGGCGAACGCTGCCGCCAGCTTCTCGCGTGGCGTGAACTCGTCACGGTTGCGGAAGTCCTCGACGGCCTCGTACAGCTCGTCGGTCATGCCCTGCTGCATCGCCGATGCAGCTCGCGTGTTCATTCAAACGTGGCATTCGTTGAGCTGCGCGATGCGCATCCGGGCGATCTCACGCTCGCGGATCGCCAGGCTGGACTTCTCGTAGACCGCCTCGCTCATCGCGTGCAACCCGGCTCCCATGTGCGGCGCAAGTTGCCACACTCGCGAGGCTTCGCGGCCCTCACCCTCCGGAATGTCGATCTTGGCCATCGGTGTACTCCTTCTGAACGGGACGGCTGTATCGGGTCTGACCCCCTCCGGCGCGCGGCCGCCGTGGGTCAGGCCCGATACGGCTCAGTCGATACGTGCCGTCGATACCGCGACGGGGATCGCGCTCGACACGACCATGCCGGTCACGGGGTCGGATCCGAGGTGGGTCGACACGAGTCGGCTCGTGGGTGAACCGATCTCGCGTACCTTCTCGTCGGTCAGCGACCGGCCGCCCCAGGAGTGCGCCATTGAGATCACGCCACGCTTCACGTCGTCGGCCGGTTCGACCACACCGAGCAACTTCGCCTTCGGTGACGAGATCTCGACGATCTCGCCGGCGACGAGTTCGAGTTCGGCCACGTCGTGAGGGTTCATGTACGCGGGGTTGGTCGTGCCCTTGCGAGCCAGCCCCGGCAGTTCGGTTCCCGTCGAGTTGAGCACGTGCTTCAGCCGGCGCGACACGAGCCGGAAGGGGTACGCCGACACGTCGGTGCCGGCGAAGGTGTCGGAACCTTCGGCGAGGACGACGGCGAGTTCGGCCACGAACTCGTCGGGTGCCACCGTGAACTTCGCGGTGGCGTGCTCGTCGGCGGGCTCGACGGTGAGCTTCTTGTCGAGGTGGACCTGACGGAGTTGCGTTCGGACCTCGTCGAGTGGCATGCGCGAGCCGTGGTACGCGCGGTCGATGATCTCGTCGGTGTCGGGTCGCACGGTCATGTCGGGGGACCCGCCCGGCAGCGGCAGTTCGCTTCCCAGGCGTGATGCCAGTTCCCAGAAGACCTCCCACTCGTTGAGCACGTCGCCGTCGCGTTCGACGACTGGCTCGGTGTAGTTCGTGTACGGCGCTCGGAACCAGCGGTCCATCAGGTGTGGGACGTCGGCGCGTTCCAGGGGGAGCGTCGGAGCGATCACGTAGTCGGCCATCTCGGCGGTCGCCGTCATCCGGTAGTCGACCACCACGAGCAGTTCGAGGTCGGCCATCGCCTCCATCGTCAACTCGTGGTCGGGGAAAGCGACCACTGGGTTGCCACCGGACACGATCAGCGCCCGGATCCGACCTTCGCCGGGTGTGAGGATCTCCTCGGCGAGCGTGGCTGCCGGCATCTCGCCGCGATAGCCGCGCAGGTCGCGGATCCGGGCGGGTGGGCCGTTGTTCGGATTGCGCGGTGCGGTGGCCTGTGCCCGGTGTGGTGCCTCGGGATAGAGGAGGAGCCCGTTCTCCATCAGATCTCCCTCACGGTTGACGCGCCCGAGAACGGTGTTGAGCACGGTGGTCATGTGCTCGGTGAGGCTCGAGTGCGCGGCCATGTTCGGCCCCGTTCCGGTGCCGGCGGTTCCACGCGGGCCGGCGGCGAACATGCGCGTGGCGGCGACGATGTCGTCGGGATCGAGTTGGCAACGGTCGGCGACCACGTCGAGCGTGAACCCGTCGACGGCCGCTTCCAGTTCGGCCACCTGGTCGACCCAGCGCTCGCAGAACTCGTGGTCCTGCAGACCTTCCTCCAGGACGATGCGGATCATCCCGGCGAGCAGCGTCGTGTCCTGCCCGGGGCGGATCTGGAGGTGGATGTCGGCGAAGCTCGCCAACTCGGTCCGGCGCGGATCGATGACGATCAGCTTCATGCCCTCGGCCTTGCGGCGACGCATCACCGTGAACGGGTTGGTGCCCTGGAGGCCGCCGATCGGGGCGTACGACGAGACCATCGAGTTGTAGCCGATCGCCATGTGGACGTCGCTGCTGGTGAACGAGTGGTATCCCGATTCCCACCCGCCCATCCGCAGCATCGCCAAACCCTTGGCCGGTTGGTCGATCGTGACCGACGTGTAGAACGACACCGAATCGAGACCCTGGTGGAAGGCCCGTGCTGCCGGAACGGCGACCGAGTTCTGGTAGCCGCCGGTGCCCGTGTACGACGCGACGGCCCGCGGACCGTGTTCGTCGATGATCCGACGCAGGTGTGCGGCGATGTCGTCCATGGCGTCCGAACTCGACAACTCCTCGAACGTTCCGTCGGGGCGACGCCGCAGTGATCGGCGGATTCGCCCCGGATCGGCCATCTGGTCGGGGATCTGGCGACCCTTGATGCAGGTGTACCCCTCGAACAGCGGGTCGTCCATCACGCCTCGGACCGCGATCACCCGGTTGTCGACGACGTCGACCTCCATCGGGCAACTGGCGTGGCAGACGCGACAGAACGTGTGCTTCGTCTCCACCCCGGTGACTTCAGCAGTCTGGGTGTTGGTCTTGGTCGCCATGGCGGCTCTCCGATCCGTGTCCGGTTCGTCCCGTACGACTCAAAACTAACCCAGCGGCTAATTTCCCCTCGCAGCGGGGCGACACGTCCCGCACGAGACGATTCGACGAAGGCCGGGGGGTCGGAGTGACAGCGAATTCCATCGGGGGCGTGCGATGACCCGACCCTTCCGATTCGGGCTCCAGAGCTATGCGGCGGAGTCGCCGGCGGACTGGCGCGAGCAGGCCAGGCGCGCCGAAGATCTCGGCTTCTCGACGTTCAGCGTGGCCGATCACGTGATCGGTCCGGGTCCGAAACTGGCGGCCACCAACCACCCGGTTCAGAACGTCGCAGCGGTCCCGGCGATGGCCGTGGCGATCGAGGCGACCAGCACGATCAACGTCGGAGCCCGGGTGTTCTGCACCGACTACCGACAACCCGTGATGTTCGCGAAGGAACTCGCCACGCTCGACTTCTTCTCCGACGGCCGCCTCGAGATCGGCATCGGGTGCGGTTGGCTGCAGGGCGAGTACGAGGCGATGGGGGTGCCGTGGGACCGTGCCGGTGTCCGCCTCGACCGGATGGAGGAGACTCTCACGCTGATCCGCCAGCACCTCGGTGACGGCGACGTCGACCTGAGCGGTGCGCACGTGCGGGCAACCGGGTTCACCGGCGTCCCGAAGCCCGCCAAGGGCATGCCGCCGATCATGATCGGGGGCGGTGCCAAGCGGGTCCTCGGCATCGCCGGGCGCGAAGCAGACATCGTCAGCCTCAACTTCGACAACAGCTCCGGCAAGATCGGCCCTGACGGCGTCGGCAGCAGTACAGCGGACCTGACCGCACAGAAGATCGAGTTCATCCGTGCCGGCGCTGCAGAACGCACCGACGGCAAGGGCTTCGACGACATCGAGATCGAGATCGGCGCGTATTTCACGGTCGTCACCGATCAGCGCGAGGCAACGCTGGGGCAGATGGCGCCGATGTTCCAGCTCGAACCCGA
>JBBSOH010000200.1:0-7186 GCA_038259945.1 Acidimicrobiales bacterium
CAGCGGCGAACACGCCGGCGACGGAGTCAGCTGACATACCACGAAGTGTGCCGCACCGAGCGTGCACACCCTCGTCGCGGCCGCCGTGGTCAGCGCGTCCCGGGTCCCACGCTACGCGCTCGGATCGCCGTGGCGGCCGCCGCCACGATCAACACCGCGAGCCCGGTGAGTGCTCCGTTGCCGGGCAGGTCGCGGCGGTCCAACACCACGACCACGATCCACATCGCGACAGTCGCCACAGCGACCACGGCGGTCCGTTCGGTCCATCGACGGATCGTCGCCCCGGGGATCGTTCCGCTGGTCGGCACGACGGCGGTCAGCGCAGTCAGGGCGTGGAACACGAGCAGGCAGCAGGCCGCCACCGGCAACCACGGCGTGCCCACGTCGTCGATGCGCGCCAGCCACTGCCAGATCACGACGCCGACCACGACCAGTCCGGTGTGGTCGTCGGGGCGAACAGCCGACACGACCGCCAACGCGATCACCGCGACCAGACCCGGCAGCCACCACCCGCCACTCGCCACCGATGCAGCGGCGAACGCAGTCGTCGCCGTCGCGACGGCCCCGATTCCCAGCAGCCAGCGCTGGCGGCTCACCTCCATGAATTCGTCGACCGCCCGCTGCAACGTGGCGGCAGGCAACGGGCCCTGCGCACGACTCATCGGCGTGCCATCCTCGGCGCCGCGGCCCGGCGAGCGACCTCGCGCAGGAACGGGTCGAGGCTGCCCGGGCCGCCCCAGCCCAGGACGGGAACACCCACCTGCTGGACCGCTCGCATCTCGACACGGCGTTCGAGCAACCGGATCCGCCAGGCCAACTCGGTGGCCGGATCGTCGCTCACGTGGACGTCGGCGGGCAACGTGTCGATCACGGCGACGGTCAACCCGTGGCTGGTCAGAGAGATCGCCCAGTCGAGCGCGGTGGACGACACCAGCGGCGACAGCATGATCGCCAACGCATCGCCTCGGACCATGTCGCCGCGTGGCGCGGCACTCCGCAACGGTCGATACATCGGGGGTTCGATCGAGGCGAGTGCGTCGAGGATGCGTCGCAGGTGGGCCCGACCGCTCGCTGGTGCGACGCTGGCCGGAGCGCGCGATCCGAAGATGCGCAGTGAGACGCGATCGCCGCGGAGCAGGAAGTGTTCGGCGATCGCGCCGGCGGCACGAACGCTCGTGTCGATGCTCGACGCCGCACCGTCGATGCCACCGGAGTCGCCGAAGTCCGCCTGGGCATCGACGAACAGAGCGACGTGAGTGTCCTGGTCGGCGTAGGTGGCCGTGACGTGCAGTTCGCCGCTGCGCAACGATCGCCGCCAGTTGATCCGCCGGAGCCGATCACCCGACTGGAACGGTCGCAGCCCGGCGAACTCGGTTCCGTCACCGGGCCGGGCGGACCGTGTGAGCCCGACCAGTCCGTTCGTGCGATGCGACGACGGTGCCGCGTCGAACACTGCGGGGAGCGGCAACGTCGTGACGCGGTGTCCGACGTCGCGCGCCGTCCACCGGAACGCCCCCCATGGGCTGACGCACGCCACACGGACCGGACCCAGATCGTGTCGACCCCAGCGGATCGAACGCATCGGGATCACGACGGACGCAGCGCTCATCGCGGCCGCCGGGACCTCGGTCGTCGGCAGCAGCGCCGGGCCCGACGTGTCGGTCGATGGCTCCGCCCGGCCACCAGGGTCGTCGACGCGACCCTCTCCATCACGGCCACCGCTGCGTCCGACGTCGCACACCACGACTCCCGATCGGGGTCGCAGTTCGAGCCAGTTGCGCTGCGGGGCGACGCCGACGACGTGGTCGACACCCCCGGCATCGGTCAGGTGGCCCGTCCACCTGGTGGCCTCGCCTTCGCGCACGGTCGCGGGGCCGATGCGTCCGACCAGCGTCGGGTCGTCGCCAGGGCGTGCGGCCGTGGACCACACGGCGACGATCGCAAACGGCGTCGCCAACACCAGCAGCGTGGGACTCCGGAACAGCAGGGCGGCAGCGACGGCGACCACGGCGACCACCACCGCACGCAGGTGGGCGGGGCCCGCCTGCCACGGCGTCGTGGACGACACGGTCACGACCCGGTGCGCTCCGCACGATCGTCGAGCGTGTCGCTCTCGAGCGAGCCCGGTTCCAGTGCTCCCGGCACCGGCGTCGACCCCAGCACGGCGTCGACCACCGTTGCTCCGCTGACCTTGCTCATCCACAGCTCCGGTTTCACGGCGATGCGATGGGCGAGCACGGTCGGCGCCACGGCCTTGACGTCTTCGGGGGTCACGAAGTCGCGCCCGGCGACCACTGCGAACGACCGGGCCACGAGCATCAGTGCGAGCGAACCACGAGGTGAAGAACCCATCAGCACGTGCTGGTGAGAGCGCGTCGCCGCTGCCAGCGCGACGCAGTAGCGCCCCACGCTCTCGTCGACGGTGACGCGTTCGATGGCCGCCTGCATGGCGAGCAGCGTCGCCGAATCGATCACCGGCCGCAGCGACTGCTCCTCGCGACGCCGATCGAGGCGGCGTCGCAGCACGTCCCACTCCTCGTCGCGAGTCGGGTAGCCGAAGCTCACCTGCAGCATGAAACGGTCGAGCTGCGCTTCCGGGAGCGGGTAGGTGCCCTCGTACTCGACGGGGTTGGCGGTGGCGAGGACGTGGAACGGCGCCTCGAGTCGGAAGGTCTCACCCTCCACCGTGACCTGTCGTTCCTGCATGGCTTCGAGCAGCGCCGCCTGCGTCTTGGGTGGCGTCCGGTTGATCTCGTCGGCGAGCAGCAACCCGGTGAACAGCGGGCCCTTCCGGAACGAGAACTCGTTGACCCGCTGGTCGAAGATGAACGATCCGGTCAGGTCGGCCGGCAGCAGATCGGGGGTGAACTGGGCACGGGCGAAGTCGAGGCCGAGGGTCTGCGCGAAGGACCGAGCGGCCAGAGTCTTGCCCAGGCCGGGGAAGTCCTCGAGCAGGACGTGACCCCCGGCGAGGATGCCGCTGAGCACCATGACGAGTGCACGACGCTTGCCGATCACGGCGGTCTCCACCTCGTCGAGGATGTCGGCGGCGAGTCCGGAGACCTGGGGGAGTTCGAGTTCTGTCACGTGGTCGACTTTCGGTGGCGGGACGGGTGACCGGGTGGGTCAGAGGGATTCGATCAGGCCCACGGTGTGGGGCAGCGTGCGCGGTCGGGTCATCGAACGTTGCGCCGAGGGGTCGAGTGCAAACGGGGTCAACTCCGGGCCGAGGACCTTCCCGGCTGCGTCGGGGTCGAGGATTCGATCGATGCCGTGCTCTGCGAGCAGATGGTCGTCGATGATCGCGAGGAGGCCGACGACGATCTCGTCGGAGGGCGAGTCCTCACGGTCGACGCCGCGATCGCCGACGCGCACTCGACGCACGCGCGCCGAGCCGCGTACGCGAGCGCGAAGTTGGGCCACGCGGCGGTCGGATTGCGGCGACGCGTCGGTCTCGGTGAGGCTCCGCCACACGATCGGCGTGGCGTCGACTCCGAGGTCGGTGACGAGCAGCCAGGTTGCTGCACCGAGCAGTGTCATGCAGCCGACCAGCACCAGCCGCGGTTCCATCCCGATGCGAACCATCACGACGACGACGATCGCGCCCAGGACGACGATGGCGGCCCACTTCCCGCGCGTCGTCAACGCACCACTCCGGCCCGGGTCGAAGTGCCGTCGACGGTCTGCTCGGAGGAACGGCGGGCTGCGAGAGCCTGATGGAGACCGTCGAGAGCGTCCACGGCGGCATCTCGCGACGCCTCGCCGAGTTCGTGCTCCGAGAATCGGGCCTCCCGGTACAGGTTGCCGAGACGATGGATCGCATCGGAGTCGACCGTGTAGCGGCTCAGGACGCGCTCGGTGAAGTCGGCCGAGGTGTCCGACGGATCGCGAACCAGGCCGGCACCGGCCACATCTCGTTCGAGCTGGAGCCAGCACCGGACGATCGCGTTGCGCGGGGCACCGGTGAGCAGAGCGGCACGCCGGGTCTCGGCTTCGTCGACGATCGCAGCCGCGATGTCGGGAAGGACGTCGAAATCGCTCTGTTCACGCGTGCGGCCGCGGAAGCGGAGCCGGGGCCGCCGCCGGAAGGCCCACGCCACGAGCACGACTGCAGCGGCCACGACGACGCCGATCGCCACCACCTGCACGATCGCTTCGATCCAGCCCGGCAGTTCGACCGGCTCCACCTCCGACTGATCGAGTGGGAGCGTCTCGTCGGCCTGGTCCGGCATGTCGATCTCGATCGGGTCGCGCTCGGGGAGTGACGGATCCCAGGTCGGTTCACGCCAGAGGTCGACACCTCCCGACGTGGAGACGGTCGCGAACAGCACGCCCACCAGCACCGCAGCGATCGCGCTCCACACGACGTGACGGCTCATCGTTCGACCATAGGTGATCCGGGTTGCCCAGGACCCCGCGGCGATGATGGAAACAACGGCGACACCGACCCTGGTGACATCCATCCGGGATGGATGTCACCAGGTTCGGCTGCCGGGTCAGACGGATGACAGTCGCGTCGTGCGGCCCGGGAGGGTCCAGGCGGCGTGGGTCGAGAGGTACGTGCCGTCGACGGTGAGTGCGGTGACGTCGGTGAGGGTGACCCAGAGCGCCTGGATGCGGGTCCAACTCCCGGAAGCCACGAAGTGCGGGTCGACCACGGAGTCGGATCTACACAGACGGCCGTGCGCGAGGTCGATGGTCCAGTGGGAGTCTCGGGTCGCGAGTCGGACGTAGCCCGCGCTCGGAATCGCAACCGGCCCGCCGGGCCCGGTGACACACCTCGCGGTCGCCGCGCTCAGCGGTCGGCGTGCGATCAGTTCGCGGCTCGCAGTGGCGGGGTCGAGGTCGATCATGACCGTCGAACCGGACGTGACCGCCGACGCCGCAGCGACCACGATCACCTCGGTCGTCTCGAGATCCAGATGCGCCGGCGGACAGATCACCAGTTGGTCGTCGTACATCGAGACCATCACGTTCGGCTCCGCTGCGCGCTGGTCGTCGGGTGACACGCGAGCGGAATCCGCTTCGGGACCATCAGCTTCGAGAACCGGGAAGAATTGCAACATCATCACACCTCCTCAGGTCCCACCGGATCGTGTCGGACGCAGATGACGGGTTCGCGACGAAGACATGGCGAATGTGCGCGTTCTGCGCGCCCCGGATCGGTCAGTCGAGACGTCACTTGGGCGGTCTTCGAACCCGCAGATCTGTCGTCCACCCCGACAGCCGGTCCGTCGGTTCGCGGGTCTCGTCCGCCGATCGGTCGGTCGATCTCGTTGTGATGGTCGGTCGGTCAGTCGGTCATCGTCGTGGTGATCGAGCCGAGGCCTTCGATCGTCGTCACGACCACGTCGCCCGGCGTCAGGAAGTGTTGCGGATCTCGGGCCATGCCCACTCCCGACGGCGTCCCGGTGAAGATCAGGTCGCCCGGCCCCAGCGGCACGATCGACGACAACGACTCGATGAGTTGCGGCACGGGGAAGATGAGGTCGCCCGTGCGCGACGCCTGCATCGTGTCGCCATTCAACGTGCAGTCGATGGCGAGGTCGTCTCGGTCGTCGAGTTCGTCGGGCGTGGTGATCCACGGGCCGGTCGGACCGAACCCGGGGAACGACTTGCCGAGCGAGAACTGCGCCGACGGCGGCCGCTTCTGCACCACCCGCTCGGACAGGTCCTGGCCGACCGTCAGCCCGGCCACGTGGGCCCACGCGTCAGCCGCCACCACACGGTGCGCTCGCACGCCGATCACGACGACCAGTTCGGCCTCCCAGTCCACCGATGCACTCGGCAGGCTCACCCGGGCGTCGGGGCCGACGATGCAACTGGGGAACTTCGTGAAGGTCAAAGGAAAGTCTGGCAGGCCCATCCCCGACTCCGCCGCGTGCTCCAGGTAGTTCAGGCCGACGCCGAACACCTGGCGGGGCTCGGGGACGGGGGCTCCCAGATCGGCGTCGTCGAACGGCGTGCAGTCGAGCGCGGCGAGGTCGGTCGAAATCGCCCACTCACGGAATGCGGACCAGTCGTCGTAGATCTCCCGCATCGACGGTCCGAAGACCGAGTCCGAGGAGCGATGGACGTCGATGGCTCTGGATTCCTTGCCTCCGCCGTCGACGATGATCGAGGCCCGTCCGGCCAGGTTGGCGAGTCGCATGTGAGTTCCCTTCGTTTCGACCGAGCATCGCACGGAGTCGGCTCGATCGGGGAATTCTCCGGCGTCGCTCGCAGCACCGCATCCGCACCGAGCGCCACCGGTGTCGGGCACTACGTTCGAGGTGTGCCCACACCATCCGTCCCGGTGATCGACCTCGGTGGCCGACCCGGCTCGCGCCCGTCGGCGCACGTCGTGGACCAGGTGGCCGGAGCGGCCGAGCGGTTCGGGTTCTTCCAGGTCGTCGACCATGGGATCGACGACGAGCGGATCGCGGACGTGTGGTCGGCGACGTCGGCCTTCTTCGAGCAGCCGATGGCCGACAAGCGGCGGATCATGCGCACCGAGGCGAACAGCCGCGGGTACTACGACCGCGAACTGACCAAGAACGTCCGCGATCACAAGGAGGTGCTCGACCTCGCTCAGACCGCCCACCCCGAACTGCCCGACGACCATCCGAGCAACATCCACGTCGTCGACGGAGCGAACCAGTGGCCCGAAATCGACGGCTTCCGCTCCACGATGGTCGGCCACATGCAGGCGTGCAACGACGTGGCGCTCTGGCTCCTGGCTGCGTTCTGTGAGGGGCTCGGTGAGCACGCCGACCACCTGCACCACGAGTTTGGACCCGGCCACACGAGCTTCCTGCGCCTCAACCACTATCCGGTCGGCGACGTGCTCTCACTCGAGGAATCGGCAGACATCACGGCGCTGGGTGACATGGCGCTGCAGCACCACACCGACTCCGGCGCCTTGACCGTGCTCCTGCAGGACGGGGTGGGTGGACTGCAGGTGGCGCACGACGGCGACTGGGTCGATGTCGAACCGATCCCCGGTGCGCTCGTGGTGAACACCGGCGACATGATGCAGGTCTGGTCGAACGACCGGTACCGGGCGGCGATGCACCGCGTGCTCCCTCGGACCGGCGTCGAACGGTCGTCGCTCCCCTACTTCTTCAACCCCTCGTATTCGACGGACTACGCGCCGTTACCCGGGTCGATCGCACCCGGCGACACGGCCCACTACCGCCCCATCAAC
>JBBSOH010000201.1:0-7178 GCA_038259945.1 Acidimicrobiales bacterium
CCGTCGAGTTTGAGGGTGACGTTGGAGATGCTGACCGGCTGGATGGCGTCGAGATCGACGACGTCGCCACCCAGTTCCCCGTCGAGCATCACCACGACTGGCCCGCAGTGATGGGTCTGACCTCCGACGAAGCCGTACCGCACGAGCGGGAACCCGTCCTCGCCCACCGTCTCGTAACGCACCCGGTCCCCGGGGTCGAAGTGATGGTCGAGGGCGGCCATCAGGTTGCCGGTACGCCCTGCATCGGGTCGCCGATGACGGCGTCAGAGAGTTCGGGCCAGACCCGCAGCGCTTCGGCCGACCACTCGTCGAAGGCTCGATCGGTCAGTGCGACGACACCCACGGTGTGGCCGGGCACCGACTCGGGGTCGATCCACATGAAGGTGCCCGAGCCACCGAAGTGACCGTAAGTCGCCGTGGAGTTGCGCGAGCCTGTCCAGTGAGGAGACTTGTCCCCTCGGACTTCGAAACCCAATCCCCACGGGCACGTATCGAAACGTCCCACGCCGGGAACGATACCCCCCAGCGATGCGAAGTGCGGACGGACCGCAGCGGCGCGCATCGGCTCGGACAGCAGTGAGGGCGACATCACCTCACGAATGAACGCCGTCACGTCGTCGACGCTCGACCACATGGCGTGTGCGGGCGACCCGCGCAACTCGGTCGCGGTCATCCCGAGCGGTTCGAGGACTCCGAGGCGGAGGTACTCGTCGAACGGCATCTCGGCCGCCGCCGCAACGGCCGACGCCGCGACTTCGATGCCTGTGTTCGAGTAGATCCGTCTGCGTTCGATCGGCGCGATCGGGTCGGGCCCGTCGAACCCGTACCCGCCGGCATGGGCGAGAAGGTGGCGCAACGTCGCGTCGTTCACCTCGGGTGCCACGACGGTGTCGAGTCCGATGATGCCTTCCTCCACGGCGACCAACGCCGCCCATGACGTGATGGTCTTGGAGATCGACGCGAGCCGGAACAGCTGATCGGAGGCGCCGTGCCGCGCCACGACGCGCCCGTCGACGACGATGGCGGCAGCGACGTCGTCGACCGGCCAGGCATCGACGAGGTCGAGCACGCCGGTCGCGTTCGCGTTCATCTCCACGCCCGGATCACCGTGTCGTTCACCCGCATCGTCTGGCATCGCGCTTCGACCGCCGTTGCTCGGGTGGACGTCGACTCAGGTGAACTGCGAGATGAGCTCGGCGACCCGGAACGCCAGGTCGACGCTCTGGCGGCCGTTGAGTCGTGGGTCGCACACCGTCTCGTAACGATCATCGAGTTGGCTGTCGCTCAACTGTTCGGCGCCTCCGAGGCATTCGGTCACGTCGTCGCCGGTGAGCTCGACGTGGATGCCGCCGGGCCAGGTGCCTTCGGCGCGGTGCGCCCGGACGAAGCCGCCGATCTCGGCGACGATGTCGTCGAAGTCGCGGGTCTTTCGTCCGCTCGGTGCGGTGAACGTGTTGCCGTGCATCGGGTCGCACGCCCACACGACGGGGTGGCCGGCGTCGGTGACCGCACGGAGCAGGGGACGCAGGCCGTCCTCGATCTTGTCGGCGCCCATGCGGGTGATCAGTGTGAGACGTCCCGGGATGCGTGACGGGTTCAGCACTTCGCAGAGTTCGAGGAGGTACTGGGCGGTCGTGGTGGGGCCGACCTTGCAGCCCACCGGGTTCCCCACGCCGCGCAGGTACTCGATGTGTGCTCCGTCGAGGTCGCGGGTGCGTTCGCCGATCCACAACATGTGGGCCGAGCAGTCGTACCACCCGCCGGTGAGGGAGTCCTTGCGGGTGAGGGCCTCCTCGTAGCCGAGCAGGAGCGCTTCGTGGGAGGTGTACACGTCGACCTCGGAGAGGCTGGCGTTCTGTTCGGTCTCGATTCCGCAGGCCCGCATGAACGACAGCGCCCGTTCGATCTCCGACGCGAGTTTCTCGTAACGCTGTCCCGCAGGGCTCGCAGCGACGAACTCCTGGGTCCACGAGTGGACTCGTGACAGATCGGCGAAGCCACCCTTGGTGAAGGCGCGGAGCAAGTTGAGGGTGGAGGCCGACTGGTGGTAGGCCTGCACGAGCCGCTCGGGGTTCGGCATCCGGGCCGCCTCGGTCGAGGTCGGGTCGTTCACGATGTGGCCACGGAACGAGGGGATCTGAATGTCGCCGACCTGCTCCATGTCCGACGAGCGCGGCTTGGCGAACTGACCGGCGATCCGGCCGACCTTCACGGTGGGCACACCCACGGAGTAGGTGAGGATGATCGCCATCTGAAGGATCACCCGCAGCTTCTCGCGGATGTTGTCGGCGGAGAACTCCTCGAAGCTCTCGGCGCAGTCGCCGGCTTGGAGGAGGAAGGCGTTGCCGGCGGCGACCTGGCCGAGATGGGCCTGCAGTGAGCGGGCCTCCTCGGCGAAGATCAGCGGCGGCATCTGCGAGATGGTCTTCAGCGAGCCCTCGAGCGCGCCCACATCCGGCCAGTTCGGCTGTTGCCCGGCGACTCGTTCCTGCCAGGAACTGGGCGACCACTGCTCACGAGACGACATGACGGCAAGGCTAGCGATTGTGCCGATCGGACCAGCGACGGGTTGCCGCCCCGAAAACGACCGAAGCCCCCGGACCAACGTCCAGAGGCTCCGATCAATTCATTCCATTCATTCAGGTTGCCTCGGCGATCTGATTCTTCGGCCTGGGTAGGCGCCGAGGACCGAGTTGCCTTCCGGCAACGACCGACGACGGCAACGCCGCCAGACGGAGAATCAGACGGCGAGGATTCGTTCGGCGTCGTCGCGGAGGCCGGCGACGGCGCGGCTGACCAGGCGTCGTGCGGCTTCGGCGGTGACGCCGAGCTGCTCGCCGACTTCGCGGAAGCTCTTGCGTTCGCCGTCGACGAGGCCGAAGCGGGCCTCGACGGCGAAGCGGGCACGGGCGTCGAGCGTGTCGAGGAGTTCGTCGAGCAGATCGCTCTCGACGAGCGCCATGACGGCGTCCTCCGGAGTGGTGTCTCCGTTGGCCATCAGGTCGCCGAGCGTGGCGTCGCCGTCGTCGCCGACGGTCTTGTCGAGGCTGACCGGCGTGGTCAGACGGTGCAGTTCGGCGTTCTGCTGATCGAGGGTCTCGCCGTCACCACTCGCCTGGCGCAGAGCGGCCCGAAGGCTGGCCGAGCGGTCGCCCGGAATGCGGATGAGGCTGGCCTTCTGGTCGAGGGCACGGCCGATCGCCTGACGGATCCAGAAGGTGGCGTAGGTGGAGAACTTGAAGCCCCGACGCCAGTCGAACTTGTCGACAGCGTGTTCCAGACCGAGGTTGCCCTCCTGGATGAGGTCCAGCAGGTCCATGCCCTGGGGGAGTGGGTAGCGGCGGGCGATTGAGACGACGAGGCGCAGGTTCGACCGGATGAAACGATCCTTGGCCTTGGCTGCTTCGCGCACCTGGCGCTTCAGCGCGACGCCGCGCTTGCCGTTGTCGAGCGCTTCTTGGGCGTCACGCCCGGCCTCGATGACGCGGGAGAGTTCACGCTCGTCCTCGGCGGTGAGGAGCGGAACCTTGCCGATGTCGTTGAGGTAGAGACCGATGGAGTCATTCATGATGCTTCGTACAACCATTCGTGGTGTTGGTGATTCCGGCGGGCTGCTGTGCCGTCAGGCACAGTCCCAGCGTTCGGCTGGATCGTGGACTCGGACGCTGTGTGGGCATCCATTTTTCGAGTGATCGGAGCGACGAGCGCTGAGAATGAGGGACTTCCCTTGTGAAATCCGACTCAAACCGGTAATAGGGGGTTATTGGGGGCCCGTTGAAAGTAACAGACGTGTCAACCCCTCACCTGGTCGGATTGTCCCCGTGCGCCCGCAGACTCGCGGTCGGCGGCCTCTAGAATCGTGAACCGTGCACGTCGCCCCAGCTCAGACGCCCTCCGGCGCGCACGCGCTCCGGGTCGGTGTGTTCGGTGGCACATTCGATCCGCCCCACGTCGGGCACCTCGTCACGGCAGTCAACGTCCGCCACGCACTCGAACTCGACGTCGTGGTGTTGATGGTCGCCAACGTGCCGTGGCAGAAGGACGGCACACGGCCGATCACGCCCGCCGAGGATCGTCTCGCCATGGTGGCTGCGGCCGTCGAGAGTGTTCCGGGGCTGATCCCCGGGCGTCACGAACTCGATCTCGGTGGCAACAGCTACACCGCCGACACGTTGCGGGCGCTCGCCCACGAGTATCCGCAGGCCCGACTGTTCACGATCGTGGGTGATGATGCCGCTGCGAAGCTCCACACGTGGGAGCGCAGTGACGAGGTGGTGAGTCGGAGCGATCTGGTCGTGGTGGATCGACCGGGTGCGCCCGTCGCGCTCGATCCCGACGTCGACTGGATTCGGGTCGAAGTTCCCCGTCTCGACGTGTCGAGTACCGATCTGCGTGCCCGCTTCGTCGACGGGCGCCCACTCGACTACCTCCTCACCGACGCCACGCTCGAGGTCATCGAACGACGCGGCCTCTACGGATCGCACGGCGGGTCGCTCGTCTCGGCACCCGACCTGTCGCAGGCGATCCGATGACTGCGAGTGCCGACCGTCGACGACGGAGCACTCTGGTCGGCGGCGTCGTCGGGCTCGTTGCCGCCATTGCGGTCGTCGCAGTCGGCGTCGTGTCGTTCACCACGTTGAGTTCCTCGCAGGAGGGCACCGCCCCCGAGGTCGACGTACGCGATTCCGTCGTCTTCCCGTCCACACCCAACGCGGTCGTGGGGGTGGTGGACGACCTCGATCGACTCACCTCGATCGCCGTCCTCACGCTCGACCCATCGGGCGCCGGCGGCAGCATCGTCGCAGTCCCGGTGAACGCCGACCAGACGAACAGCTTCGGACCCGAACGGCGCCCGATCAGCCGGCAGCCCTACACGCCGGGCGACGTGGCACAACAGGAGCAGTTGCTGTCCGAGATCGAGCCGCTCCTGACGCTGACGATCGAACTTTCGGTGGTGGTCGGTCCCGCCGAACTCACCGCCCTGTTCGAACCCCTGGGCGACGTCACGGTCGATCTTCCCCAGAACGTGGTCGATTCCGACACGCCGGGTTCGGGTCGCGTGGCGATCGAGGGTGAACGTGAACTCGACACGGCGGAGCTCGTCGAGGCGTTCACTGCGATCGACGCCGACGGTCCGTCCTACTCCCACCACGAAGTGGACGCGTCGCTCTGGGCCGGGGTCTCGGAGGCGGCGGGGGCCGTGAACGCGACGGTTCCACTCGACGACCTCGATCGCCCGGTCGACCCCGTCGACTTCGACGAGTTCTGGTTGCGTCTGCTGGGTGGCGAGGTGTCCTTCCGCGACATCTCGATCGACGTCGATGCGGCGCGCCGCGCCGAGAACTCCACCGAGTCCGATTTCGTGCTCGTCGATCGACGAGACGCACTGCTCGTGTTCGGGTCGGTGTCACCGGGGCAGATGTCCAAGCCGAACGAGTCGCTCAGTTTCTCGCTCGTGGTCGGGTTCACGGACGACCAGGTCGCCGTGCTCGGCGACGACCTGTCGGGCCAGCCGATCACGAAGGCCTCGATGACGCGACGCTTCATCGGCGAGATGCTGTTCGCGCAGGCCAACATCGTGTCCGTCGCTCTGGCCGACGATCCCGCGTCGATCCCCGACGTGACGCGTATCGAGATCGCCGACGCCCGGTTCGAGGGGGACGTGCGAGCAGTGTCCGAGCGGTTCTTCGGCGATGCCGAGGTCGTGGTGGCAACCACGCTCACCGACGGGGTCGACGCTGTGGTGATCCTCGGATCCGATTTCCTCGCGCAGCGCGCCGACCTCCTGCGGGGCGAGCGCGAAGCCGCGGCGATCTCGGATGCATCCGCTGATGGGGACGACGGTGGGGCCGACTTCGACGTGAGCGACGAGTTCGCGGGTCCGGTGACCGAAGACGGGGATGTCCCGAGTAGTGACGTTGCGACGGGCGACGGTGGCGGTGCCCTCGACGGCGACGGCTCGCAGTCGAGCGACGACGAGCCGGTCTCGACCGATACGGTCACCGGCGATGAGTGACTCCGACGCGAACCAGAGTGCCGCCCCTGTGACCGCGCCGGATGACGGGCGGGCCCTCGCAGTGCTCGCCGCACGCACCGCGGACGACAAGAAGGGCGACGACGTCCTCGTTCTCGATGTCGGCGACGTGCTGGCGATCGCAGGATGGTTCGTCATCGTGAGTGCATCGAACTCCCGACTGGTGGAGTCGCTGGCCGAGGACATCGAGCGGGCGGCGAAGTCCGAACTCGGGATCAGCCCGGTGCGCACCGAGGGCCACCGCGAGAGGCAATGGGTCCTGATCGACTACGGCGATGTCATCGTGCACGTGTTCCACAAGGAGATGCGAGAGTTCTACGAGATCGAGCGCCTCTACGGAGACGTGCCCCGCCTCGACTGGGCGAAGATCGGCGACCGAGGCGGCCGCGAACCGGTTTGAAGTCGAGCGAGCGGCGCTATCATCTCCGTTCGCAGAATTGCGGGGCTTTAGCTCAGTTGGTAGAGCGCTTCCATGGCATGGAAGAGGTCAGGAGTTCAATTCTCCTAAGCTCCACGAAGAAGCCCCAGGTCACAGACCTGGGGCTCTTTCCGTTTTCGGGTTCCGAGGCCCAGGGGTGGGCTACGGGGTGGGCTACGGCGATTCAGTTCACGGCCGTTGGCGGCCGTGTTCGGCGTCGCGTTCGACAGTGCGGTCGGCGACGAACCGTTCGAGTTGGGCGATCGAGAAGCGCACACTTCGGCCGATTCGGACGGGGACGAGCTGCTCGTTCCAGATGAGTTGGTAGATCGATGACCGGCTGATTGCGAGGATGGTTGCAGCTTTGGCGACATCCACGAGGAGCGGACGTGCCGTGCTGCTCTGTGTCTGCTTGTCGTTGGTGGTCTGTGGTGTCGTCATGCTCGTGTAAAGGCGCCGGAACGAACGGTGCGGGACACGGGCGCGCACGGCCGTCTCGAACGCGACGTGAATGCCGTTGCCTGCACGACCGGGGGCTTCCGTGATCGAGAAAGTCGGGCGGCGCTCGGGCGTGGCTCAGGCGATACCTCTGCCGGATTCGCGGTCGTGTGTGATGGCGAGGCGTCGAGCATGGTGGGTGTGCCTGGCACGTTGGAGGGGGTCTGATGGTGTCGGTCCGAGTGGTGCGGTTGGTTCGTTCTTGTCGTTGAGGTCGTGCTCGACGCG
>JBBSOH010000202.1:0-7155 GCA_038259945.1 Acidimicrobiales bacterium
GAAGGGCGGCGGTGTGAAACCCGCGCCACACCTCGACATCCGGACCGACGTGAGTCGACTGACCGTCGCTCACGACGAGCCGTTCCCCTACCAACTCGACGGTGATGCGCTCGGTGAGACGACCCGACTCGACTTCGCGCACGTCCCCGACGCCGTCAGGCTCGTGTTCCCCAACTCGGGCTGAGTTCCGGTCCACCCGAACGTTTCGTTGCGTCGAGCGCGATGTCGGGAACGTCGGAGCACACCCCGTCGACGCCCATCGCCACCAGTTCGCGCAGCCGCACCGGATCGTTGCAGGTGTAGGTGTTGACCAGGAGTCCTGCGGCATGGCAAGCGTCAACGCACTCGGAGGTGAGCGACCCGACCCATGGGTGGACGGCGACGTGACCCGACGCAACCGCTGCGGCGATCGCCTCCTCGGTGCACTCGCCCACCAGGAGCGCCGTCGGCAGTTCCGGAGCGACGAGGCGACAGTGGTTCATCGTGTCGAGGTCGAATGACGAGAAGAGCCAGCGACCGGTCCAGGAATCGCCCCGTCGACGCATCGCAGCGACGGTCGGTGCGACCACCGCCATCGTCGGATCGTGACCACCGTCGCCGACGGAGTTCTTGATCTCGACGTTGATCAGCATCCTCTCGCCGCACGCGTCGAGGACATCCTCGAAGCTCGGGAGCGCATCGAGCTCGATCTGTGTGGCGGGCAGCGGATCGTGGAACACCACCAGACGGGTCCCGCCGTGGCCGTCGGTGGCGAGACGCACGTCGAGTTCGACGCCATCGGCACCCATCCGGTCGGCGAGCGCGAACGCTTCGGGGGTGTTCTCGGGGAGGGCGCCCGAAGCACCGCGATGGCCGATGACGTTCATCGCTCCAGTATCACCAGGTCCGAGTTCACCCGACGTGGTCGAGCGGGTACCCGGTCCGGACGAGACGGGGTCGAGCCAGCGCGATGACAACCTGAGCCGACGGTCACACGTCACACGAAGAGCCACTTGCGGATGCCGTGGGTCGCGCCTACTTTTCGGTCCCGACGAGGGGTCGGCGTTGGGGCCGCCCATCGCCGCGACCACTGACACCGACTCGGCGATGCTTCCTGCACCGCCCAACGACCCACATGGGGGAACCCGAACGTGACGATCCTTGCGTCCAGCCTTGCTCTCGGAGCTGCCGACTACGACTGGCGCGATGATGCGCTGTGCCGGGACACCGACCCCGCACTGTTCTTCCCGGTCGGCACCACCGGCAATGCGCTGGTCCAGATCGACCACGCGAAGGCAACCTGTGGCGAGTGTTCAGCTGCCAAGGACTGCCTCGACTTCGCGCTCGACACCAACCAGGACTCAGGGATCTGGGGCGGGTTGACCGAAGAGGAGCGGCGCGTCATCCGCCGCAAGCGCGTCGCTGCCGCACGCGCCGAGCGTCGTTCCGCCGCCACTGCCTGACGGTCGGTCGGGGCCACACCCCAGCCACCTTCAACCGGTCCGTGCGTCTGTGGGTCGGTTGGGGTCAGACCCCAGCCGACCCACACTCGCACGAGCTCACGCGTCGAGCGCTGGCACTCGGAGTTCGACGACGGTTCCACACGGGCGGCCGATGTCGGCGCCGAGCCCGACGGCGGACAGGTCGTCGATCGTCGCGGGACGCATCGTGATGGTGCCGTCCAACTCGGTCGTCACGAGCGTTCGCACGATCGACAGACCGAGGCCGGTCTGAGCGTCGAGATCGAACCCTGGCTCGACGCCGCGTCCGTTGTCCACCACGCGCAACGACAGCACGTTGCCGTCGTGGCTGAGGACCACGGCCACGTCGCCACCGCCCGAACCCTCGGGGAACCCGTGGTCGACGGCGTTCTGCAACAGTTCGGTCATCACGACCGAGAGTGGTGATGCCGCGTGAGCGGGCACCCGCCCACCGGTGCCGCTCACCGAGAACCGCACCGGCCGGTCGGGCGACTGCAGGCCTTCCTCGGCGAGGCGAAGCAGCGGGCGAACGATCTCGATGAAGGCGATGTCGTCGCCCGGCTCGCGTGACAGCGACTCGTGGACCAGCGCAATCGTGCGGATCCGTCGAACCGACTCGGCGACTGCGGCCTTGGCCTCCTCGCTCTCCAGACGACGCGCCTGGAGGCGCAGCAGCGACGAGATGGTCTGCAGGTTGTTCTTCACCCGGTGGTGGATCTCGCGGATGGTGGCGTCCTTGGAGAGGAGCAACCGGTCGCGCTTGCGGAGTTCGGTCACGTCACGGATCAGCAGCAGGCCCCCGTCGACGACCGCCTGGTCACCACTCCCCCGCAGCAACGGCACACACCGTGCGAGGAGGGTGACCTCGGTGCCCTGCTCGAACTCCTCGACCACCGGCTCGCGTCGTTCGAACGCTTGGCGAGCGGGGCCGTCGTGGAAACCGAGTTCGGCGAGGCGCATCCCGACCGGGTTGGCCTGGATGCCCACACGGTGCAACGCAGAGTTGGCGTTCGGCGACACGTAGGTGACGGCGGCATCGAGGTCGAGCATCATCACGCCGTCCCCGACCCGTGGCGCGGCGCTGGAGTCCGCCACTCTGCCGGGGAACGGGAATGTGCCCGACGCGATCATGTGGGCGAACTGCTCGAAGATCAGCGAATAGTTGCGCTCGAGTTCGCCGAGGTTGCGCCCGGCTCGCACCACCCATTCCTTGGTGAGCACGGCGATCACCTGGCCGTTGCGGCACACCGGAATCGCCACCACCCGCGCCGTGGTCTCGTCGCCTCCGACGACGGGAACGTTGAGTGAGATCTCACCTTCGGTGCGCGCTCCGGTCTCGGCCGCCTGATCCATCAGCGAGTTGGCCTGTGTGGCCCACACCCCGATGAAGTCGATGGCGTACATCGTCTGGTTCGTCGCCGGGCGCACCTGGTCGACGATCATCCAACTCCCGTCGGCTGCCCGCACGTGGAGCAGGAGGTCTCCGAACGACAGGTCGGCCAGGAACGCCCACTCGGCGGTCAATCGATTGAGGTGATCGATGTCTTCCTTGTCGAGCGGCGAGTGGGTACGAGCGAGGTCAGCGAGCGACGTCATCACGACGATTCTGCCGCATTCGGGAGGCCTCGCAGGTGACGGGCCAGGACTCCGAGCCCCGAGAGGTCGTGGATGTCGCCTCTGAGCCACGGAACATCGACGGTCGTGGTCGCGAGCGATGCCAGTTCGGACCGTCGTTGGCGCTCACGGGCGGCGACCATCGCAACCTCGTCGAATCGCTCCGCCATGCGGTGCAACACCGAGTCGACGACCACGTCGTCGGCACCGAGTTCGGCAGCGACCGCTGCTGCGAGCGTGCCGTCACCGTTCGGACCCGTGCGCTCGGCGAGCGTCTCGGCGGCACGGCCTGCTGCCACGTCGGCCAGATGATCGGGTAGGACGCGGTTGGCGATGATCGCCCCGATCGTCATCCTGCGTTCACGGAGCGACTCGGCGAGGAACTTCGCTTCGTGCGCGGGTGCCGCCTCCAGCGTCGACACCACCACGAAGGCGGTACGCGGGTCGACGAGGAGTGCTTCGACCTCCTTGGCCCGTTTGACGAAACCCTTCTCCATCGCCTGGAACAGCACGAAGAAGTCAGCGATGTCCTGCAGGAAGCGCGAGCCGAGGATCGTGTCGGCGATCTTGTAGAACGGCTTCGACGCGAACGTGAAGAGCCGCGACCGGTACGGCACCGTCAACCAGCGCAACAGACGACTTCCGAAGAACTCGGCCATGCGCCCCGGAGCGTCGAGGATGGTCAGTGCGTTGCGCGACGGCGGCGTGTCGACGATCACGAGGTCGTACTCCCCCGTTGCGTGCAGATCGTGCAGCTGTTCCATGGCCAGGTAGTCGTGGCTGTTCACGAATCGGCTCGTGATGTTCTGGTAGAGCGGGTTGGCGAGCACGGCGTCACGTGTGGCGGGGTCGGGCGCATGACGCCTGATCAGTTCGTCCCAGCCGGCCTTGGTGTCGAGCATCGCCACGTACAGTTCGCCGCGTACGTCGAGGCCCGCGTCCGCCAGTGCCTGGTCGTCGATCCGGACCGGTGTGTTGCCGAAGGCTTCGAGTCCGAGCGCCGTGGCCAGACGCCGGGCAGGGTCCACGGTGAGCACGAGCACCCGGCTCGCCTGGCGCTGTACCGCAGCGAGCCCGAGCGCAGCGGCCACCGTGGTCTTGCCCACGCCGCCGGATCCGGCCACGAGGATCATCTCGCGGCTCGCGAGGAGCGGGTCGACCGAAGGTGCGTTGCGTCGCTTGCGGGTGGCCATCAGACCGTGCTCCCGTTCTTGCCGCCGCCGTCGGGGGCGTTGGGGTCGGTGTCGAGGGTTCGGTCGAGCACGTCGGCCACGAGCGACACGACCCGCCTGCCGTGCGCGCGTGAGAACATCTCGGGAATCGTCAGGATCGGCAGGTCGAGCGCGGCTCGGCCGCGAGTTGCGCCCGACAGGTCCAGCCCCTCGATCGCCGCGGCGAGACGGGCGAGATGCGTGTCACCGAACTCGCGCCGCGACTCGATGATCATCGCTGCATCGACGACCGCAGCAACGCCGGGACCGACCTCGTCGATCAACAGGTCCAAGGCGTCCGACATGTGTTCGGCGACGTCTCGCTCGGCCTCGTCGAAGATCTCGGGGAGCACACGGTTGGCGATCATGGCCGCCGGGTACGTGCCGGTTTCGGTCGTCAGGCGTTCGAGGAGTTCGATGGACTCGGTCACCGGCATCTCCTCCGACGTCGTCACGACGGCCACGCCGGTTCGGCGTGGGTCCTCGAGGATGTCGAGCATCCACTGCGTCTGGTCCTTGACCACGCCCACCTGCACGAGGTCCGCGATGACCTTGGGCGCACCGATCTGGCTGACGACGTGCCCGCTGGCTTCGGCGTCGACCACCACGAGGTCGTAGTGACGTTCCTTGACCTCCCACGCGAGCTTGCCGATCGCGAGGATCTCCTTCACCCCGGGGGCTGCGTCGGCGACGAAGTCGAGAGTCGAGGCGAGCGGGCCGATCCGACCGAGGAACGGGATCTTGATGAAGAGGCGGAGGTACTCCTGCAGCGCGTCCTCGGTGTTCATCGACATCGCGTGGAGCCCGGGCTCGACTTCGGTCGGCTCGAACTCCAGGGCGGCGACCTCGAACGCCGTGGCGAGCGCCCCTTTGGCGTCCATCTCACAGACGAGCACCCGCTGACCGCGGCGTGCGGCGACCTCGGCGATCGCCGCAGCGACGGTGGTCTTGCCGACGCCGCCCTTGCCGGTGACGAAGAGCAGGTCGAGGTCGAGCAGTGCCGTCATCGATCGGATGCGCTCAGGTCGCACGGGTCGGGGTTCGAAGATTCACGCAGCACCGGGCGGGCCTGCCCCACGGAGTTGCACTTCAACCGTTCGACGGCCGAACGTCGGCGTGTGTCAGCCGCCGAAGCCGATGCTGCGGTTGCCCTCCTGGGAACCGAGTTCGGCGTAGGCGATCTTCGCCGACGGGACGAAGACCTCGTTGCCACGCTTGTCGGTGATGACCAACAGGTCGGTGGCGCCCGACAGGGCCGCCTCGATGCGCTGTTTGAGATCGTTGCGATCCGCGTCGTCCGCGAGCTCGATGTTGATCTCGCGAGGTGCCTGGGTGACTCCGATGCGTACGTCCACGCCATGAGGGTATCGGCCCGCCCGAACCTTGGGATCGGCTCGGACTCTCGATCATGCCGGCGGTCCGACCCGAGAACCCGAGCCGGCGGATGCGGTGCCCCCCGACTCCACTACATCATTCCGAGTTCGAGGCGGGCGACGTCGGAGAGGCGCGACGCGTCCCACGGTGGGTCGAAGACCAGCTTCACGTCGACCGCTTCCACCTCGGGGATGGCTCCGACGGCGTCACGCAGGTCGAGGCGCAAAATGTCACCCATGCCACAGAACGGAGCCGTGACCGACATGTCGATGTCGACGTGCCACCCCCCGCTGTCGAGCCGCTCGGCATCGATCCGGTACACGAGGCCGAGTTCCACGATGTCGACGGGGATCTCCGGATCGAAGACGGTCGTGGCCGCTTCCCACACCTGATCGATGCTGAACGGCGCATCGCTCGGGGCCGACACGACGTCCGGGGCATCGATGAACCCGAAGTCGATCGAGTCGTGGCGGGCGAGGCGCGCCATCTCGCCATCGCTGGTGGTGACCGTTGCCGTGGCGCCGAGCGCTTGGAGCAGGGTCACGCGATCGCCTGCGGCGAGTGTCACCTGATGGCCGGCCGGCACGATCGTGACGTCGATGGCGCGCGGCAGTGTGAAACCCTTCGTCTTGCCGATGCTGACGGTCTTGTCGGAAACGTTCTCAGACATCGTTCTGGGCGTCATCGTTCTGGTCGGAATCGTTCTGGGCGTCATCGTTCTGGTCGGAATCGTCGTGTCCGAGTCGTCGGGTGATCCAGGCACGCACCGCTTCGATGCCGACCTCGTCGACGACGGAATCGGCGAAGCCGTTGATCAGCAGGCGGCGCGCGTCGGCGGCGGCGATGCCCCGCGAGCGCATGTAGTACAGGGCGGAATCGTCGAGTTGGCCGACCGTGGCACCGTGTTTGCAGGCCACTTCGTCGGCGAGGATCTCGAGCCGGGGCTGGGTGTTGATCTCGGCACGATCGGACAGGATCAGGTTCTTGTTCGATTGTTCGGCGTCAGTGCCGTCGGCACCCGGACGCACCTCGATGCCGCCGTTGAAGATGCCGGTGCTCTCGTCGTCGAGCACCCCGCGGAACGACTGTCGGCTGGTGCAGTTCCCGGCCGTGTGGACGACGTCGATCTGCTGGTCGAGAATCTGGCTTCCGAACCCGAGGAACAGACCCGAGAGGTCGGTGTGGGCACCGGGCCCGGCGAGATCGACGTGGTAGGCAAGACGTCCGTACGCGCCGCCGAGGTTGAAGGAGCGAGCGAGATATCGGCTGCCCGCAGCCTGGGTGACATCGACGTTGCTGAGGTGCACGTGGCTCGACGGCACGTCTTGGAGCAGCACGTGTTCGAGTGCCGCGTCGTCGCCCAGGGTGATGGTGGTGCGGATGTTGGAACCGCCGAAGTCGACACCGCTGCCGATCCGAGTCTCGACGACCGTGGCCGAACTGCGCGCACCGACATGGATGACCACCCCGGTACAGGATGCGTTGCGCGTGTCGTC
>JBBSOH010000203.1:0-7097 GCA_038259945.1 Acidimicrobiales bacterium
GATCACGAAGCCGGCGTCGAGGAACTCGCGGATTCCGGGGATCGCCGGGCCGTACACGTCACCCGGCAGAAGCGAGAGCGAACACCTGCGGTCGATGCCGACGGTGCCGTGCGTGTACGCCACGACCGGGCGGCCACCATCGGGCGCCGGGCCGTCGGGAACGATCACGAGTCCACTCGACGTGATCGGCTCCTCGTCACGCCCACTGGTCACGTAGAGCACTCGGTGTGCGGTGGCCCCGTCGATGAACGGTTCCACGAGCTCGGAACGGATGACCGTGCCAGGTGGACCCGGCAGTTCGTCGGGCGCCGAGTAGAACTCGCCGGGTCCTTCGGGCTGTGCCCGGTTGACCACGACCGAGACCCCGGCAGCCAGCACTCCGACCACGAGGCCCAGCACGGCGATCGTGGATCGCACCCCCACGCGCCAGCGAGATCTCGACGGGGTCGGGGCGCGGGTTCCCCCGGTCAGGGTCGTCGCATCCTCGGCATCAACGAATCGAACCGCCGCCGCCACGATCAGTCGGGCCCCGACGACGATCGACAGCACCAGCGTGGTGACCGTCGGCCAGGCGACGGCCGCCACACCGAAGAACACCGACGACGCACCGCCCAGGACCTCGATCCAGCGCCCGGCACGTCGGTTGCGAAGTGCCGCACCGACCTCGATCACTCCGGTCGCGATCAGGCCGACACCGATCCAGATCGCGAGCTCGCGCACCGTCGGCGACGGCCACACCAGCACCGCCAGCCCGGTCGCTCCCCAAGCGACGGCGTTCACTCCAGCGGGCACCCGCGCGGCGGTCGAGGACCGGGCCGACACGAAGAAGTCGACGCCGAGCAGGATCAGGCCGACACCGATCAGGCGGGCGAGTCGCGACGTGTCGTCGAACGGACGAAGGACCAGGACGATTCCGGCGACGGCGAGCAACGCCGCCAGTGCCACCACCTGGTCGCGGCTCGGTGCCTGCGGAGTCGTGGTCGAGCCGTCCATGGGACGTCATCCTGACATGCGGACGCACCGCGGCACTCCGGTGAGCGACGACCCGTCAGCGTTTCACCCGGCCGCTGTCGTGGGCCCACATCGCGATCTCGACGCGGTTGCGCACCCCGAGCTTGGTCGTGAGGCTCGCGAGGTGAGTCTTCACCGTGCTCAGGCTGATGTGCAGATCGTCGGCGATCTCCGCGTTGGTGCGACCGGCCGACACACGCTGCACCACCTCCTCCTCGCGCTGCGTCAATGCAAGCCGCGGCTCGGTCGACGCCGCAGGAGTGGCGGACGCGAAGTGCTCGAGGAGTCGCGCCGTGATGCTCGGGGCGATCAGAGCGTCACCGGCAGCGGCGGCGCGGATCGCCTGCACGAGCATTTCGGGCCCGGCGTCCTTGAGGAGGAATCCTCGGGCACCGGCACGGAGCGCGCCGTGAACGTACTCGTCGAGGTCGAAGGTGGTGATCACCACGACCGGGATCGGTTCGGCGACATCGGGCCCACTGATCAGTCGGGTCGCCTCGATGCCGTCGAGTCGAGGCATGCGGATGTCGAACAGGCACACGTCGGGCCGGAGTCGCTGCGCCATCTCGACCGCCTCGCGACCGTCGACCGCTTCGCCGATCACCTCGATCCCGTCGTGCGCATCGAGGATCATCCGCAGGCCGGTCCGGACGAGGTCCTGGTCGTCGGCGACCACCACCCTGAGCACTGGCCGCTCCACTGGCCGCTGCGTCACGACACGGCCTCGTGGGGGATCGTCGCCTCGACGCGCCAGCCGCAGCCGTCGCCGGGGCCGGCGCGCAGCGTGCCGCCGAGCAACTCGGCCCGCTCGGTCATCCCGACCAGTCCGAAGCCTCCCGATCCGAGTCCGCTCGACACGGCCGCCGAGCGAGGCGCAGCACCGTCGTCGACGACGACGAGACGGACCGAGTGCTCGGCGCCGTCGACGCTGACGCTCACACGCGTTGCGCCGGTCGCATGGCGTCGAGCGTTCGTGATCGATTCCTGTGCGATGCGGTACAGCGCGGCGCCGACCGTCGGGTTGACGTGGTCGACCCCGTCGAGTCGGACGTCGATGTGCGGGCCTGGCGAGGTGCGCTCGGCGAGTCGCATGATCTCGGTCAGCCCGGCGAGCGGAGCGAGTTCGGCCGCGTCGTCACTCCGGCGCAGCGTGCCGACGATGCTGCGCATCTCGGCGAGCGTGCGCGATGCCTCGGCCTCGATCACCGCCAGCGCGTCGAGTGCCGCGGTCGGGTCGGTGGCACCCACCAGCCGTCCCGCCTGTGCCTGGATCGCGATGGCCGACACGTGATGGGCCACGGTGTCGTGGAGTTCGCGCGCCAGGAGTTCCCGCTCGCGGGTCTTCACCTCCTCGCGGTCGCGCACACGTGACCGCACGAGGTGACGCACCTCGACTCCCAGGACGGCGGGGAAGAGAAACACGATCGCGCCGCCGATCGCGTCGCCGACGCCCATGTACGCAACGGCCAGGCTCGACGCGAAGGTCGGCACCATCAAGCCGAGCCCCATCGCGCAGTGACGACCCGAACCCCAGCGGAACAGCGCATAGATGTGGATGAGGAGGAACGCGGCGGTGTAGATCTCGACCGGGCCGTCGGTCACGACCCGTGACACCTGGTCGAGTCCGACGACCGTGGCCATCGTGATCGCGGTCGCTGCGAGCGGATGGGATCGTCGCCAGAGCAGGGTGAGGCAGAGCACCATCACCGCCATGGCGGACCACGGCGCCCACACCAGGTCGTCGCGCAGGAGCCCTTCGATCGCTGCCGCCGGCACGAGGACCCCGATCAGTGCCCAGTCCCGCCAGACGCGTCGGGGCGGATCGGCGACGGCGGGCTCTGCCAGCAGGGTGCGCACGAGACCGTCGTTCACGAACTCAATGTAGGCGCACGGACCGGGCGGCGAGATCGGCCGAAGGGACGATCTCGCATCGCCCGTTCGGGCAGGCGCGATGCAGCCGAAGTCCTGATTCCTCGTTCGCTCCGCGTCACGACGATGGGATCCGCCGCTCCTCGAGGAGCGAGCGGCGAGCCACCCGCTGCCCGGCGGACGGAGCCATGCCTGATCCCGCTCGGCCGAACCGCCCGTCGAACTCTCCTGGAGGAACCCCACATGTCTGCACTGCTCTACCGAATCGGCTCCGGTGCCGCTCGACATCCGTGGAAGGTCGTCGGCGTCTGGCTGATCGTTGCGATCGCCGTGGTGGCCGGCTCGGCCTCGTTCGGGCGCACGTTGAGTGATTCCTTCGACGTGCCGGGAGTGGACTCCCAGGTGGCCACCGACCTGCTCACCGCCGCGGGTTCCGCCGACGCCGGCCTCACGGCACGAGTGGTGGTCACGCCGATCGACGACAACACATCGCTGTTCGACTCGGTGCCCGCACGTTCGCTGCTCACCGACATCCGCAGCGAGCTCCTGGAGCTTCCCCACGTGCTGGCCGTGAGCGACCCGGCGACCGTGCTGGCCGCCGGCGCCGATGCGGCGATCGCAAGCGGAGGCGTGTCGGCCGACGGACGCGTCGCGACGGTCGACGTGAGCTACGCCGCGTTGGACGAACTGGATCGTGCCGATCTGGAGCGCTTCGTCGAACTGGTCGAGGCGGTGCGCTCCGATTCCGGCTTCCAGGTCGAAGGCGGTGGTGACCTGTTCTTCGCATTCGACGAACCCGAGCAGGGGTCGAGCGAACTGGTCGGGATCGTCATCGCGATGGTCGTGCTGCTCCTGGCCTTCGGGTCGGTGATCGCGATGGGCCTCCCGATCGGGATGGCGCTGTTCGGCCTCGCTGTCGGCGTGAGTTCGATGTCGCTCGTGGCGTATCTCATCGACGTACCGAGTTGGGCACCGCAGATCGGCAGCATGATCGGGCTCGGCGTGGGTATCGACTACGCACTCTTCCTCGTCACCCGACACCGCGAGTTCCTGCATCGCGGCCTCGACGTGGCCGATGCCGCCGGTCGGGCCGTTGCCACTGCGGGCCAAGCCGTGATCTTCGCCGGCGGCACGGTCGTGATCGCGATCCTCGGCCTCGCTGTGGCGGGTGTGCCCTTCATGACTGCGGCGGGTGTGGCGATCTCGGTGATCGTCCTCATCATGGTCGTCGCGTCGGTGACGCTGCTGCCTGCGTTCCTCGGCATCGCCGGCCCGTGGATCGACCGCTTCGGCATCCACCGGAGGGGGCACTCCACCGGCGACGGTGACGGGTGGCAGCGCTGGGGTCGCCACGTCGCAGCACACGCCTGGACGTACGCGATCGGCGTGACCGCCCTGCTGATCGCGTTGACGGCACCGGTGCTCGCGCTCGATCTCGGCTTCCCCGACGACGGGGCGCTGCCCGAGTCGAAGATGCAGCGGCGGGCCTACGACCTCGTCGCCGAAGGATTCGGGCCGGGTGTCAACGGGCCGCTGGTGGTGGCCGTCGACCTGTCCGCAGTGGGCCTGGATTCGGACCCGGCGGTCGTGGATGCCGACATCGTCGCGCCACTCGTCGCCGCGGTTGCTGCCGATCCGGGCATTGCTTCCGTCGGTCCGGCCCGAGTGGATCTCGACAACGGCGTGGCGACGTTCGTCGCGCTCCCGACCTCGGCACCACAGGACGACGCGACCTTCGAGACGGTCCAACGGCTCCGCTCCGACGTGTTCCCGGCGGCGATCGGCGACGAGCCGGCCACCGCGCACGTGGGCGGGTCGACCGCCAATTTCGGCGACGTCGCCGGTCGCGTCACGGATCGACTTCCGGCCTTCATCGGCGCAGTGATCGTCCTCTCCTTCCTGCTGCTGATGTTCGTGTTCCGCTCGGTGCTCGTGCCACTGAAGGCGGCACTGCTCAACCTGCTCAGCATCGGTGCCGCCTACGGCGTGCTCGTGATGGTGTTCCAGTGGGGGTGGGGCAAGGACCTGATCGGCCTGGAGTCGACGGTGCCGATCGTGTCGTTCATCCCGATGTTCCTCTTCGCGATCCTGTTCGGACTGTCGATGGACTACGAGGTGTTCCTCCTGTCGCGAGTTCGAGAGCACTACGTCGCCACCGGCGACAACGACGAAGCCGTCGTCCACGGTCTGGCGACTACGGCCCGGGTGATCACGTCGGCCGCGCTGATCATGATCTCGGTGTTCGGTGGCCTCGTGCTGGGCAACGACCCGACCACGAAGATGTTCGGCCTCGGCCTCGCGACGGCGATCTTCGTCGACGCGACCATCGTGCGGATCGTGCTCGTTCCGGCGACCATGAAGTTGATGGGCGACGCCAACTGGTGGCTGCCTGCCTGGCTCGACCGCATCCTGCCGAACATCGACATCGACAGCGAAGACGGACTGGTGGCCGCTGCACCCGTGCCAGCGTCATCCGATGATCGCGAACCAGCAGGAGTCGGATCGTGAACACGTACGGCACACGTACGGCGGGTGTGGTTGCGGCGAACGCAACGCGAGCCGCCGAGAATCGACGGCGCCCGGTGACGTCCTGTCGGGTCTGAACCGTCAGGCGGCGGCGCGGGTCTTGCGCAGGATCGGGTCGGCCAGGCCGAGACCCTTGTCGGCGAGCCACATCACCTTGCCGGCGGCGCCGGGGGTGGTGTTGTCGACCAGGTTGCCCATCACGGCGAGCGTGATGTTCGCAATCGACTCGGTGCTCACCGAGAACTTCAGGCCGGTCTTGAGAATCCACGGATGCCCGATGAGGAAGGAGAACCGACGGCCGGTGCGCAGGAAGGCGTCGAAGCGCTCGCCGACCAACTCGTCGTAGCGCGCTGGTGCCGTGCGGGGGTTCTCGACGAACAGGTCGGCGGCGAGCATCCCCGACTCGAGGCCGTAGTCGATGCCCTCGCCGTTCATCGGGTTCACGAGCCCGGCGGCGTCACCGACCGCGACCCATCCGGGGCCGAAACGCTTCTGCGTGGACATCGGCAGCCGCCACGCACGTGGCCGTTCCAGGTTCGGGCCCAACTCCCAGTCGGGTTCGACGACGCGCCGGTACGACTCGATCATCTTGTTGAGGTTCAACTTCTTGAACCCCTTCATCGTCGACAGTGCGCCGACGCCGATGTTGACCGTGCCGTCGCCCGCCGGGAACATCCATCCGTAGCCGGGGACCGCGGTGCCGTTCTCGTCCTTCAACGACAGCATCGCTTCGAGGTGCTCGTCGCCGTGGCGAGGCGTCTCGGCGTAGGTGCGGATCGCGAGGCCGAACGTCTCGCCCTCGACGCGGTTCGCGCCGAGCATGCGCGCCACCTGTCCGGGCGGCCCGGCGGCGACCACCGTGAGGCCTGCCTCGAACTTCTCCGACGGTCCGGTCACGGTCCGATCGTCACTCGTCCGGCGAGCCTCCACCCCGGTCACCCGGTCGCCGTCCACGATCGGGAACGCCTCGGTCTCGAAACGGATGTCGGCACCGGCGGCGGCAGCCGCATCGATCAGTGCGGCATCGAGGCGGCGGCGAGGCCAGACCGCACCGTGGTTCGGGAAGCGGTCGGTCGTGGGCCAGTCGAGCTCGCGCGTCGTCTTCCCCGCGATCATCCGGAGACCACGGATGCGGTGGGCGTCGGCCATGTCGATGTCGAGTTCGTTCAACGCTCCGACGGCACGCGGGGTGAGTCCGTCACCACAGACCTTGTCGCGGCCGTGCAGTCCTTTCTCGAACACGACGACCTTCGCGCCGAGGCGGGCGGCTCGGATGGCGGTGGCGGCACCGGCGGGCCCGCCTCCGATCACGGCGATGTCGATCTTCTCCACCCCACCACGGTGCCGTGAAATCGTCGCGATCCCACGACGGAGCGAGAGGGACACCCGTCACCGACCTGGTGGCTCGACGAGGCCGAGCACGTTCGACGTCGGCGGATCCTTACCGAACCCTTCGAATTCGCGATCTCGGGCCTGACCTTCGAGGCGTTGCATGGTCCCATCAGCAAGACACCGACCACCGGGCTCCGGCCCGATCCACAAGGAGCATTCCCCATGAACAAGATCCGCACCAGCATCCTCGGCATGGCACTCGCCGGAGGCTCGGTCCTCGGCGTGACCGGCATCGCTGCCGCCGCCAGCGACAGCACGTCAGCCGCCACCACGGCGACCGACACGCCGGCGACCGACAC
>JBBSOH010000204.1:0-7090 GCA_038259945.1 Acidimicrobiales bacterium
GATCGAGTTCCGATCTGCCGACGGTTCACTCCTCGCGTCGCTCACGATCGACCCCGACTCCGAGTTCGTCCTCGCAGCCGACGGGGTGCACCTCGAACTGCTCGACGCCACGTCGGACGACACGGTCGACGTCGTGCTCGGCCTGGACATCCAGGACGACTTCGACTTCACCGCTCAGCGGTCGGTCGGGTGACGCCGTGAACTCCGCTCGCCGCCCGTACACACTCTGGATCATCGCTGCGGCCGTCCTCGTCGTCGCGCTGGTCGGGGCCGTCGTCGTCGGGCTGACCCGCAGCGACGAGAACGTTGCGAGCAACCCATCGGCGATCGTGGAGACCAACGCCGTCGACGTCGACGGCGCATCACTCGCCGAAATGGTCAGCGACGACCCGGCACTCGACCCGGCACTCGGGTCACCAGCGCCCGCGGCGAGCGGGACGGGCTTCGACGGACTGCGAGTGGACCTGCTCGGGGACGGCGAACCGACGGTCATCGCGTTCTTCGCCCACTGGTGCCCGGTCTGCCAGGGCGAGGTCGACGAACTCGCCGACCACCTGGGTGATGTCGGCCTTCCCGACGGCGTGCGGTTGGTCGCCGTGTCGACCTCGGTGCGCTCGGACGGCGACAACTACCCGCCCTCTGACTGGTTCGCGACCGAGGACTGGCCCGCGCCGGTGCTCCTCGACGACCGCGACAGCAGCCTCGCCGCTGCATACGGTCTCACCGGTTTCCCGTTCTGGGTCGTGGTCGACGCCGACGGGCAGGTGACACGACGGGTCTCTGGAGCGATCGGCCCGGACCAGTTCGACGCTCTCCTCGACGCCGCTCGAGGCGGCACGTCGGCATGACCGGCGAGATCATCGCAATCGCGCTCGGCCTGCTCGTCGGGCTGTCGCTCGGCGCGCTCGGTGGGGGAGGCTCGACGCTGGCCGTGCCGATCCTCGTGTTCGCTGCGGGCCTCCAGGCGCAGGACGCCACCACTGCATCGTTGCTCGTCGTGGGTGTGGCGTCGGCGTTCGGAGTGGTCAGCCACCTCCGCAACGGCAACGTCCGGCTCGGGGCCGGCATCGCCTTCGGGGCCGCGGGCATCGTCGGTTCGAGGATCGGGTTGCTCGTCAACCGGTCACTCGACGAGAACGTCCTGCTCATCGCCTTCTCTGTTCTGATCGCGTTCGTCGCCCTGCGGATGTACCGCAGCATCGGCGACTCGAAGCCCGTCGCGGCTCAGACCGACGACGTGGAGTCTTCCGGCGTCAGCACCGACCGCACGAGCAGGAGTGGCGGGGTCGCCACCGAGCCGCGTGCCGCGAGCGGCGTGGGGCTGGAGCTGTCCGCGTCGGCGATCGCCAAGCTCGCCGGTGCGGCCACGATCGTGGGTCTGCTCACCGGACTGTTCGGCGTCGGAGGCGGATTCGCCGTCGTCCCGGCCCTCACACTGTTGCTCAAGTTCCCGGCGAAGGAGGCGATCGGCACGTCGCTGGTCGTGATCGTCATCAACGCTGCGATCGCGCTCGCGATGCGTTCGGGCGACATCCTCGAAGCCGGGGCGTTCGACTGGGGCGTCGTGCTCCCGTTCCTCGCGACCGTCACGATCGGCGTCGTGGTCGGCACACGCGTCGCCAGCAACCTCGAAGCCCACCGCCTCACCCGCGCCTTCGCCCTGATGCTCGGCGCAGTCGCCGTCTACACCGCGATCTCCACCGTCCTGACCGCCTGACCACCCCGACTTCAATCAGAAGGAAGCCACCATGACCACTGCAACAACCACCTCCACCGCAACCGCCACCACCGCCGGAACGCCCGGTTCACTGCCCGGCACCGACGTGATCGATTCGTCGCAGCTCCGTCAGCTGATCAGCGAGGATCCGCTGATCCGCGTGCTCGACGTGCGCACCGGCGGCGAGTTCGACAGCGTGCACATCCCCGGGTCGTTCAACGTCCCGCTCGACACGCTCGGCGAACACACCCGTGACCTCGCACAGCTCGACCATCCCGTCGTGCTGGTGTGCAAGTCGGGTGCACGAGCCGACCTGGCGCACGGCAAGCTCACCGGTGCCGGCAAGCAACGACTCCACCTCCTCGACGGTGGGCTCGACGCCTGGGTCGCCGCCGGTGGCGACGTGGTGCGCGGCACGTCGGAGACGTGGGCGATGGACCGACAGGTCCGCATGGTCGCCGGCACCATCTCGCTGGTGGGCATCGTCGGCTCGGTCTTCGTCCCGAGGGCGAAATGGCTGGCGGGAGCGGTGGCCACCGGCCTCACCTTCTCCGCCGTGAGTAATACGTGCGCCATGGGCAACGCCCTCGCGAAGCTGCCGTACAACAAGGGTCGTGGTTGCGATGTCGAGGCCGTGCTGAACGAGATGCGGGCGGTGTCCTGAGATGATCTTCCACCAGTACTACCTCGAGTGTCTCTCGCACGCGTCGTACATGATCGGTGACGAGTCGAGCGGTCGTGCCGTCGTGGTCGACCCGCGACGTGACATCGACGAGTACGTCGCGGACGCCGCTGCTGCGGGCCTCACGATCGAGATGGTCCTCGAGACCCACTTCCACGCCGATTTCCTCTCCGGCCACCTCGAACTCGCCGACGCCACCGGCGCCACGATCGCCTACTCGTCGGTTGCCGAGACCGAGTTCGTGTCCCGCAAGCTCGCCGACGGTGAGCGCATCGAACTCGGTGACGTGGTACTCGAGATCCGCCACACCCCTGGCCACACGCCCGAGTCGATGAGCATCGTCGTGTTCGAGCACGCCGCCGACGGAGAACCTCACGCAGTGCTCACCGGCGACACGCTGTTCATCGGCGACGTCGGTCGACCCGACCTCCTCTCCTCGATCGGAGTGACCCGCGAGGAACTCGCCGACCAGCTCTACGACAGCCTCCACGGCAAGCTGCTGACCCTGCCCGACGCCACGCGCGTCTACCCGGGGCACGGTGCGGGCAGCTCGTGCGGCAAGAACCTGTCGACCGACACGTGGTCCACGATCGGCGAGCAGCGGCGCTCGAACTACGCCCTGCTCGCCGCCGACAAGCAGACGTTCTTCGATCTCGTCACCGAAGGCCAACCGCCCGCACCCGGCTACTTCATCCACGACGCCGTGCTCAACCGACAGGACCGCCCGCTCCTCGACGAGTCGGCATCGCCGACAGCTCTCGATCCCGATGCCTTCGACGCACGGGTCGCCGCAGGAGCGATGGTCGTCGACGGAAGAGACCCCGAGGAGTTCGCGCTGGGTCACCTCGCAGGCTCGATCAACGTGGGTCTCGGCGGTCGCTATGCCGAGTTCGCCGGCTCGGTGATCCCGTCCGACGCCGACATCGTCCTCGTCGTCCAGGACGGGTTCGAACGAGAAGCCAAGAACCGTCTCGCAAGGATCGGATTCGACCGCGTGGTCGGCTTCCTCGCATCGCCGACGGCGGTGATGGCCGGACATCCCGACCGTGTGGAACGCGCCTCGCGGTTGTCAGCGATGGACTTCGATGCCCGCCGCAACGACATCACGGGCCTGCAACTCGTCGACATCCGCAACCCCGGCGAGGTCGAGCACGGCGCCATCCCGGGTGCCCTCACGATCCCGGTCGGTCAACTCCCCAGCCGCCTCGCCGAGCTCGACGCCGATGCGCCCACCGTCGTGTACTGCGCCGGTGGTTACCGGTCATCGGTGGCGGCCAGCGTGCTGCGCCAGGCCGGATTCGCCGACGTCTCCGACATCCTCGGCGGCTACGGCGCCTGGCAGGAACACCAACCGGCGTAGATTCACCGGAGCGGGTCGCGAACGAGAGAAGAAACCCGGGGCTGGTTTCCTGACCTACAGCGAGACCACCACGACCTCGACCGAGCGACGGTCCGAGATCAGCCAGGACGCACCTGCGCTGAGTGACGCCGCTGCAGCAACTGCAGGCCAGGCACCGATCTTCTTGGCCAGCGGGTGCGAGGCGCCGAATCCGCCGAGGTACACGGCGGTCAGTGCTGCGGTGCCGATCGGCCCGACGGTCCGATACCACTCGCGGCCAGCCGCCACGCCGGCGGCAGCGAGGACGGCGCCGCCGAGCGGGCGGATCTCGGTCTCGCGAGCGACGAGGTAGCCGCCGAGCAGGCCTGCGGCGACGACGGGTGCGGTGGGGATCTTCACCGTGGGGAGCCTATGAGTTGCTGTACGACGCGATGAAGCGGTCGACGACGTAGGTGGCGAGGTGTCTCACCCGGGGGTGGTCGTCGGTGATCGCAGCGAGCACCAGTGGACCGAAGACCAGGCTCGCGACGTCGTCTGCGTCGACCGACGGGGGAAGCGCGCCTTCGGTGATCCCCAACTCGAGGATCGAGATGAGCGCATCGCTCTTCGCCGCACGGTCGTCGTCGACCATCGCCGCCAGCTCCGGCATGCTCGTCCTGAGGGAGAGCAGGGCCGGCAGGATCCGCGACCACTGCGGATCGCCGAGCGTGTCGGCGGCTTCGGCGACGTACGCGCGCAGCGCCGCCTCGAAGCCGATCGAGAGGTCGGGCTCGCCGGCGTCGGGAAGGTTGCATCGCACCACGTCGACGAGCATCTCGTCGCGCGACGACCAGTGGCGGTAGAGCGTCGATTTGGCCACGCCGGACGCATCGGCCACGGCGTCGACCGTGACCGCTCGCGGGCCCGACTCCACGAGCAACTCGGTTGCCGCGCTCAGGAGTTTCTGGCGACTCTTCGACGTGCGCGTCGACACGTCGGTGCGAGTTCGACTCCGGTCGATGGTGATGTCGGTCATGCGCTTCCCTTCGTCGTGACGCGTGCGCCACGTGTCACAGCCTGACGATTCCACGTGTGCCGGCGCAACTCCACTGTAGCATCGCTACGAAACGGTTTCGTTTCACTTCCAGGAGATCCTTCATGTCGACAGCCACCGACGCACCGGGCGGTTCCAGCACCGTCACCACCGACCCACGAGAACAGCGCAACATCCTCATCGCCATGTGCACGGCGCTGATCGCCGTGATCGCCTCGGTCTCCGGGCTCAACGTGGCCCAGCAGGATCTTGCGATCGACCTCGGCGCCTCCCAGAACGGGATCCTCTGGATCATCAACAGCTACACGATCGCGTTGGCGGCCCTGTTGCTGCCGATCGGGGCGATCGGCGACCGTTGGGGGCGCAAGCCCGTGTTGCTCACCGGCCTCGCCGTGTTCGGCACCGCCAGTTTCATGGCGGCGATCGCACCGAGCGTCGCCGTGATGATGGTCGCCCGAGTCGCCGCCGGCGCCGGTGCGGCGATGATCATGCCCGTCACCCTGTCGGTCATCACCTCGAGCTTCCCTCCCGCCGACCGGTCCCGTGCGATCGGGATCTGGGCCGGATTCGCCGGCAGCGGGGGGATCCTCGGGCTGTTCGTGTCGTCGTTCATGGTCGATGTGCTCACCTGGCGCTGGCTGTTCATCCTGCCGATCTCGCTCGTGATCGTGTCGGCGGTGGCCACGGTTGCATTCGTGTCGAACTCCCGTGAGGCGGTCAGTCACCGCTTCGACGTGACCGGGTCGGTCCTCTCGGCGGTCGCCATCGGAGCGATCGTGCTCGGCATCCACGAGGGGCCCGAGCGAGGCTGGACCGACCCGATCGCGCTCGCCGGTGTGATCGTCGGCGTGCTTGCGCTCGTCGGGTTCGTCCGCTGGGAACTGCGTCACGAGAACCCGCTGCTCGACATGTCGGCCTTCCGCGACCGTGGTCTGTCGTCGGGTTCCAGCACGCTGCTGATCGTGTTCGCCGTGATGTTCGGCATCTTCCTCGTGCTCTTCCCATACCTCCAGGCGGTGGTCGGGTTCTCGGCGCTCCGCTCGGCGGCAGGACTGTTGCCGATGGCCGGGTTGATGATGCCGACCTCCACGATCGCCCCTCGGATCGCCGGCAGATTCGGAGCGCGTCGCACGATGATGGCCGGTGTCGCGATCTTCGGAGCCGGCATGGTGACCCTTGCACTCCGCGCCTCGGTCGAGGGCGGATACCTCTCCGTGCTGCCCGGCCTGATGATCATCGGCCTCGGCATGGGCCTCACCATGACGCCGGCGACCGAGGCGATCACCGCCACGCTGCCCGCCTCGAAGCAGGGCGTCGCATCGGCACTGAACGACACATCGCGCGAAGTCGGTGGCGCCCTCGGTGTGGCACTGCTCGGATCCATCCTCAGCTCGGGCTACCGCAGCGCGATCGCACCGTCGCTCGTCGGGTTGCCCGACGACATCGTGCAGGAGGCGTCGGAGGGCATCGGCAGTGCGTACCTCGCCGCCGAGAACGCCGGAGCCGATGCACCTCGGATCATCGACGCCGCACAGCACGCCTTCGTCGACGGGTGGGTCTCGTCGATGTGGGTCGGCGTGGCGATGGCTGCCGTTGCGCTCGCGATCCTCGTGGTCCGGGGACCCGGCACGGGTTCCCGGCGTGTCGTGAGCGACCACGACAGCATCGAGGCCGAAGCGGTGGGCGCAACGAACTGACGCCGCTCGCCCTGAATCAGACGGCAACCGCTTCCAGTCGGGCGTAGGCGGTCTCCATCCCGTCGACCATGCCGGTGGCGAGGATCTGGTCGCGCAACTCGGTGGTCGGGTAGGTGATCACGAGCGAGAGCAGCGTGCCGCCGGCAGCGGGAGTGAGGGTCATCTCGTTGCGGACCGACGGACCGTCCATCCCGATCATCGACTCGGTCGTCACGCTGCGGCGCGGAGGCGTGGACTCGAGGAGTTCCCCCTCGAAACCGAATCGGTTCTCGCCGTCGTCGGAGGCCCACTCGTAGCGATACGAGTCGCCCACCTGTTGAGCGGGTTCGCAGACGGGCATGGTCCAACCGTCGGGTCCGAGCATCCACTGCTGCACGAGTTCGGCGTCGTGGTGAGCGCGCCACACCTGCTCGACGGAGCCGCGCACGACTCGGCTGACCCGGATGGTGGTGTCGGTGAGTTCGTCGATCTTCGTGCCGGTGCCGTGCGCGAACGATGTGAGATCGGCGAGCACGTCGGGCATCTGACCCCACGCCGCTGTCATCCCTTCGACCATGCCCATGGCGACCAGCTTCTCCATCGCCTCGGTGCTCGGGAACCGGGTCGTGCTGACGAATCGGCA
>JBBSOH010000205.1:0-7057 GCA_038259945.1 Acidimicrobiales bacterium
CTCGAGCGTCACCAGCGGACCCTCAAGGACGAGCAGGTCGAGGCGAAGATCGCCGACGCCGTGGCCGGCAAAGCGCGCGCCAGTGCGCGGCTCACCGCCACTGGCACCTCCTTCACGGCTTGATCCGTTCCGATCTGCCCGACCTCCGGGTCGTGTGACGCGATTGCCCCGGGCCCCATCCGCACCGCCCCGAAGCCTGTGGGTCCGAACCCGTCGCGCGGGTTCACTCACACGAGTTCCGGGTGCGCACGTCGAACTCGGACAAATTTGTGGGTCCGAGCGCGTTGCGCGGGTTCGGTCACACAGGTGTGCCGGATCGTCAGCGAGCGCGGGATTGATGTGATCCGAGTCGTTGTGGTCGACGACGCTCTGGCAGGCTCTCGCTCATGAGTGCCTACCTGATCGTGAACTACGACGTCGACGACGCCGATCTCTACAAGGAGTACCAGGGTGGCTCCGTGGCTGCTCTGCGGATCCCCGACGAATGCGAGGTCGTCGTGTTCGACCCGGCGTCGGAGCAGATCGAGGGCGAAGGCGCCGGCAAGCAGACCGTCGTGCTGAAGTTCGAGTCGGTCGAGCGAGCGAAGGAGATCTACGAGTCCGGCGAGTACCAGGCGATCGTGGGAACACGGCACGCCGCCACCTCGAAGCACTTCGCCGTCCTCGTCAACAGCTTCGGCTGAGCCGCTCCCGTGCGGGAGGCGGAGGACAACGTCGGCCTCGTGACGTGAGGGTGCACCTTTCAGGTCCTGCTGAATCGATCGACTTCGGCGTCGAAGGCGGACCGGTCGTCGGCTGAAATCGTCGGAACCGTCGATTCGATCGCTGCAAGCAGGTCGTCGGTCGTGAGCCGTGTCTGCGGGTCGCCATTGCGGGCAGCGGTGAACGCTGCCGATGCCGCACGCTGCACCGCACTCGCGATGTCTGCAGGTGTCAGTCCTTCGGTCCGTTCCACCAGATCGGATGGGGCTGCGGTGTTCGCCGGAACGGCTCCGAGCATGCTGGTGAGCAACGCCAGGCGGGCTTCGCCGTCGGGCGGACCGACGGGGACCACGAGGTCAAATCGTCCGGGCCGAACCACGGCCGGATCGAGCGCAGCGATGGAGTTCGTCGCGCAGATGAGCAGCCGGCCCGGCACATCGCGGACGCGCAGGATGGCTTTGAGGAGCTCGTTCACGACGGCTTGCGTTTCGGGTCGAGCTGCCCGAGAACTCGCGATGTCGTCGACCTCGTCGATGAACACCACCACGGAGTCCAGTGCGAGCAACTCGTCGAATGCCCGGTGGAGTTCCTCGGCCATCATGGCGGCGCCGTGAGCGCCCAGCTTGGAGGGGAGGAGTTCGACGAATGGCCACCCGAGCCGCCCCGCCACCGCTTTGGCAAAGGACGTCTTGCCGGTCCCCGGCGGGCCGAACAACAGCATTGCTGACGGAGGCACCACTCCGAACTCTCCTGCAAGTTCCGATTGGAGTATCGGAGCGAGCACGCGCTGTTCGACGATGTCGCGTTGCATCCGAAGCCCCGAGAACTCCGCCCACCGGGTGGGCGGGATCAGCTCGCCTCCCCACGCTTCGAGGATGGTGAAAGCGGTGGGGAGGAGCGGCTCGTCCTTCTCGTAGAGCACCAGGCCGGGCGTCATGTCGAAACCACGGTTGATGAGGGCCACCGAGCCGAGTTGACCGTCGGCGAGCAGCGCCACGAGCCTGACTGCACCTTGCTTCAGAAGTGCCGCTTCAGCCATCTGCACCAACTGAGATCCGATTCCCTGCTGCCGCCACTCGGGAGCGATGGCAATCGCAATGATCCGGCCGATGTCGTCCTCGCAGCGACTCAGCACGGCTCCGACGACTGTGTCGCCCACGACGGCGACGATGTTGGTCGACGCGGCTTGGAGGTTGGCGACGATTTCGGTGAGAGTGAGCGTCAGGTCGTTTTCGTCGAGCGCACGCTCGATCAGCCGGACGATTCCCGGGATGTCCGCAGGTTGAGAAGGACGAGCAGTCCACGCCATCGCATTCACTCAGACGACAAGCGCACGTCGTGTCCGACAGACCGGATTCGCATCAGGGTGAGATCCATGAAACCTTCCTCGGAACCGATGGTCGGTCATCTCGATGCGCCGATTTTAGTCCCCTTGAGCGCGAATAAACACCCATCTCGATCTTTTCCCCTCACCGGTGCCCAGAACTCGCACACGCGCCGACGCGGAGGTCGTTCAGGAACGACGGTGTACCGGGGGCCTCGCCGGCAAACGGACTGCTGACGTGATCTGTCGCTGCACGCGCGTGATCAGTAGTCGATGGCGGAGAACGCGCGCAGCTTCTTCACCTTGTGACGGGCATCGACGAAGCGGACGGTGCCGCTGCGCGATCGCATCACGAGGCTCTGCGTGCGGGCACCCAACTTGTCGAACCGGACGCCGCGTAGCAGCGCACCGTCGGTCAGGCCGGTGGCGGCGAAGAAGCAGTTGTCGCCGGTGATCAGGTCGTCCTGGTTCATCACCCGGGTGAGGTCGAAGCCCGCTGCCTCCATGTTGGCGCGCTCTTCGTCGCTCTGCGGGGCGAAGCGCGCTTGCATCTCGCCACCCATGGCCTTGCATGCAGCTGCCGAGATCACGCCCTCGGGTGTCCCGCCGATGCCGAACAGCACGTCGACGCCGGCATCGGGCCAGGCGGTGGCGACGGAGCCGTAGACATCGCCGTCGGTGATCAGCCGGATCCGGCAGCCGGCCTCGCGCACCTCGGCGATGAGGTCTGCGTGTCGTGGGCGGTCGAGGATGACGGCGGTGAGATCCTGGACGTCTTCACCTTTCGACTTGGCGATCCACCGCAGGTTCTGCGTGGCGCTCGCGGTGATGTCGATGGAGCCGACCGAGTCGGGGCCGACGGCGATCTTCTCCATGTAGAACGACGGGCCCGGGTCGAGCATCGCCCCGCGGTCGGCCACGGCGATGACCGAGAGTGCGTTGGTCTTGCCGTGGGCGGTGAGCGTCGTGCCGTCGATCGGGTCGACCGCCACGTCGACCTGTGGCTCCGAACCGTCACCCACGACCTCGCCGTTGAACAGCATCGGAGCGTCGTCCTTCTCGCCTTCTCCGATGATCACCGTCCCGCTCATCTGGACGGTGGACAGCGAGAGGCGCATCGCTTCGACGGCGGCACCGTCGGCCTTTTCCTTCTCGCCGCGTCCGACCCAGCGCGCAGCGGCCAGGCAGGCGGACTCGGTGGCGCGCACCAACTCCATGGCGAGGTTGCGATCGGGGCGCTCACGATGCTGTTCGGACATGCTCCGACCGTAGTCATCCGCCGACGCAACCGTGAAAGATGCGCTGGCGAACGATGCGACGACGAAGCGGTTCGGCGACCGGGAAGTGCGGTGTCGCCGATGCGTAGGGTCGAAGGATGCAACCGATCCCACTGTCGCTGGTTCGAGCCGGCCGTGACATCACCGAACCGAAGGTCTCGCCCGATGGACGGTGGGTGGGGTTCGTGCAGCGATCGGGTGGGGCAGCGTCGATCAACCGAGTGGCGGTCGCCGGAGAACTGATCGAACGACAACTCACCTTCGGACCCGAGCCGGCAGCGGGCCGAGGTCTCGGTGGAGGGTGCTTCACCTGGCTCCAGCGGGACACTGCGGTGCCATCGATGATCTACGTGGCAACCGATGGCGAGCTGTGGTGGCAGAGCGGAGTGCATCTCGAACGGTTGACCGAGCACGGCCGATCCGCCCGCGCACCCGCCGTCGCGGCACCCCTCCGTACCCCGGAGGCCCGCAATCGGTTGGTGGTGTACGTGCTCGACGACGCGGAGATCTGGTTGCTCGACCTGGCCACCGGAGAGCATCGGCGGCGTCTCGACGACGGACGACACGCGTTCTGCTTCGATCCGGCGATCTCACCCGACGAACGGATCGTGTCGTGGCAGGCGTGGAGCCCACCCGACATGGCGTGGGACGCCGCTGTTCGAGTCGACTGCGACCTGCGGAACGGAACGATCAGCGAATGGCGCGTCGACGACGGAGCATTCCAGCAGCCGCGCTTCATGCCGAGTGGCGAACCGATCCACGTGCACGACGGGTCCGGCTGGCTGAACGTGTACATCGGTGATCGGCCCGTCGTGTCCGAACAGCTCGACCACGCCGGGCCGACCTGGGGGATGGGCAACCGTTCGTATGCAGTCGATGCCGACGGCCAGCGCGTGGCCTTCGTGCGCAACGAAGCAGGTCACGGTGCCCTGTGCGTCGTCGATCTGGGAACCGGTCAGGTCGAACAACTGGGTCGCGGTGTCCACGGACACCTCACGTGGGTCGACGACTGCCTCGTCGCGATCAGGTCGGGCGCCCGCACCCCGACGCAACTGGTGCTCTACAGCGGGCACACCGGCGCACGCACGACGCTGGCGCACACGCAGCCCGACGTGTGGGACCGGTCCGAACTTCCGGAGCCCGAGATCGTCGAGGCCCTCGCCGCCGATGGGTCCACCGTTCACGCCCGACGGTTCGTCGCCGGGAACGGCCGGGTGCTGGCGTGGGTCCACGGAGGGCCGACCGACCAGTGGCAGGTCGACTGGCGGCCGCGGATCCTGTACTGGCTGACGCGGGGGTGGGACGTGCTCGTGGTGGACCCACGCGGCACGACCGGCCACGGCCGGGTGTACCAACAGGCCCTGCACGGGAAGTGGGGACGCCTGGACGTCGACGACACCGCAGACCTGATCCGCCACGCCCACACCTTCGGCTGGGCGGAACCCGCGACCACGGTGATCATCGGTGGTTCGTCGGGTGGCTTGACGGTGCTCGGCGTCCTCGCCGACCATCCCGATGTGGTGGCCGGAGGTGTGGCGTCGTACCCGGTCAGCGACCTCGAGGCACTCACCGAGGTGACCGACCGCTTCGAAGCCCACTACACCGCCACCCTGGTGGCACCGAACGACGGATCCGCCGAGTCGGAAGCTGCTTTCGTGCGACTGTCGCCGATCCACCGGGCGGACCGCATCACGGCCCCGCTGCTGATCCTCCACGGCACCGACGACGAGGTCGTCCCGATCGCCCAAAGCAAAGCGCTCGTCGAAGCGATCCGGACCACCGGTGGTGTCGTCGACTTCGTGGTCTATGACGGCGAGGGCCACGGCTTCCGCCGACCCGAACACGTCACTGATGAGTACGAGCGGACGGAAGCATTCCTCGATCGGGTACTGCGTCAGACGCTGGGTGGGCTGTAGAACACCACCGACTTGATGATCTCCAGGTTGAAGCCGGCCGCCGACCACGTGCTGTTGCCGAACGCCGCTGCGCTGATCTCCACGACGTCACCCTCGCCGATGTTGGCGCCCGAGAGGCCGATGACCTGCACCTGCGCACTGGAGGCGGACGTGATTGCCTGACTCTGCTCGACCCCGTTCACCCACAGCTTGAATTGCAGGCTCGTCCCGTTGATGGTGTCGTAGGCGTAGTTGACGATCTCACCGATCTTCGAGCCAGCTGGCACATCGATCGTGGCCCAGAGGTCATTGTTCGACGCGCCGGACGGGATGAACGCACCGCCGTGGTCACCCGTGTACTTGACGTTGAAGCCGGCGAGTTGGCCGAACGGCCGCCACTCGAGGCGACTGATCACGACGGTCTGTTGAGTCTGGGTGATGTCGTCGACTCGACCGGTGAGCGTGACGAGTTCGTTGCGGACCTGACCGACTGCGGCGGTCTGCTCGGCGTCAGTGACGAATTCGTCGAGGTCGATGTCGGTGAAGTAGCCGACGACGTCGACGATCAGCCCGACGCTTCCGAGGTCGTTGTAGACGTCGAACGATCCGTCGGCGCTGAGTTGGGTGATGACCGCATTGGGCGTGGGAGGCGCGCCGGGAGCCGGGTTCAGACTCGACGCGACCGGCCTCGTCGCCCCGGGCCAGAACGTGAGGAACGTCTGCTCCGACGCCCGCAGCGCGGTGACGTTGAGGGCGAGCGCCGATGCGTTCGCCGGCAACTGAGTCGCCGAGCACCGGCCCTGGGCGCCTCGTGCCGCGACGGTCACGGACTCGCCGGCACCGAATGGGGTGGACCGGGGGCCGACGTTCGCATCGCCCGGTCGGGTGTCGACCAGTCGGCACGGGGTGATGGCCGAGTATCCGGCGCCCGAGTCGCCGGCCATCGCATCGGCCAGGCCGAACCCGCCACCTGCGCCCACCGAAACGGCGACGGCGGCGCCGATCGCCGCCCAGCGGGCGCGCAGCGAACGTCGGACGGTTGACGGGATCGTGATGTCGCTCATGGAAACGATGTTGAGCCCTGGGCGTCACCCGGGCGTCATCCGAGATCGCTGTGGACGACGGGGGTCAGGTCGTGGCGAAGACGACGTTCGTCTCGTAGTCGAGGAACACGCCGACGAGTTGCAGCCCACTGGTCTGACCCCACAGATCGTTCGAGCTCGAGACCTCGATCTCGTAGGACACTCCGTCGCTCGTCGTCTGGAACAGCGTCAGCCCGGAGAACTCCCTCACGCTGCTGGCTGCTCCGGCGGATGTGGCAGTACCGAACGGGATGCGAGTGCCGTTCGGCGACACCTGGAAGAGTCGGACGATCAGTTCGTTCGTGGCGTTGTTGTCCTGGGCTCGGAAGCGGAGGTTCGTCACCACGGAGTCGTGCGGGATGTCGACCGGAGCAACGAGTGTCGGAGTCGACGAGCCGTTCTGGATGAACGCGCCGAGGTTGGGGTCGATCCGGCGATCGGTGCCTGAATTCGGAGTGTGGAAGGCGTAGCGGTTGACGGCGACGGTCCGGCTCTTCTCGATGTGATTCTCCAGATCCTGGATCTCACGCGTGTTGATCTTGATCGGACCGAACTCGCCGGTCAACGCGTTGAGGAACGAGTCGAACTCGGCGGTCAACTCGACCTCGTCGATGAACGGATCGAGGTCTGCCTCGGTGACGAAGCTCTCGAGATCGATGTTCGTGAAGTAGCCCACGACGTCGACGATCAGCCCGACGCTGCCGAGGTCGTTGTAGACGTCGAACGATCCGTCGGCGCTCAGTTGGGTGATGACCGCGTTCGGAGTCGGTGGCGCGC
>JBBSOH010000206.1:0-7028 GCA_038259945.1 Acidimicrobiales bacterium
GGCTCGCAGCAGCACCGGCGATCCTGCTCGCAGGCGTGCTCGCGCCGACGGATCCGGTGCTCGCCGACGACGTGCAACTCGGTCGACCGGGCGACGGCGGCGACGAGCGCGACGAGGTCCGCTTCACCCTCACCACCGAGGCGGGCCTGAACGACGGACTCGCCTTCCCGGTGGTGCATCTCGCGATCGCCGTCACCACGGCGGGCGTCGCCGGTTCGCTCCTGGAATGGGTCGCGTACGACGTGGGTCTGCGGATCGCACTCGGACTGGGCATGGGGCTGGCTCTGGGGGCGGCGATCAACGTGTTCGGAAGTCGCACGGGCGAGTTCTTCCGGAACCAGACCAGCGAAGGCCTGTTCTCGCTCGGAGCCACGATCCTCGTCTACGGACTCACCGAGGTCGTGAACGGATACGGATTCCTCGCCGTGTTCATCGCAGCTCTCGTGCGCGGCGCCGGCGACGACGACTACCGCCGCGAGGCCCACGACTTCATCGAACAGATCGAATCGATCCTCGTCGCCATCGCGCTCCTGGCGTTCGGCGCGGTTCTCAGCGAGGGGATCCTCGACGCGCTCACGTGGTCCGGTGTCACCTTCGCCCTCCTGTTCGTTTTCGTCGTGCGCCCGCTCGCCGGATGGATCGCCCTGATCGGGCGGCCGATGCCCGGCCGCGAGCGCTTTGCCATCGCGTTCTTCGGCATCCGCGGCCTCGGCAGCATCTACTACCTCGCCTATGCCGCCAACCACGCCGACTTCGGCGACGCACTCGCCGATGTGTGGGCCGTCGTGTCGCTCACGATCCTGCTGTCGATCGGCGTGCACGGGATCAGTGCCTCGCCCCTGATGCGGCGCCTCGACCAACGACGCGACGAGGAGCCACCGGCCAACGACGACACTCGCAACGACATCGAATCGAGAGGACTCACATCATGAGCAACGAAGCGCCCCCCGGAGGTCCCGGCCCCGCCCCGAAGAGTCGCGCACCCCACTACATCGGCCTCGTCGCCGTGGTCGTGGTCCTCGCGGTCATCTTCCTCGCCGTGCGCTGAGTCGACGGCACTCAGGGCCAGATGGGCAGGTGGCGTTGGTCGATCTCGTCGAGCAGGACGATCGTCTCGGCTGATCGCACTCCGTCGATCTGTTGGAGTTCGTGAAGGGCGACGTCGCGGAGGTGCTCGAGCGACGATGCGCGTACGAGCAGCACGAAGTCGAAGCGGCCGGTTGCCACGCCCAACCACTCCACGCCGGGTAGCGCCCGCAGTTCGGCTCGAAGGTCGCGCCACCGTCCCTGGCGGACGTTGATCATCACGAGCGCCGACATCGTCAAGCCGACCGCAGCGGGATCGACGCGTGCGGAGAACCCGTCGACGATTCCCGAGTCGACGAGCCGGTCGAGCCGGTTGTAGGCGGTGGCGCGCCCGATCGCCAGCCGCTCGGCGAGGGCCGGGGCGGAGACACGACCGTCCGCTCGCAGTGCGTCGATCATCTTGCGGTCGATGTCATCCAGTTCGATCATCGAACGAACGTACACCTCCATCCTTTCTGATCTATCGATCGTCTCGCTCGCGGCGATGTTGCTCATTGAACGGTCGAGGTCCGCGATGATGGTGAGATGGTCGAGACAGCGATCGAACCACCTCGAAGCTATTGGCTGCGGCGCGAGGAGGTCGCAGACCTCGCGGCCGGCGTCGACCGCCCGGCCGTCGACATCGCCTACACCGATGCCGAGCACGGTGTGTGGGCAACCGTGGCCGAGGCGCTCGGCCCGTTGTGGGAGCGCCACGCCGCATCAGGGGTGCTCGCAGCACGTGATCGACTCGGGCTTCCGACCGATCGGGTCCCCCAACTCGCCGAGGTCAGCGCGTCGCTGCGTGCACTGACCGGGTTCGAGTTCCGAGCGGTTCCCGGTCTCGTACCGAGCGTCGACTTCTTCGGCGGTCTCGGTCGAGGGCTCTTCTCGTCCACCCAGTACGTCCGGTGGGAAGGGTCACCTCTCTACACGCCCGAGCCCGACGTGATCCACGAGGTGTTCGGTCACGCCAATGCGCTCGCCTGCCCGGAGCTGGCCGACCTGCACCGCCTCGCCGGCCAGGCGATCGAGCGGATCGAGGGCGAACGCGAACGCCAGGCGATCGCCGACGTCTTCTGGTTCAGCGCCGAGTTCGGCGTGGTCCGCGACCGGGGCGCCGTTCGCGCCTACGGCGCCGGGTTGTTGAGCTCGGTCGGTGAGATCGTCTGGTTCGCAGACCACGCCGACATCCGACCGATCGAGGTTCGCGAGATGGCGACCACGGCGTACGACATCGACGAGTACCAACCGGTGCTGTTCGCCGCCGACTCGCTCGGTCACGTGCTCGACGAAGTCGGCGGGTTCTTCGAGTCTGCGACCGACGAGTCGGTCGCGGCGCTCATCGCGCCCAGGTGAACGGATAGGCCGGATCCGAGGCGGAGCGCGCCGCGTCGGTGATGCGGAGCGGAGCGAACGTGTCGAGCATCACCGCGACCTCTTCGGTTCGCGTGGCGTCGAGGCTGCCTTCGATGCTTCCCGGCTGGGGTCCGTGGACGAATCCGGCCGGATGATACGAGATCGAGCCCACGCCGATGCCGGACCCGGAGCGACTCATGAAGTCGCCTGCGGAATAGAACAGGACTTCGTCGGAGTCGGTGTTGGCATGGTGGTACGGCACCTTCACCGCATCGGGGTGGAAGTCGAACGGTCGGGGCACGAACGAGCAGATCACGGCTCCGGGCAGCTCGAAGGTCTGGTGGACCGGCGGCGGCTGGTGGATGCTGCCGACGATCGGTTCGAAGTCATGAATGCTCAGCGCATACGGATAGACGCACCCGTCCCAACCGACGACGTCGAACGGGTGATGACGGTGCACGTGGCGTGACCATCCGCCCCGGTTCCGTACGAGGACCGGAACATCGTCGCCGTCTTCCTCGGCCGACTCCACGGGCCCGCGCAGGTCGCGCTCGCAGTACGGCGCATGCTCCAGGAACTGCCCGTGGTCGGAGAGGTGGCGCCGTGGCGCACCGATGTGCCCGCGAGAACCGATCACGAGCAACTGCAGCGGCCCGTCGCTCACGACCCAACGGTGCGTGGCCGATGCCGGCACGACCACGTAGTCGCCGGGTCCGACCGCAAGTCGGCCGAACACCGAGTCGAGTCGGCCGGTGCCGGCCTGCACGTAGACGAGTTCGTCGCCGGTTGCGTTGCGATACAGATCACTGTCGCGATCGGCCTCCACCCACGACACTTCGACGTCGTCGTTCACGAGCAAGACGCATCGACCGGTCACCGCGTCTCTCGACGTGTCGTGGCGGGGTGCGTCGCCATCCGAGCGCACCATCGCGGTGCGGATGTGACGGGGTGTGACGGGACGGTCGGGCGAGGCGTCGCTGTCACCATCGAGGTCGGCGGTCTCGATCGCCGTCAGTGCAGACGGCGAGTGGCGGTGGTACAGCAGCGACGAGTTCGAGGAGAACCCCTCCTGGCCCATCAGCTCCTCGGCGAAGCGGTGGCCCGAATCGTCCTTGTGGTGCGTGTGGCGCTTCTTCGGGATGTTCCCGACCCGGCGGTAGTGGGGCATGGTCAGTTCTCCTTCGTGGTCGTGTCGTCGTCGATGTGCGATGGAACGATCGTTCCGCTCACCGTCCCCAAGCCGATCCTGGTGAGTGGGTCGCTGCCGGCCCAACCCCGCAGGGTGACCGTGTCGCCGTCGGCGAGGAACGTCCTGCTTGTCCCGTCGGGCAGCGTGATCGGGTGGGCGCCGCGATGGGTCAGTTCGATCAAGCTGCCTTCGGTTCCCGGAGTCGGGCCGGACACGGTGCCCGAGGCGAAGAGGTCGCCGGGGCGGAGGTGCGCGCCGTTCGCGGTCATGTGGGCGATCTGCTGAGCTGCGGTCCAGTACATGTCGGTGAAGCTCGTCGCGCTGACGACGACCGGATCGACCCCCTGCGATGCCATGGCGGCTGACTGCATCGCCACCTCCAGGTGGAGATCGAACCCTGTCGGGCCCTCGGTCCGGAGGTGTTCACTCACCGCCGGCTCCTGCGTGGGCGGTGGCACCCGGAACGGTTCGAGCGCCTCGAGGGTCACGATCCACGGCGACATCGACGTCGCAAAGCTCTTTCCGAGGAACGGCCCCAGCGGTTGGTACTCGTACGACTGGATGTCCCGTGCGGACCAGTCGTTCACGAGACACACACCGAACACGTGCTCCTCCGCGTCGGCGGTGGTGAGGCGGCGACCCCGGGGCGATGCTGCGCCACACCCGACGCCGACCTCGGACTCGATGTCCAGCGCGTCGGTGGGTCCGTCGACCAGCTCGTCGTCGACGAGGTGCAGGCCCGCCGGTCTGGTGACGGGCGTGTGGCTGGCGACGATCGTGCCCGATCGACCGTGGTACCCGACGGGGAGGTGTCGCCAGTTCGGGAGGAGCGGCTCGCCGCCCGGACGAAAGAGCCGGCCGAGGTTCGTCGCGTGGTGCAGCGACGAGTAGAAGTCGACGTAGTCGCCGATGTCGACCGGCACCAGCATGGTCACGTCGTCGATGCGGACCAGCGCATCGGCCAGGTCGCGCTCCATCCACGCGTCCGTCAGCAACGCCGCTGCCCGATCACGGACTCCTCGGTGTGCGACGCGGCCGAAGCCGGCGAACACGTTGAGCTTGCCGGCGTCGTCGAGGAGCCCGTCCTCGGCTGCCGTGCCCGCAAAGTGTCGACCGGCGATACCGATGTCCAGAGCGTGGTCGCCGATCGCGACGAATGCGGCGACCGTGCCGTCGGGTCGTCGCCCGACGCCGAAGGGGAGGTTGTGCAACGGGAATGGTGAGCCGTCGGGCACGGGCACCCACGTGGCGATTCGCTCCGACGAGGTGGTCGGGTCGGTCACAGGTTTCCTCGACGCTCCTGCTCACGTTCGATCGACTCGAACAATGCTTTGAAGTTGCCCTCGCCGAAACCGGTGGCACCGCCGCGCTGGATGATCTCGATGAAGACGGTCGGTCGGTCCGTGATGGGCTCGGTGAACAGTTGCAGCAGGTGCCCGTCGTCCTCGTTGTCGACGAGGATGCCGAGTCGCTGGAGGGCGTCCCACGGCAGGTCGAGGAAGTCGAGTCGCGTCCTGACGTCGTCGAAGTACGCCTCGTTCGCTTCGAGGAAGCGGACGCCGCGCGACCGCAGCCCGGCGATGGCCTGCACGATGTCGGACGTCCCCAACGCGATGTGTTGGACGCCCGGCCCGCGGTAGGTGTCCAGGTACTCCTGGATCTGGCTGCGCTTGAGGCCGGCGGCGGGCTCGTTGAGTGGCATGGTCACCCCGGCATCGTTCGTCATCACGGTCGACCGCAGCGCGCTGTACTCCGTGGCGATCTGGTGCTCGTCGAAATGGCGGAGTTGGCGGAAGCCCATGACGTCCTCGTAGAACGCGACCCAGCGGTCGAGGTCGCCCTCGGTGACGTTGCCGACCACGTGGTCGATGTGGGTCAGACCGACCGACGTGCCGTCGGGTTCCGGCGGGAGCCCGGTGGTGACGTAGCCCGGGCAGTAGTAGCCGCGGTAGTCGCTGCGGTCGACGAACGTGTGCTTCGTCTCGCCGTACGTGCCGATCGCGGCGAGGCGCAACGTGCCGTGCTCGTCGGACAGCTCGTACGGCTCGCGCACCGACGTTGCACCGCGGGCGACTGCGGCGTCGAAGGTCTCGGCGGCGTCGTCGACGACGAACGCCAGATCCTGCGCGCCGTCGCCGTGCTCACGGACATGGCTCCAGATCGGCGAATCGGGGGTGAGTCCCGCCGTGACGACGAAACGGATGCCACCCTGTTCGAGGAGATACGAGGCCACGTCGTCGCGCCCGGTCTCGGGCCCGGCGTAGGCGGTGATGCGGAAGCCGAAGGCCGCCGAGAGGAATCCCGCCGTCGCACGGGCGTTGCCGACGTAGAACTCGAGTGAGTCCCATCCACGGATGCGCGATGCGGGGGCGGTCGGTGCGAGATCGAGTGCGGTCACGGTGGTCTCCAGAGGGTCGTCGATGGTGCAGAATGTGGCACGATCTTGGATCTCGGCGGTCATGTGCGCAAGTGCGGACCCCCGAACTGGGCAGAGTGCTCGAAATCGATCGGTTCTGGCGTGCAATACTGGACAACATGACCATCGACGACCTCGACGTTCGGCTGATCCGATTGATGCGATCGTCGCCGAATCTGCCCGTCGTGGAGATGGCTCGTCGCCTGGAAGCGGCCCGGGGCACCGTGCAGGCACGACTCGATCGACTGGACCGCGACGGTGTGATCACCGGATTCGGGCCCGACGTCAGCGCGGCCGCCGTGGGCCACGGCGTCCTGGCCTTCACGACGTTGGAGATCGCGCAGGGGAGTGGTGGCCAGATCGTGGACGGGCTTCGAGAGGTTCCCGAGGTGCTGGAGGTCCATGCGGTCACCGGTCCCGGCGATCTCCACCTCAAAGTCGTGGCGCGGTCGAACGATCACCTGCACGAAGTGCTCGAGCGAGTGCTCGCACTCCCCGGAATCACCCGGACTCGGACACAACTCGCACTGCACACCTCGATCGACCGCTCGATGGCCGATCTGATCGCTCGGTTCTCGCCGAACTGATGCCTCGAGCGGTCGAATCCCGGTCACTGAATTTTTCCGCACATCGGAGTTAGGTCGGTGGGGGACCGGGGTAACTTCCTCGAAGTTCGCCACGTCATTCTCTCCTCACCATCCCTCCCGTGTGACTGAGAACGACGTGCTCGACGACAGCGGAACCTCCGGGTTCCGCTGTTGTCGTTTTCTGCGCAGACGACGCCTGATCCCGAATCCCGACTTGTGGGGTCGGGACTACCGTGCGTAGTGTGTTCCCCCATGAGCGACCAGTGGGGTTTCGAGACCAAGCAGATTCATGTCGGCGGAGAGCCCGATCCGACGACGGGGGCCCGAGCGGTCCCGATCTACCAGACGACGGCGTACGAGTTCCAGAACGCCGACCATGCAGCCAACCTGTTCGCCCTCGCCGAGGTCGGCA
>JBBSOH010000207.1:0-6959 GCA_038259945.1 Acidimicrobiales bacterium
CAGGTCGAGCAGCGTGCCCAGAACACCGTCGACTCCCTGCAAGCGTTCGGCGCCCGCCCGGGCGCGCGCTGCGTCGAGCGCCATCTCCAGCGCCTCGGCACGAGCCTTCGCCGTCGATGCTGCGTCCGAGGCGTCCGCTCGCTCGGCACGCGCCGCTTCCACGGCGGTCTCGGCCGCAGCGAGTGCATCCTCAGCTGCGGCCATCTCGTCGAACAGCGGACCCTCGACCTCACCGGCTTCTTCACACTGGGTCCGGTATCGGGCCGTCTCCTCGTCGACGAGTTGGATCCGCTCGAGGAGCGAATCCCGTCGGCTGGTCGCGCGGCGCAGGTCGCTTATGGTCCGCTCGAGGGCCGCCTTGATCGACCGCGCTTCGCCGCGTACCTCTGCCGCGGCGCTCGCCGCCTTCGTTCCCGACTGGTCGTTGCCGACGGCGTCGAGCATCTGTGCGCGCTGAGCCTTGAATGCGTCCTCTTCGGCTCGGAGTTCGGCGGCGGCCGGTTCGAACGTCTCCAACTCGGCGACCACGGCCACGAGTTCGCCGGCGAAACGGGCACCGTCGGCTTCGAGGTTCGCGACCACGCCGGCGTCGATCAACTGGCCCTTGTCACGTTCGAGCGAACGGCGGCGTTCCACCAGCACGGCGGCCAGGCCGCGTGCTCTCTCGCGCAGTTGCTCGACCTTCACGAGGCGGTCACTGACGTCGCTGGCACCGCGTGCGCTCAGCTGGGCCTCGATCGCCATGATCGACGTGTCGAGCGCAGCGAGCGCCGCCTTGAGTTCGCGTTCGGCACCGGAGCTGTCGAGCATCACCGACGCCAGCGATTCGAGCTTCGTGCGCAGGCCGGCGATCTCTCGGCCGGACACGAAGGTCTTGAGTTCGGTCAACTCGACGATCAGTGATCCGTGGCGTTCGGCGGCCTTGGCCTGGCGTTCGAGCGGGCGGAGTTGGCGCCGCACCTCCCGGAGCAGATCCTGGACGCGCAGCAGGTTCGCTTCGGTGGCATCGAGGCGTCGTTCGGCCTTTTCCTTGCGCTTACGGAACTTCAGCACTCCCGCTGCTTCTTCGATGATCGCCCGCCGTTCTTCGGGTCGGGCGTTGAGCACCGCGTCGATCTGGCCCTGGCTGACGATCACGTGCTGCTGGCGACCCACTCCGGCGTCGGACAGCATCTCCTGCACGTCGAGCAGGCGGCAGCCCACACCGTTGATCAGATACTCGGACTCCCCCGTGCGGAACAGCACGCGAGTGATCGTGACCTCGCTGAACTCCACGCCGAGCGTGCCGTCGGAGTTGTCGATCGTGATGCTCACCTCGGCACGACCGAGTGCCGGACGCGACGCCGTTCCGGCGAAGATCACGTCGTCCATCTTCTGCGAACGCACGGCCTTGGGCGATTGTGCGCCGAGCACCCACGCCATGGCGTCGACGACGTTCGACTTGCCCGAACCGTTCGGCCCGACCACCACCGTGACGCCGGGCTCCAGGACCATGGTCGTCGAATCGGCGAACGACTTGAAGCCCTTCAGGGCGAGACTCTTCAGATACACAGCGGCCCGAGCCTACTGTCGACGAACGCGTCGACCGTGGCCGCCATGTCGACATCGCACGGTCGGCGGGCCCGAGCGCGCAGGTCGAGCTGTTCGTGCCCCCGCATCGGCCCGGCGGCGTGGCTCCGGGGGCGGGCCGCACGACGATCGACCCGTTGTCGGTCGACAATTCGATCGTGTTGCTGCTGGCCGGATCGGTGCGCACGCCGTTCTCCGTGGAGCCGTTCGAGGCCTGGATGTCGACGGCGAACGCGACGTCGGTGTCGGGAACCTCCACGGCGATGCTTCCGTTGCTGGTCGATGCCACGACGGAGTCGGGCGCCTCGTCGAAGCTCAGGTCGATGCGACCGTTGTCGTCGTCGGCACGAACCGTCGACGACGAAAGTCCCCTGCCGACGATCGAACCGTTGTCGTTGGAGACGCTCAGGTCACCGCCCACGTCGTCGATCTCGATCCGACCGTTGTCGTTGTCGATCTCCACGTTTCCCATCACACCGCGCACCACGACCGACCCGTTGCTTGCGTCGATCACGACGTCGCGGTCGGCGGGGATCTCCACCACGTAGTCGACAGAACACCACACGGCGTTGGGTCCGCGACAACGTCCCCGGAGCTCGAGCACGCCGGACGTGAGGCGTTCGGTCGCCTCGGTCGTCCCGAGGCCACGGCTGATCTCGCTCCGGATCAGGACCGAGTCACCTGTTCCGGCCACCACGGTCACCGATCCGGTGTCGCTGGCGATGTCGAGTCGCGTCACGTCCGACGCCGCGTAGGTCGACGTCTCCACCGACTCCTCGTGAGCCAGCACGTTGATCACGCTGAACGCTCCCCACAGCAAAGATGCAAGAGCCAGCAGCAGACCGATCGTGCGCCACCACCTTCGCGCTCGCGGCGACACCGTCGTGGCGGGCACGGGGTCGGTGCCGGCCGAGTCTGCTCGTACCGGCCGTTCCTCGGTTGTGGTGCTCATTGCGGCCTTCCTTTCATCCATCGCAGCACGGCGAGCACACGGCGGTGGTCGTCGGTGGTCGGCGGGAGATCGAGCTTGGAGAAGATGTTGCCGACGTGCTTCTCGACGGCTTTGTCACTGACGACGAGAGTGCGTGCGATCGACGGGTTGGTGCGTCCCTCGGCCATCAGGCCGAGCACCTCGCGTTCGCGTGGGGTGAGTCGTTCGAGCGGGTCGGACCGGCGGGCTCGCGCCAGCAACTGTGCGACCACCTCGGGGTCGAGGACTGTTCCGCCGTTGCCGACCTGGCGAACCGCACCGAGGAACTCCGAGATGTCGGCGATGCGGTCCTTCAGGAGGTAGCCGAGACCCGCGATGTCGTCGCCGAGCAACTCGGTCGCATACTGCTCCTCCACGTACTGCGAGAGGACGAGGATGCCGGTGCCCGGCCATTCCGAGCGGATGCTCAGTGCGGCCCGCAGACCGTCGTCGGTGTGGGTGGGAGGCATGCGGACATCGACGATCGCGAGATCGGGTCGGTGCATCGAGACCACGCGGATCAGTTCGTCGGCGTCGCCGACCGTGGCGACCACGTCCTCGCCCGCGTCGGCCAGGATGCGCGTGAGTCCGGCGCGCAGCAGCACAGAATCCTCGGCGATCACGATCCGCACGGCAACTCCACGGAGATCGTGGTCGGGCCGCCCCGGGGGCTGATGACGTGCATCGTCCCGTCGAATCCGGCGACACGGTCACGGAGTCCCTGGAGTCCGGTGCCGAGCGAGGCGTCTGCCCCGCCGTGTCCGTCGTCGCGGATCTCGACGATCAGTCGGTCGGACGTCTGCGCGATCGAGACCATGGCCCGGGTCGCCCCGCTGTGGCGGGCGACGTTGGTGAGTGCTTCGCTCACCACGAAGTACGCGGCGCTCTCCACGGCGGGCGGGGGACGCCAGACGATCTGCACGTCGAGTTCGACGGGGACAGGCGAGCGAGCGACCACGGCCGACAGCGCTGCATCGATGCCGCGGTCGGCGAGGATCACCGGGTGGATGCCGCGGACCAGGTCTCGGATCTCTGCGAGGGCGGCCTTCGCCTCGGTGTGTGCGGCGTCGACCATACGTCGTCCGACCTCGGGGTCGTCATCCAGTTTCTCGCGGGCCGCACCGAGGTTCGCGGCGAGTGCGACCAGGCGCTGCTGGGCGCCGTCGTGGAGATCGCGTTCGATGCGGCGCCGTTCCGACTCGGCGGAGTCGACCGCCGCCGCACGGCTGGTCTCGAGCTGGCTCACCTGCAACGAGGTCCGCTCCTTCGCCGTGGGTCCGAGCAGTGCGTTCGCCACGGTCCACTGGAGTCTCGACACCCCGATCGTCACCCAGGGAGCGACGACCACCGATCCGAACAGGCCGAGGGCGGAGAGCGCCCAGGTCTCGCCGCTCCCGGCGGTCGCCTCGAAGAAGGAGAACTTCGCACTGTCGCCGGGCAGGGACCCGGCGACTGCCGGCAGCAGCGTCAACGCAATCGACCCACACCAGATCGAGAAGACGAGGCTGTAGCCGATCGTGCCGAGCGGGAAGGAGGCCAGGCAGTACGCGAACTCACGCCATCGTGCGCTGTTGCGCAATCGTTCGAGCAGCCGCCTCCACCAACCGGTCGCAACGAGCGGCGGGACGGCATCGGGAACCGGATCCAGGAACGACCCGATCCGCTGACGCTCGATTCGAGCCATGCCCCGCACCACCATCGCCGTCACCCAGGCGACCGGAATGCCCAGCAGGAAGGCCGGGAGGACACCCACCGACACGGCGGACATGGTCGACGCCGTGACGAAGGTGACGATGCCGGCGGGCAGACCCGTCGCGACGAACGCCGCCGAACGAGCCAGTCGGCCGGGCCGTCTCCACGGTTCGAGCAGGTTCACCATGGTCGCCCCAAACTACGTTCCCGAGCATCCGTCATGGATCAATCCGTCGCGATCGCCGCAAGGATGTCCAGGCGGGCGGCCCGACGAGCGGGTCGCCATGCGGCGACGACGCCGGCGAGTGCTGCGAGCACGACGACGATCGTGAGTGACGTCACGGGAAGGGCGAACACGCCAGACCCTTCGTCTGCTGCGATTGCCCGCACCAGGCCCCAACCGAGGAAGGTGCCCACGCCGACACCCCCGAACGTGCCGAGCACGGCGACGATCACCGATTCCCACCGCACGGTGGAGCGCACCTGGGCACGGGTCTGGCCGACTGCTCTGAGCAGACCGAGTTCCCTGGTGCGTTCGTGGATCGACAGCGACAGCGTGTTCGCGATGCCCATCAGAGCGATCAGGATGGCAAGGGCGAGCATGCCGTAGACGAAGAACAGCATCTGGTCGACCTCGGAGCCGACCGTGTCGATGTACTCCGACCTGGTCTGCACCTCGGGTGCGCCGTAGTCGGCTCCGATCTGCTCGACCAGTGCTCGCCCGTCTTCCTCCGAGATGCCGTCGGCCAGGTCGACGAGGACGACGACGTCGCCGATCTGGGTGGCGTGAGCGGCCCAGTCCTCGGGCGTCAACAGCATGTCGCCGACGTTCGTCGTCGTCGCGTAGGTCGCACCGATCGTGAGGGATTCGGTCTCTCCATCAGCGAACGACACGTCGATCGCTGCTCCCGTCGCCAGCGAGCGATCGTCGGCCCAGGATTCGCTCACGGCGATCCGGCCGGGGGCCACGTCGGCGAGCGACCCGTCGACGACGCCGAGGTCGAGCACGCGTCCGAGGCGTGCCGGGTCGGCGACGGTCGGATCGAGGTCCACACCGTCCGCAACGACCACGGCCCCACCGAAGCCGACCGCCGTCGTGATCTCGGGCAGGCCGTCGAGGCGGGTTGCGAGATCCGAGCTGATGCCGGGACCGCCGAAGTTGTCGGTGACGACCACGAGATCACCGCCGAAGTCCTGGTTCACCGTCTCCTCGATCGTCGCCTTGATCGAGGCTCCGAAGGTGGTGAACAACGCCACGATCGCCGTGCCGACCATCAGCGCCGAGGCGCTCCCCGACGTCCGCCGCGGGTCGCGCATCGCGTTGCGGCGGGCCATCCTTCCGGTCTGGCCACGCAACAGTGCGGGCACCGAGCCGATCGTCCACGCGGCCGGACCCGACACCGCGGGGCCGACCGCCACAGCTCCGACGAGCACGAGCAACGCTCCCGCACCGGCCGTGGTCAGCGCCGAGTCGGTCGATGTTGCGACGGCCACGACGGCTGCGCCGACGACGATCGACACGCTGGCGAACCCGGCTCGCACCTTCGAGACCCTCGCCGAACCCGTGGCCGACTCGCGGAGTGCCGCGAGAGGTGCCACCCGCGATGCCCGGACCGCCGGGAGGATGCTCGCCACCAGCGTGGCGATGATCCCCACTGCCGCTGCGGACATCACGGTCGACGCCGACAGCACGACTCCCTGAACGTTCAGGTCGAGGCCGGCACTCGAGAGCAGCGCGACGAACCCCCGGGCAAGGCCGAACCCGGCGAGGAGCCCGACCCCGGAGGCGACGATGCTGACGACCATCGCCTCGGCGACCACCGACGCGAGCACCTGGCGACGTGATGCGCCGATCGCCCGGAGCAGCGCCGATTCACGGGTGCGCTGGGCGATGAGGATGGAGAAGGTGTTGTGGATACTGAAGGCGGCCACGACCAGTGCGATCGCGGCGAACACGACCATGATCGTTCGGAACAGCCCGAGGAAGTCGCTCTCGATCCCTTCGACCATGTCGTCGGTCAGTTCCGCACCCGTCAGCGCCTCCGCCCCCGGAGGCAGAGCGGCCGTGACCGTGGCTCGGAGTTCGTCCTGGCTCACCCCTCCCTCCGCTGCGAGACGGAACGACGACACCTCCTCGGACGTGTCGAGCAACGTCTCGATCGATGCGGTGGTGAACGCCGCATACGTCGTCGGTCCGAGGCTGTCGGCACCTCCGAAGGTGGCGAGTCCGACGACGGTCACCGGGACGGGTCGAGGCATCTCGACGACGGTGAGGTCGCCGATGACCAGATCGCCCGTCTCCGCCGACGCACGGTCGATGACCACTTCGTAGGGTTCGTCCGCTGGAACATCGCGGGGCGCACGTCCTTCGGCCAGCGTCCACGGGTTCACCGGCGAGTCCCCGATCCAGTTCGTGGCCGTCGTCGGTGGGCCGCCACCGCCGATTCCGTCGCCGTCGGCTCCGACGATCTGGCCGTAGCCCTCGATCACCGGCACCACCGTTGCCACCCCGTCGAGCGACGCGAGATCGGTGGCCAGATCTGCGGGAAGGCGCCCCCGTTGTGCTGCGTCGTCGAAGCCGATCTCGGTGTCGTTGCGCACGATCACATCGGTCCCGGCATTGGCTTCGCTGAACAGGCCGTCGAAGCCCTGGGTCAACGTGTCGCCGACCGACAGTGCGGCAGCGAGGAAGGCGACGCCGATCACGACGGCGCTGGATGTGGCGAGG
>JBBSOH010000208.1:0-6928 GCA_038259945.1 Acidimicrobiales bacterium
CCGGCGGGAAAGTAGATCTCGTCGTGGTCGTACACCAGTGGATCGACGACGACGACGAGATCGGCGTCCCATGAGAATGGGACCTCGGTGCCGGATGCGCAACCCGAGAGACGCCGAGCGATGTCAGGGTGGGCAGGCCCGGCGTAGCTGCCTCCCCTCAGTGCTCTGATCGCACCGAAATCGACCTGGCGATCACTGGGGATCGCGGCCAGCACGTACACCTTTTCGTTCTTGCTGGTCTTGACCATGACGACAACGGATTCGACGAATGCCGCTCGATCGCACCCCAGCATCGAACTCACGATGTCGGTGGATCGCTCACGAGGATGGTCGAGCGTTCTGAAGTCTGCGCTGCTGGTGTCGAGGAGTTCGATCACACGGTCGTACGCCTGACGAGAACGTGCCATGGTCAGTTGCAGATGATGACGGACCGCATCGCTTGGAAGGTAGCCGATCGGTCGCATCCCAGACGCTGTCGCCGGGTGAGACGCTGTTCCCGAGCAGGATCGAGGTCGCCATCGTGGTGCTCGTTCGACCCAGACCAACGAGGTCGCACGATGCGCTGCCTTTCTGCCGCTCCTCGCCGACCTGGACGGCGAGATTGTGCCGATCGAGGTCGGGCTCCGTTCGCCGGATCGCTCACATGCCAGGCTGTGGGAATGTCAGACGCCGATGCCATCGACTTTGCCTTGTTCCTCGTGCGGTGTGGCGTCGGCGCGGTGATGCTCGCCCACGGCATCAATCACGTCAGACCCGACATCAGCGGCACCGCAGGCTGGTTCGGCTCGATGGGGATGCGGCCGGCGAAGGTGCAGGCGTGGCTGGCGAGCGTGACCGAGATCGGTGGCGGCGCCCTGCTGATCCTCGGGCTGCTGACGCCGTTTGCGGCGGCCGGAGTGGTCGGCGTGATGGCCGTGGCCTGGGCGATCAATCACCGCGGGAACGGGTTCTTCATCTTTCGGGAAGGCGAAGGCTGGGAGTACGTGATGACGCTGGGGATCGTCGGTGTGGCGATCGGTGCGGTCGGTCCCGGCTCGTGGTCGCTCGACGATGCTTTCGACCTGACCGATGACCTGACGGGCACGACCGGGCTGCTGATCGCCGGGGTCGGCGGGCTCGTCGGCGCCGTCGTCCTTCTCGCATGTTGCTGGCGCCCGCCGGTGAAATCGGACTGACCGACAGAACGACGAGAGCGTCAGACGCAAGAGCGACGTGATGATTGAACGGCGTCAGTGGCGACGTTCGTCGAGAATCGAGCCGGTGTGGATCAGGCGACGATGGCCGTCAGAGCGAGTTCTGGCTCGTTGGATTCGATGCGCTGGAGGGCGTACTTGTTCTCGAACAGAGCGACCAGCGCGCCGTCGGTCCGTTGCAGGATGCGCACGCCGGGCTTCTCGCGGAGCACGGCGGCCGATGCCGAATCCGTGAGGCGGATCGCCTGGTACGGCGAGCCCGACAGTTCGATCGGTGCGTTGAATTCGATGTCGAGCCGGTTCGCGAACACGTCGAACTGGAGTTGACCCACGGCTGCGAGGACCGGCGACGCCTCGCCCCAGTCGGGGTCACGCAGCACCTGCACGACGCCTTCCTCACCGAGTTGGTCGAGTCCCTTGCGGAACTGCTTGACCTTGCCCGAGTCCTGCGGGCGGGCGGTGGCGAACACCTCGGGGGCGAACTGTGGCAGCTTCGGGTACCGGACGGCTGGGCCGGTCTCGTCGAACAGGGTGTCACCGATGTTCAGGCCGGTGGCGTTGACGAGGCCGACCACGTCACCCGGGAACGCTTCGTCGATCGTCGTGCGCTCGGCACCGAAGACCGTGGAGGCGTACTTCGTGGCGAACGGCTTGCCGGTGCGCTCGCACGTCATCACCATGCCCCGGTCGAACTTGCCTGAGCAGATGCGGGCGAACGCGATGCGATCGCGGTGGTTGCGGTCCATGTTGGCCTGCACCTTGAACACGAACGCAGAGCACGCAGTGTCGAGCGGCCGGTGTTCGCCGTCGATGGTTTCACGAGCCAGCGGCGCGGGCGCCAGGTCGACGATCGCGTCGAGCAGGTGGCGGACGCCGAAGTTGGTGAGAGCCGAGCCGGCGAACACCGGCGTCGATTGGCCGGCGAGGAACGACGGCAGATCCACGTCGGCGCCCATCGCGTCGAGCAACTCGGATTCCTCGGCGCACTTCTCCCAGGCGGCGCCCTCCTCCGCCATCGCCTGGTCCGCCGACATGTCCTCCTCGGGGGCGATCTGGCTGCCGCGAGCCGTGCGTGTGAAACGGGTGAACACGTCGGTGCGACGATCGAGAACTCCACGCAGGTCGCCGTAGGAACCGACGGGCCAGGTGGCAGGAGTGGGTCGCAGGCCGATCTGCTCCTCGATCTGGTCGAGCAACTCGAGCGGCTCGAGGCCCGGCCGATCGAGCTTGTTGAGGAACGTCAGCACCGGGAGTTCGCGTGAACGGCACACCTCGAACAACTTGAGGGTCTGGGGTTCGATGCCCTTCGCGGCGTCGAGCACCATCACCACGGCGTCCACCGCCGACAGCACGCGGTACGTGTCCTCGGAGAAGTCGCGGTGACCCGGGGTGTCGAGGAGGTTGAACTCGTGGTCTCGGTACGGGAAGTTCAAGGCAGTGGACGAGATGGAGATGCCGCGCTTCTGCTCCATGTCCATCCAGTCCGACGTGGCTGAACGACGTCCTTCGTGGGCCTTCACTGCGCCACCTGACTGGATGGCCCCTGCATAGAGCAGGAACTTCTCGGTCAGCGTGGTCTTGCCCGCGTCGGGGTGCGAGATGATCGCGAACGTCCGGCGACGTCGTGCTTCGTTGATCACCTGTTCGGACACGGTGGTCGACGCTACCGCTGTGGCCGCAACGCTGATGCGACGGTTCGTATGATCGGTGCGATGTCGGAACAGATCGTCCATGCAGCTCGGGCCGTCGCAGCAGCGGAGCGGATCGCGGTGTTCACTGGAGCGGGGATCTCGACCGAGTCGGGGATCCCCGACTTCCGGGGGCCGAACGGGGTCTGGACGAAGAACCCGGCGGCGGAGAAGGCGTCGAACATCACGCACTACCTGAACGAGCCCGACGTGCGAGTCGCTGCATGGCAGAACCGCCTCACGACCCCGGCGTGGACCGCAGAGCCCAATTCCGGCCACCACGCGCTCGTCGAGCTCGAGCGACAGGGCCGGCTGCACGGACTGGTCACGCAGAACATCGATGGGCTGCATCAGAAGGCGGGCAACGATCCGACCAAGGTGATCGAAGTGCACGGGACGGTGTGGTTCACGCGGTGCTGGGACTGCGACGATCGTCGGCCGATGGATCAGGCGCTGGACCGGGTGCGAGGCGGCGATTCCGACCCGTCCTGCCTCGAATGCGGTGGCATCCTGAAGTCCGACACGATCAGCTTCGGTCAGTCGCTGATCCCCGAGGTGATCGACTCGGCGCTGCAGGTGAGCGACGAGTGTGACGTGATGCTCGCCGTCGGCTCGACGCTCTCGGTGTTCCCGGCGGCGAACTGCATCCCACGGGCGAAGGCCGGTGGGGCAACGGTGATCATCGTCAACGGCGACGAGACCGCGATGGACCGTTACGCCGACCACCTTCTCGTGGGTCAGATCGGTGAGATCCTGCCGCTCTTGATTCCCGATGCGAACCCGGGCGTCGACTGACGGTCGACATGTCGATCGATGATGTCGGAGAGCCCGCCGAATCAGCGACGGGCACGGCTGGCGAGCAGCGCCCCGCCGATCACGAGGGCGATCCCGACGACTGCGAGGGGAGCGACCGTGTCGTCACGGAACGCGATGCCGAGCGCGAGTGACACGACGGGGATCAGGTAGGTGATGAAGCTTGCGCGGGTGGAGCCGACACGCCCGACGAGTGACCCCATGGTCGCGAACGCGACGCCGGTGCCGAACACGCCGAGCATCAGCACGGCGACGAGCGGACCGATCTCCCAGGAGGCGTCGCCGATGTCCCACACACCATACGGAGCGGTCCAGATCGTGGCGAGGGCGAGCATCCGGGACATCAGGGGAAGCGATCCGTACCGCTGCTGCATCGGCGCCGCCAGGTTGATCGCGAATCCGTAGCAGGCGGTGGCTGCGAGCACGAGGACGACACCTCGCGCCTCGCTCGCACCGTCGCCGATCGACGGGAGGCTGATCAGGGAGATTCCGACGAAGCCCACGACGATGCCGCCGAGGAGAGGGCCGCGCGCTCGCTGCCGCAGCAACACGGCGGCGACCGTCGCGGCGAAGATCGGCGTGGCTCCGTTCAGCAGGCCTGTCACCGAGGAGTTGATGTACTGCTCGGCGATCGGGAACAGCGTGAAGGGGATGGCGACCCAGATCACCGAGAGGAGCACGAGGCGGGAGCGGTCGTCAGCGGCGATCGTGACCTTCGGTTTCGGCAGGACCAGCAGCGCCAGCGCACCGGACGCAATGCGCAGGAACGTGATCAGGCCGGGTGGGAACGCATCGAGCCCGATGTCGATGAACAGGAACGATGCGCCCCAGATCAGCGCGACCGAGACGAACAGGCCCCAGTCCTGCGGTGTGAACGAACCGTCGTTCGCCGCCGTCGACTGCTCGAACAGCTTGCGTTGCGCCGCGGGAACAGCGGATTCGGCGTGGGACGTCACGAGGTGACGATATGCGAGGGGTTCAGCGTCTGGCTCGCCGGTTTCGGACATGGGATCGCCGTTTCCGGCCAACCCTGATCGTGGATCCGGTTGCCTCCGTTCGACTCACGGGAATGGATCGATGTGAACACGGTTGACCGATACCCGACCGAATCACTCGACTTTCACCGTTAGGCTTTTCCACCATGGCAACGTTCCGTGACCTGCTCTCCGCCGCCAAGTCCTCGATCACCGAGATCGACACCGACACCGCGTCGACGAGGATCGACGAAGGTGCACTGATCCTCGATGTGCGCGAACCCGACGAGTACGAGGAGGGCGCCATCCCCGGTGCCGTGCACATCCCTCGCGGGCACCTCGAGGCCCAGGTCGAGGGGCGACTCCTCGACAAGGACGCACCCGTGGTCGTGTACTGCGCCGGCGGCGTGCGTTCGGCATTCGCCGTCCAGACCCTCGAACAGCTCGGCTACTCGAACGCGCTGTCGATGGACGGCGGCTACGGCCGTTGGAAGGACGAGGGGCGCAACTGGAAGAAGCCCGCGTCGCTGACACCGGAACAGAACAACCGCTACAAGCGCCACCTGCTGCTCCCCGAGGTCGGAACCGCCGGACAGATCAAGCTGCTCGAGGCGAAGGTGCTGCTGCTCGGCGCGGGTGGCCTCGGTTCACCCGCTGCGATGTACCTCGCCGCCGCCGGTGTGGGCACGATCGGCATCGTCGACATGGACGACGTCGATGCGTCCAACCTGCAGCGACAGATCCTGCACAACACCGACCGCATCGGCGATCGCAAGGTCGACTCGGCGAAGAAGACGCTCGTCGGCATCAACCCCGACGTGAACGTGGTCACCTACGACACCCGGCTCGACGCCTCCAACATCATGGAGATCATCGAGGGCTACGACGTGATCGTCGACGGCGCCGACAACTTCCCGAGCCGGTACCTCCTCAACGATGCGAGCGTGAAGCTCGGCATCCCCGTCGTTCACGGGTCGATCTTCCGCTTCGAAGGCATGGTCAGCGTGTTCCACCCGATCGACGGGCCGACGTACCGCGACATGGTTCCCGAACCGCCGCCCGCCGAACTCGCACCGTCGTGCGCCGAGGCCGGCGTGCTGGGAGTGCTGCCCGGGATCATCGGGTCGATCCAGGCGCTCGAGACGATCAAGGTGATCCTCGGGCTGGGTGACCCACTGATCGGACGGATCCTCACGGTGGACACCACCGACATGGAGTTCCGGGTCTTCAACCTGAAGCCGAACCCCGACAACGAGGTCATCCACGCGAACCGTGACAGGATCCGCATCGAAGATCTCGACGGGCTCTGCGCTCCCGGCCTCGATCACTGATCTCTGGTCACCGACTCCGACTCGTGGTCGACGCACGCGTCAGCAGCGTCATCGGACACACCGTCCGGCCGATTCTGCACGGGTGGATAGGTTCGACGTCGTGCATGGAGGACCACAGCGTCGCTCTCCGTCGTCGCCGGCCGATCTGGACCAGTTGCTGGATCGACTGATCGTCTCGGGCGGAGACGAGCGACTCGACCTCGACGAGCAGGGTCGGAACAAGTATCACCTCGATCCTCGGTCGAGAGCGGCGACGCTTCACCGTGGGTCGTGCACCTGCTCGCCGGTCAGCGACGAGGGACGCCGAGTGGCGTCGTGCACTCTCGACGATCTGCAGTCCGGGGTCACGACGGTCGCCGAACTCACCGACGTGCAGCGCCGTCGACTGCTCGATCTGTTCGTGCCGAATTCGCCCGATCGCACGGGCGTGATCTTCGCTCCGTCGGGAAGCGACCTGTGCTACCTGCCTCTGTTGATCTCGTCGGTCCTGCAACCGTTGCGGCGGATCGTGAACGTCGTGGCCACGAGTGGTGAACTCGGATCGGGATCGCTGCTCGCGAACGAGGGTCGGTTCTTCGCCGAACGGTCTCAGATCGACGACCTCGTCAAGGGTTCCCTGTTGTCGTGTGATCTGGACGTCGAGAGTGTGTTCCTGCCGGCGCGCGACGAGCGAGGCGGCATCGTCGACCAGGCCGGCGAGATCGAACGGTTGATCCACCGACGCGACGTCGGCGATGTTCTCGTCGTCAACCTGGTGATCGGGAGCAAGTCGGGCATCGAGAACGGCGTCAGGATCATCGAGCGGTTCGGTTCCGAGGACATCATGTGGACGGTCGACCTGTGCCAGATGCGGGTGCGCCCGGCACTGTTCGAGAGGTTGCTCGGTCTCGGGTGCCTGCTGTTGTGCACGGGGTCGAAGTTCTACGAGG
>JBBSOH010000209.1:0-6922 GCA_038259945.1 Acidimicrobiales bacterium
CCGACAGTGGGCGCCGGCGTCGGCCAGGCCCATCCGTGTGGACGGATGCTGATGCGCCTCGTACTGGAACGACAGGTCGCCGTACGCGTAGTTGAAGAATGGAGTGAGGATCATCCCGTGGCCGTCGTGCGCGCACAGATGGTCGACGATCAGGTCGATCGGGTGCGTGCCGGTCCGTCGGGCAACGGCGCCGATCGAGTCGTCGACACGTGGTTCGTAATCGATGTCGCCGTCCTCCACCGCCCACCACGAGTCGAGCTTGTCGAGTACGACCTTGCGGAACAGATCGCCCTCCGGTTCGATCCGCAGGGCCGCCCGCAACTCCTCGTTCTGCAACGCTGCGACACGCTCCGCCAGCGGCAGTGCCGACACCGGTGCGTAGGACGGGTGGAAGTCGAGCGGGTTGAACGACCCTTCCAGACACATCAACAACCCCACACTGCGTCCGGCGATCTGAGCGACGATCGACAGGCCTTCCTCGCGTGACTCGTCGAGTTGTGCGAGCACCTCGCGCCACAGCTCCGGCGCGCTGTCGGGTTGGTTCAGGTTGACGCTCACCGTGCGACCGGTGCGCCGGGCGATGTCGCGCATCCACGGCATCTCGCTGACGGGAACTTCGACGTGATCTGGTGCGAACTGGAACACGCCGTGCCCGACCCGGCCGAGAGCGTCGGCGATGCCGAGCAGTTCGTCGGCTCCCGCGTGCGTGCCCGGTACCAGTTCGCCCGAGAGCGACTTGTGCAGTGGGGTGCGCGACGTCGAGAACCCGAGCGCACCCGCTCGCAGACCCGATTCGACGATCGCCGACATCGCCGCGATGTCTGCGGCTGTGGCGGCTTCGTTGGCGGCGCCACGTTCGCCCATCACGTAGCCGCGCACCGGGCCGTGGGCGATCTGAGCGCCGATGTCGATGGCGTAGTGCCGGGCATCGAGCGCGTCGAGGAACTCTTCGAAGCTCTCCCACTCCCACGTGATCCCCTCCGTCATGGCCGACCCGGGGATGTCTTCGACGCCTTCCATCAGCTCGATCAGCCACTCGTGTCGATCGGGCGACGCCGGTGCGAAACCGACGCCGCAGTTCCCCATCACGACTGATGTGACGCCGTGCCAGGACGACGGAGTGAGGTAGGGGTCCCACGACGCCTGAGCGTCGTAGTGCGTGTGTACGTCGACCCAGCCGGGTGTGAGGAGGAGTCCGTCGGCGTCGATCTCGAGCTCAGCGTGATCGCCTGCACCGGCGTCGTCGACCGAAGCGATGAGACCGCCGTCGACGCTGACGTCGGCGGGTCGGGCGGGTGTTCCGGAGCCATCGACGAGTCGTGCGTTGCGGATCACCAGGTCGGCCATGTTCCGACGCTAGTCGGACTCGATGGAGCCCGGACTCGTCGGGCTCAGTGGAGCCCGGCGCGCTGGAGGCCCCACATGTCGGCGAAGCGCCCGGCCGAGTCGAGCAGCTCGTCTCGCGTCCCCTGCTCGACGATTCGGCCATCCTCGATCACCATGATCCGGTCCATGTCGTTCAGCGTGGCCAGTCGGTGGGCGATCACGATCACGGCGCGGTCCTGCCACAGTTCGAGCAGCGACTCGTGGATCTTCGCCTCGGTCTCGGAGTCGAGCGCACTCGTGGCCTCGTCGAGGATCACCAGGTCGGACTGTTTCAGGAAAGCGCGTGCGATCGCGATGCGTTGACGCTGACCGAGCGACAGTTTGATCCCTCGCTCCCCGACGAGCGTGCGGTACCCGTCGGGGAGCGATTCGACGAACTCCGAGATGTTCGCCTGCGCCGCTGCGGCGCGAACCGCAGCGTGATCGACCGGGCTGCCGCTGGCGTATCCGATGTTGTACTCCACCGTCTCCTGGAACAGCGATGTGTCCTGGGGGACGTAGCAGTGCAGCGTGGCCAACTCCGCACCGTCCACCGGGCGCCCGTCGACGAGAACCACGCCGCTGGTCGGCTCGTAGAAACCGAGCAGGATCTTGATCAGCGTCGACTTGCCTTCGCCGCTGCGTCCGACGACCCCGAGACGTTCGCCGCGACGGAGTGTGAAGTCGATCCCGTCGAGCACCATCCGGTCCGGTTCGTCGGGATACGCGAAACGCAGACCGCGCACCTCGATCGAGTCGTGCAGGCGACCGGGTTCGGGCTCCTGGTACAGCGGTGTCGGCCGGGCCGAGATCACGTCTCGATCGGGGAAGAGGTAGCTGTACGCCTCCCGGTACGACGCCGACCGGTTGATCCATTCGCCGAGGTTGTAGACGACCTCCCAGTACTGGTTGGTGAAGTCGAGCAGGACCGTGATCGACACGACCATCGCCACCAGGCTGATGCTGCCTCGATCGAACTGCCACCAACTCACACCCATGATCACGCCCCACAGCAGGACCCGGACGAGCAGCGACGCGACGCCCCAGTACGCGCTGAGCGCCTTGGTGAACGACACGTCGTCGACGATCAGCGAATCGAGGTCGTCGTCGTTGCGGCGGACCTCCTTGGCGTGGCCTCGGAAGGAGAAGACATTGACGAAGTTCGCGTAGGAGTCGAACACCCGACCGGTGTTGTCCGAGGTGCGGTCGGTGACCCGACGTTGACGGTTGTTCACCGGCCGGCCCACAGCGGTCATCACGACCCCGGAGACTCCGAGGAAGACGATGTAGGCGACGGCGTTGCCCGACGAGCTGCCGGCGAGCAGCACGATGTAGACCGGGATCGCCGACAGCACCGGCAGGAATCCGTAGTGCGCGGCCTCCCACAGTGCCTGGGTGTGGTCGCGCAGATCGTTGACGTAGGAGGCGACCTTCCCCGACGGGCGATCGACGAACTGCTGGTAGGGCTCGGCCCACACCGCCGTGAACGTGCGTCGCTTGAACTCGTAGGTGAGCGGGATGACCCGCTTCGCGTTGAAGAAGTCGCCGACGGTCCACAAGATCAGGTGCAACACTCCCGTTCCGAAGAGCAGCAGCAACCAACGACCGACGTCGTCGCCGTCCGACGTGGCGAGCCGTGCCACGAAATAGGGGTGCAGCGCCGGCAGCATCGAGGCTGCGATGCGCACCGAGGTGGCGACGACGAACACGCCTCGGTGCTCCTTGATCATCGCCCAGAGCGCGGAGAACGGCATCGGCGGACCGTACCGGTTCGACCCTTGGCGACGGGTACCGATTCGGGCTATGTTCCTCACGACCGTGAAGTGGGTTCTGTGAGGCCCACACGGAAAGGGACGAGATGAACGCCAAGCAGGTGCTGTCGGCTGATGACGTGCGCCGCGCCACCACCCGGATGGCCCACGAGATCATCGAACGCAACCAGGGACTCGACGGCGTCACGCTGGTCGGCATCCAGACCGGGGGCGTGTGGCTCGCTCGGGCGCTGGGCGACGAGATCGCCCGTATCGAGCACGAGATCCCCGTCGGGTCGATCGACGCCTCGCTCTACCGCGACGACATCGGGCTGCGCCCCGTCAGTCCGGCATCGGTCAGCGACATCGACTTCGACGTCGACGGCTCGGCGATCGTCCTCGTCGACGACGTGCTGTACACCGGCCGCACGGTGCGTGCGGCCCTCGATGCGCTCGGCGACTACGGCCGACCACGGACCGTGCAACTCGCCGTGATGATCGACCGCGGCCATCGCGAGCTGCCGATCCGGCCCGACTACGTCGGCAAGAACCTTCCGACCAGCGCCGACGAGAACGTCAGCGTCACCATCGACGGCGTGGTCATCTCGTGAACGATCCGTCAACGATCCAACGACCAGAGAGGCCCCCATGCTCTCGGGGGATTCGGTCGAGGTGAGCGCCCGATGAGTCGGTCGCTGTTGTCGATCGACGAACTCGGTGCCGACGGGGTGATGCGGATCCTCGACCTCGCGGACACGATGGCCGAGGTCAACCGGCGCCCGAACCCGAAGGTGCCGGCTCTGCGCGGCAAGACCGTGTGCAGCGTGTTCTTCGAGGACTCGACCCGCACCAGACTCAGCTTCGAGACCGCGGCCAAGCGACTCTCGGCCGACACGATGACGTTCGCAGTGTCCCAGTCGAGCCTGAACAAGGGCGAGAGCCTGAAGGACACGATCGAGACCATCGCCGCGATGGGGATCGACGCATTCGTGATCCGTCACGGCTCGACGGGAGCGCCATGGTTGGTGGACGACTGGACCAACGCAGCGGTGCTCAACGCCGGCGACGGTTGGCACTCCCATCCCACGCAGGGCCTTCTGGACGCCTACACGGTGCGGACGTGTCTCAACCGGCCCGACGGTTTCGACGGGTTGCGGGTGGCGATCGTCGGCGACATCAAGCACAGCCGCGTCGCCCGATCCACCACGGCTGCCTTCAAGGCGCTCGGCGCAGATGTCACCTGGGTCGCACCGACCACGCTGCTGCCTCCCGTCGTCCACGAACACGCGACGGAACGGCTCGACGACATCATCGAGGACCTCGACGTGCTCTACCTGTTGCGGATGCAGAACGAGCGGATGACCGAGGCTCTGGTCCCGAACCTGCGCGAGTACACGACGCGGTTCGGGCTCACGCCGGAGCGGGCGAAGCGGTTGTCGCCGCAGTGCCTCGTGATGCACCCGGGGCCGGTCAATCGCGGCGTGGAACTCGCGGTCGACCCGAGCGAACTTCCGGGAGCGGTGATCAACCAGCAGGTCACGAACGGGATCTCGGTCCGCATGGCGGTGCTGTTCGACTGTCTCTCTGCGAATCCCGACCCCACATCCGACCTCGAACGCCCGGAGCTCCCGTGAACCAATCGCCAACGACCACCGGTCCGACGATCGCGATCGTCGGTGGAACCGTCATCGACCGCAACGGCGAACGGCGGGCGGACGTTCACGTCGCCGACGGTCACATCGTCGACGGAAGCACGACGGAGTCGGGGGAACCGGACACGACGATCGATGCCACCGGCCTCGTCGTGTGCCCCGGATTCGTCGACCTGCACACGCACCTGCGCGAGCCGGGGAGGGAGGAGGCCGAGACCATCGAGACCGGGTCCCGCGCCGCGGCGCTCGGTGGGTACACGGCCGTCGTTGCGATGCCGAACACCGATCCCACCCAGGACTGTGTGAGCGTCGTGGAGTTCGTACGCCGCCAGGGCATCGCTGCGGGACTGTGTGACGTCCACCCCTCCGGATCGATCACGGTCGGTCGGCAGGGCACTCAGCTCACGCCGTTCGCCGAACTGGCCGCTGCCGGAGTCACGCTGTTCACCGACGACGGGAACGGCGTCCAGAACCCGCAGTTGATGCGCCGGGCGTTCGAGTACTCGAAGAGCCTCGGCGTGACGCTGGCGCAGCACTGCGAGGTCGAGGCGCTCACCGGTGGGGCCGTGATGCACGAAGGTGACTGTTGCAGCCATCTCGGCCTGCCGGGCTGGCCGTCACTCGCCGAGGAACTGATGGTGCACCGCGACATCGAACTGGTGCGACTGACCGGCGCACCGGCGCACTTCCTGCACCTCTCCACGGCGGGCAGCGTCGACCTGGTCCGCGGCGCCAAGGCCGACGGACTCCCGATCACCGCCGAGGCCACGCCGCACCACATCAGCCTCACCGACGAACTGCTCCGTTCGTACAGCGCGATCTACAAGGTCAACCCGCCCCTGCGCACGATGGACGACGTCGAAGCGGTGCGCGCCGGGCTCGCCGACGGCACGATCGACGCGATCGCCACGGACCACGCTCCGCACGTGTCGGAGTCCAAGGAACGACCTCTCGACCAGGCGCCGCCCGGAATGGTGGGCTTGGAGACCGCTCTGGGCGTGGCGCTCGCGCATCTCGACATGCCGCTCGTCGACGTCATCGCCGCGCTGTCGTGGAAGCCTGCCTCCATCGCCCGCCTCGGGGACCGGCATGGTCGCGACATCGAGGCGGGTTCGCCCGCCAACCTCACCATCTTCGATCCGAACGAGGACTGGGAGGTGGTTCCCGCGCTGCTGGCCAGCAAGAGCCACAACACCCCGTTCGTCGGCGTCCCGCTGCGCGGCAAGGTCAGACACACGATGTTGAACGGAGCATTCACCGTGCTCGACGGAAAGGCCACACGATGACGCATGTTCATTCACTAGACTGCATGATCATGCAGATGAAAGGGATTGACTCGTGAACCCCGTCGACGGCCAACTCGTGCTCGCCGATGGCAGCACCTTCGAGGGTGAACTGATCGGGGCGCACGTGCCGACCGCCACGGGTGAGGTCGTGTTCAACACGTGCCTCAGCGGCTACCAGGAGGTGATCACCGATCCGAGCTATGCGGGCCAGATCATCACCTTCACGTACCCCCACATCGGCAACTACGGCATCAACGTGACCGACTTCGAATCGGTCGGCACGTTCTGTCGGGGGATCGTGGTCCGTGACCTCGCTCGCCGCCACAGCAACCACCGGGCCCAGGCCGATCTCGGCTCGATGCTGTTCCAGCAGGGGGTGCCCGGCATCGCCGGCATCGACACGCGCCGTCTCACCCGACTGATCCGCCGCACCGGTGCGATCCCCGGGGCCTTCGGTTCGGCATCACACGACGAACTGCTCGCCGCAGCCCGGTCCGAGCCGGGAACCGACGGTGTCGACCTCGTCCGAACCGTCACCACGCCCGTCGGCTACTCGGTGCCCGCCATCGACCCCGGGAGTCGTCGCCGCATCGTCGCCGTCGACTTCGGCATGAAGCGCAACATCGCCTTCAGCCTCGCGAAGTACGGACACGTCGACGTGGTGCGTGCCGACACCAGCGCTGCGGACATCCTGGCGATGGAACCGGACGGCGTGTTCCTGTCGAACGGGCCCGGCGACCCGGCCATGTCCCCCTACGCGGTCGAGGCGATCCAGGGCCTGCTCGGCACGCTGCCGATCTTCGGGATCTGCCTCGGCCATCAGTTGCTCGGTCGTGCGATCGGCGCCGACACGGTCAAGTTGCCGTTC
>JBBSOH010000210.1:0-6876 GCA_038259945.1 Acidimicrobiales bacterium
GGGTGCTCATCGTCTCGTACAGATCGGCGTTCGTCATCGGTTCACTTCCGGCTTGGTCATCATGGGCGGGATCGCGGTGGGCGGGATCGCAGTGGGCGGGATCGCGGTGGGCGGGATCGCGGTGGGCGGGACCGCAGTGGGCTTGGGTTCCCTCGGCAGACCGAGGAGGCGCTCGCCGATGATGTTGCGTTGGACTTCGCTCGTTCCGCCACCGATCGTGAGCGCCCGGCTGAAGAGGTACCCCCAGTGGTACACGTCGTCGTGCTCGGAGTCGAAGTCCTGCGTCCCGAGCATCCCGTCGGCGCCACGCCGATCCTTCACCAGCGACAGCACGTCCTGGCCGAACACGTCGGCCAGGCACTTGCGGATCGACGCGAACGATGACGGGTCTGCGCCTGCCACGGCCGAGGACAGCATCCGCAGGCTGAGCAGTCGGATGATCTCCGCGTCGGTCCACAGCGAGGCGAACCGCTGCCGGTCGATCGGGTCGCCCCACGACCCGGTCCCGCGCAGGTGCTCGAAGCACTGCTCGGCGGTCGGGCCCATCCCCCACAGCACTCCACCCTCCGACAAGGAGAGTCGTTCGGCCCCGAGGGTGACCTTCGCGAGTCGCCAGCCGTCGCCCTCGTCGCCGATCAGGCAGGCGGCCGGGACGCGTACTTCGTCGAACCAGGTCTCGTTGAAGTGGTTGCCGCCGGTCATCTCGATGATCGGACGCACCTCGATCCCCGGAAGCGACATGTCGACGCAGAAGTAGGAGATGCCGCGCTGCTTCTCGGCGAGGTCACCGGTTCGCGCGAGCAGGATTCCCCAGTCGGCGGTGTTGGCCCACGTCGACCACACCTTCTGTCCGGTGATCACGTAGGTGTCGCCATCGCGTCGCGCACTGATGCGCAGCGACGCGAGGTCGGACCCCGACTCGGGTTCGGAGAAGAGTTGCGTCCAGGTCTCGCTGCCGTCGAGGATTCCGGGGAGCCAACGGTCGCGCTGTTCGGGTGTTCCGCCCTCGAGGATCGTCGGCCCCGCCCAACCGAGCCCGATCGTCGACGACTCGAAGAAGGTCTCCACCGGCCCGGACGCTGCGTTGCGCAGTTCGTCGTCGATGATCAGTTGGTGTTCAGGGTCGGCGTCGAGTCCCCACGGCGCCGGCCAGTGCGGCGTGAGGTAGCCGCTCTCACCCAGTTGCGCACGTGTCGGTTCGGGATGCTCGGCCAGCCACGTTCGAACGGCGATTCGTCGAGCGTCGTCAGGAGGTCGAAGGTCCTTGACCATGTCGATGTCCATGTCTGTCGGTCCTCGAAATCGTCTCGTGTCGTGTCCGGTACGTCGTGCAGCAGGTTGGAACTCGTCGTCCGACGCTGACCCCTCTCCCACCCCTGCGTGCCTTCGAGCGGCGTGCGAGTCAGCTGCCGCCGGCGACTTCACCGACGAGCAGTTCGGGCACCACGTTGGTGTAGTTGGGAACATCGCCCATCACCGCGGCGCCGTGCTCGGCCATGGCCGCATCGAAGTTCTCCTGGGTGTCGACCATGGCCCACCCCATCGCCATGTACGGACCGTCGGCGATGTTCGCCGCACCCCATCCCTGGCAGGACTCGCCGAGACCCTTGGCGAACATCGGCATGTGCGTCGCCGTGTAGTAGTCCATGTCGAACGTGGAATCGGCGGTGCGGGGGTACAGGATCGTGACGGCGAGCATCCTTCGAGTCTGACAGAGCAGGACTCGTCGACCCCGATCCGACCGCTCGGATCGGATCGGATCGACGTCGGGTCCCGGTCAGTGTTGCTCTGCGACGGCGAATGCGTTGCCGGCCCCGACATCCCGATCGGCATCGACGCCGATGCCGATGCCGATGCCGATACCGAGGAACGGCTCCCACGCCGACGACGCCCGACAGATCGATGCCGCCTGCATCTGCAGGTGGGTCGGTGCGAACGGTGCCCGTCGCAGCCGCCAGCCGTACCGCTCGCCCATCTGGTCGAGCGTGCGGTTCGCCTTCGCGTTGTTGTGCGCCTTGCACGACGCCACGAGGTTGAGCCACGCGTCATCGCCGCCGAGCGACCGCGGGTGCAGGTGGTCGACCGAATCACCGAGGGAATCGCACGCGTGACCGTCGATCACGAACTGACACGTGTGTGCGTCGCGCAGCCGGACTCGACGAGCGGTGCAGCCGGGCGGGCGGTACGACCGACGGTTGATCGCGGTGGTGCGGGCGATGACCGAGGGGATGGCGATCGATGTCGACGGAGACCGCATGACGTGGGCGATCTCCTCGGATGCAGCGACCGCCTCACCGGCGGCGAGGAGGCCGCATGCACGGTTGACGCCGATCACTCGATCGATTCGCCAGGTGGCATCGAGCAGCAGAACGGGTGGTGTCATGGGAGCTCACCTCCTGGTGGCTGGTTCAACGGATGGTCGGTCGAGGTGTCGGCTCGTCGGTCAACGTAGACGCTCCGACCACTCGCCTGCGTGCGCGGTTTCGAGGTTCGGCTCTCCGCTCGACCGACCGGCGACGGAACGACCCTCGGCTCCCGGGGAGGAGCGCCTCGGAATAGCACGACGTCCCGACCCGTTGCAACGGCCATGACGCAGGGACACACGATCAGCACGCGCACCGAAGACGTCCACGTCGAGGTCCGCCTCGATGGTGAGTTGGTGGCGAGCGCGAAACGGCCGGTGCTGCTCGAGGAAACCGGCCTCCCAACGGCGTACTACCTGCCGAAGTCCGACCTCGTGGCCGACGTCCGCCCGATCGAGTTGAGCACGCACTGCCCGTTCAAGGGGGACGCTTCGTATTGGACGATCGAAGCCGGCGGCCGCACGCACGATGCCATCGCCTGGAGCTACGAGCATCCGAAGGACGGCGCCGAGGACATCGAGGGCCACCTGGCGTTCTTCGCCGACCGAGCCGAGATCCTGGTCGACGGTTCCCCGATCTGACGGTCTCCCTCGGGTAACACACCTCGGCGCCGGCCCGGCGGTCACGAGGAGTCGGTCGGTGCGGACAGGACCTGTTGGATCCGGTGGCTGCGTCGGCGTGCGGGATCCGACCGGTGCGATCTATGGTGCCGGTCGTGAAGATCCGCAACGGCTCGATCGAACTGCACGTGACCGAGGACGGCAGCCCGTCTGCTCCGCCGATCCTGCTGCTCCACGGCATCACGTCGTACAGCGGGACGTGGAACTGGTTCGTGCCCGAACTCGCCGATCGGTACCGCGTGCTGAGGCTGGACTTCCGGGGCCACGGCGACTCCGACCGGTCTGCCGACCAGTACTCGTCGTCGGGTTACATCAGCGATGCCGTCGCCGTGCTCGAACAGGTCGCCGGTCAGCCGGCGATCGTCATGGGGCATTCGCTCGGAGGCGTCACGACCGCAGCACTCGCGCAGCGCCACCCCGAACTGCTGCGGGCGGCCATCATGGAGGACCCTCCGCTGGCGCTCGGCGACAGCAACGAACCGGCGCTCGAAGGGAACTCGTTGCTCGCAGCTTTCCGGATGATGCGCGAGTCGATCCCGCGACTCCAGGCGTCGGGAATCGCCGCCGGCGTCCTCCGCGACATCCTTTCCGCAGCGCCCTCGGCATCAGGAGGAACGTTCGGCGACAGCCTGCACCGAGACGGCATCGAGCAGATGGCGGAATCGATGCTGCGCGTCGATGCGTCCGTCCTCGACCCGGTTCTCACCGGGAGAGTCGAGGCCTTCCTCGATCCGGCCGCACCGTTCGCCGTCCCTTCGCTCGTCGTGTGCGCCGACCCGGCAAAGCCCGATGCGGTCGCATCCCCGAAGGCAGCCCAGGCATTCGCCGACATCTCACCGGCAACCGAGGTGTTCGTCGTGGAGGGCGCCGGCCACCTCGTCCACGACGAACTGGCCTCGCGTGACACGTTCCGCAACGCTGTCGTCGACTTCCTCGATCAGCTGGGATCCGCTTCGTAGAGCACGGCACCGCGCTGATCCTCGCAACGGCTCCCTCCCCGATGCGTCGAGCTTCGCCGTGATCTCCGCCGGTGAGACTTCCGGATCGACCATCGTCGGCCACAGCGAAATGCGACAGGATGAGGCTCGCCGCGGTCCTCGTTGCCGTGTCCAGATGCTGTGTCCGGCGATTCCAGGTGACGTCACAGATACACGTCGTCGCCAAGACGGGTGATTCCGCCCCGCCGACGACGCCGATCGCGACCCCAGCAGTACCTTCGCCCAGATGAAGAAGTCACTGATCGTTCTCGCGTCCCTCACCGTTGCGCTCGGCGCATGCTCGTCGAGCGACGGAGACGATGCATCGTCCGACAACGGGGGTGAGGATTCGGGCAACGAGTTCTGTCAGAAGTTCATGGAGCTCGATTCGCTCGAGAACCAGCCGGAGACACAGGAGGAGACCATCTCGGCGTTCGACGATCTCATCGATGCCGCACCCGACGAGATCCGTGACGATCTCGAGACGGTGAGAGATGCCTTCGCAGGACTCGAGGACTTCGACGACGCCGAGGCGAACCCCGAAGCGGCGCAGGAGTTCTTGGACGTGTTGTCACAGCCCGAGATCGTCGAAGCCAGCGCGAACCTCGAGGCGTACACCGTCGACGTCTGCGGAATCGAACCCGAACCAGTGGTCACGGCGGTGGGCGCCCCGGCGTCGGAATCCTCCGTCCCGGACCAGATCGAGGAGTGACGGTGAGGGCGGCTCGGACGACGCGTCGAGCGCCCGCCCGACTCACGTCGAGTCAACCTTCGACATCATCATGTGTTTCGGCTGCTTCAGGTCGTTCGTCGTTTCGGACACCGGAACGCGACTCACCTCTCGGCTTCGGCGGTGAGTCGGTCTCGTAGTTCGCGCTTGAGGACCTTGCCGTAGTTGTTCGTCGGCAGCGATTCCACGAACCGGTAGTCCTTCGGACGCTTGAAGCGGGCGATGTTGTCGAGGCAGACCTGGTCGAGTTCCTCGACCGTCGGCGACGTGTCGGGGTCCTGCGCCACGACGAATGCGACGACCGCCTCGCCCCACTCGGGGTCGGGCCGACCCACGACCGACACGGCACGCACCCCGACGTGGCGCAGCAACGCCTCTTCGACTTCACGCGGGTAGATGTTCATCCCGCCGCTGATGATCAGGTCCTTCGATCGGTCGCGGAGCGTCAGGTAGCCGTCGTCGTCGAAGCTGCCGACGTCACCGGTGTGCAACCACCCGCCGCGCAGCGCTTCCGCGGTCGCCTCGGGCTGGTTCCAGTAGCCGGCCATCACGACGTCGCCGCGCACGACCACCTCGCCGATCTCGCCGGCGGCGAGTTCGCGGTCCTCGTCGTCGACGACGCGGACCTCGACGTCGGTGCGCGGGAACCCGACGCTCTGCAGGCGGTCGGTCCAGCGAGGGTGCTCCCGGTCGGCGTGGTCCGCCTTCGACAGTGCGGTGATCGTCATCGGCGTCTCGCCCTGCCCGTAGATCTGAGCGAGGCGCGGACCGAACGCATCGATCGCCTCCTCGAGGTCGGCGAGGTACATCGGGGCCCCGCCGTAGATGACTGTCTTGAGGCGGGTGAGGTCGGCGTCGGCGAGAGCCGGATCAGCCGCCAGTCGCTTCACCATGATCGGTGCCGCGAAGAACGACATACCCGGCCAGCGTTGGAGGAGTGCGGCCAGCTCGGTGCCGTCGAGCCCACCCGACGACGGCATGACGCTCACCGCACCGCGTGCCACGTGCGGGAGCCCGTACATGCCCGAGCCATGCGACAGGGGTGCCGCGTGCAGGACGCTGTCGTGGGGCATCACCGAGTCGATGTCGGCCAGGTAGCTGAGTGACGCCATCAGCAGGTTCCGGTGGGTGAGCACCGCTCCCTTGGGTCGACCCGTCGTGCCGCTCGTGTAGAACAGCCAGGCCGCGTCGTCGGGTCGGCGGTCGACGAGAGGGATCGGCTCCGATACCACGAGTTCCTGCCAGCGTTCGCTGGGAGCGACCACGACGGCCTGCAACGACGCGACGGTGTCGACGAGCGACTCGACGTCGCCCGCATGGTCGGCGTCGGTGATCACAACGGTCGTGGCGCTGTCGTCGAGGATGTACGCGATCTCGTCGCGATGCAGTCGGGCGTTGACCGGCACGGCGACGAGCCCGGCGTGCCAGATCGCGAACTGGGCTTCCAGGTACTCGGGCCGGTTGCTCATGACGATGGCGACGCGGTCGCCGGGAACGAGACCGAACGCTTCACGGAGCCCGGAGGCCGCTGCGGCAACCCGCGCGGCGAACGTTCCCCAGTCGGCGTGAACCCTGTCGCCCTCGGCGATCGCGGGGTCGTGGGCACGTCCGCGACCGTGGCGTTCCACCCAACTTGCGAGGTTCATCGAACGGTCCGATCGCCGAATCGTGTGTTGGTGATCACGGGCCGGAGAGTAGGTCACCGGGTGTCGACCACGTCAAGATCAACGGATGCCGCGGGTCGAACAATCGCATGGGTCAGCGGTGAAGGGCTGATGAAGTTGTCTTTCGACGAGGCGCGCGCCCGCCTCGTCGCCCACGATCACGGAGTGCTCTGCACGGTGCACCCCGAACGCGGTGTGGACGCCGTTCCCGTCGTGTTCGGGGTCGACGGTGAGCACCTGGGCGTTCCGATCGACACCGTCAAGCCGAAGTCATCGACGCGCCTACAACGCGAACGGAATCTGGAATCCGATCAGCGTGCGACGTTGCTGGTCGAGCAGTGGGACCGCGACGACTGGACGCAGCTCTGGTGGGCGCGCGCCGAGTTGCGCCGAGAGGCCGACCACGCACACGTTCAGGAGCGGTTGGCCGTCGTCCTGGCTGAGCGCTATGCGCAGTATCGGGATCGGCCGTTCGCCCGGATCCTCGTGTTCCGCATCATCGATGTCTCCGGATGGTCTGCA
>JBBSOH010000211.1:0-6719 GCA_038259945.1 Acidimicrobiales bacterium
CGGTGCCTCCGTTCGTGCGCCTCGACCACGCCTTGACCGGCAACGGACTGGTCTCGACCGACGTCGACGACTTCCGGGTCCCGGGCAGCGACCACATCGGGTTGATCGTCACGGTCGCTCCCTCCGCATCGGACACCGACGTGCTCCGTGCCGTCGGATTCAGCTTCGGCGGCTGAGCTCGTCGAGAAGTGCCCGGAACGCCCGCCCGCGGTGGCTGACGGCATGCTTCGCTTCGGCGCCCATCTCGGAGAACGTGAGGCCGCCGCCTCCGTCGGGAGCGAAGATCGCGTCGTATCCGAAACCGGCGACGCCGCGTTCCTCGGTGGTGATCGTTCCTGCGCACACACCTTCGACGGCCACCTCGGTGCCATCGGGCCACAGAGCCAGGGCCACGGTCCGGAACGCAGCGGCGCGGTCCTCTGAGTCGGCGAGTTCGCCGAGCATCTTGCGGCGGTTGTCCGCGTAGCTGCACCCCTCCCCCGCGTACCTCGCCGTGTAGACGCCGGGCCGCCCACCGAGTGCGGGCACTTCGAGGCCGGTGTCGTCAGCGAGCGCAGGCAGACCCGTCGCCTCGACGATGGCAGCCGCCTTCAACCGGGCATTTCCGATCAGCGTGTCGGCGTCCTCCACGACGTCGGGAACGGCTTCGGGGCGCGGCAACAGGTCGACCACGCCGAGCAGCAGCGCCTGGATCTCGGCCACCTTGTCCGGGTTCGCCGAAGCGCAGACGAACTGCGGGAGGGCCGTCATCGACGTGCAGGCCGCGGGGTGGGGGCGGTGGCGATGAGGTCGGCCTGCATGGCCGTGATCGTGGCCAGCCCGCTCTCGGCGAGCGCCAGCAACTGATCGAGTTGGCCACGACTGAACGCCATGCCCTCGGCCGTGCCCTGCACTTCGACGAACTTCGCCTCACCAGTCGGTCGTCCGTCGGTGTTCGGCTGGAGCATCACGACGTTCATGTCGACTTCGGCGGCCGAGTCCTCGACGTACGGGAGGTCCAGCACGGGGTCGCCGCCCACGATGCCGACGCTGATGGCCGAGCAGAACGAGTGCAACGGGTTCTGAGCGAGTTCGCCGCGATCGACGATGCGCTGGAGTGCATCGTGCAGGGCCATGAACCCACCGCAGATGCTGGCCGTGCGAGTGCCGCCGTCGGCTTGGAGCACGTCGCAGTCGACGGTGACCTGACGTTCGCCGAGCAGCTTCATGTCGCACGCGGCGCGAAGCGACCGGCCGATCAGGCGTTGGATCTCCACCGTGCGACCCGACTGCTTCCCCTTGGCGGCTTCGCGGCCGATGCGCTCGGGCGATGCACCCGGAAGCATGGAGTACTCGGCGGTGACCCATCCCTTCCCGGAGCCGCGCATCCAGCGCGGCACGTCGTCCTCGACGCTCGCCGTGCAGAGTACGCGGGTGTCGCCGAAGCTCACCAGTACCGAGCCTTCTGCCATCTCGGTGAAGTCGCGCTGGAAGGTGATCGGGCGGAGTTCGTCGGCACTGCGGCCGTCAGGTCTCGTCATGGCCCGCAAGCTACCGGTCCTGATCGTCGACGTGAGGATCACCCCGTCCTGGAGCGGGGTCTCGCTCACGCCGATCACGTCGACGTTTCACGCGTGAGGATCACCCCGCGCTGGCGCGGGACCTGGCTCACGTCATCGCCGTCGCGGTGGCCAGGGTTCGGTGGCGTCGAGTTCAGGACCGAGGAGGCGGCTGCCGAGGTCGCGGAACACGTCGATGTCCCCGCTCGAAGCGAACCGATGCCGGCCCGGCGACGTCGATTCCCGAAGCAGTCCCGCCTCGGTCAGTCGACGGCGAACGGCGAATGCGGTTTCGTCGGCGGAGCTGACCAGCGTGACGCCCGACCCCATCACGTCGCCGATCACGCGAGCGAGGAACGGGTAGTGCGTGCACCCGAGCAGGAGCGCATCGACGTCGGCGTCGACGATCGGCGCGAGGAGTCGTTCAGCGAGGACCGTGACCTCGTCGCCGGAGGTCTGTCCCCGCTCCACGAACTCCACGAAGCCGGGACACGCTGCGCTGCTCAGGGAGACCGGCACGCCTGTGTCGGCGATACTGCGGACGTACGCCCCGGACTTCACGGTGCCGACGGTCCCGATCACCCCGACCCTACCGGTGATGGTGGTGCTGACCAGGGCTTTCACGCCCGGGCGGATGACGTCGATCACCGGCACGTCGACCTCTGCCCGCAGTTCGTCGAGGCCCGCAGCGGTCGCCGTGTTGCAGGCGACGACGATCGCCTTGGCGCCGAAGTCGTCGATCAGGCTGTGTGCGAGTTCGTGGGAGAACTGCCGGACGTCGGCGAGCGCCTTGGAGCCGTAGGGGTACCGGCCGGTGTCGCCGATGTACACGAGGTCCTCGGCAGGCAGCAGGTCGATCATCGCCCGAGCCACCGTGAGCCCTCCGAATCCGGAGTCGAACATCCCGATCGGACCGCTCACACCGAACCGCCCACCTGATGCCCGAGACTGGGAGCGTCGGGGTCGGTTGGAGTCAGACCCCAGCCGACCTGCGCATCAGAAGTAGATGATCTTCTCGGCGGCGGCTTCGGCCACGTCGAGGTCATCGGTGTACGCACCCGTGGAAAGGTACTTCCAACCACCGTCGCACACGATGAACACGATGGTGCCGGACTCGATCTGTGACGCGACCTTGGCGGCTCCTGCCAGGGCAGCGCCCGCTGAGATGCCGGCGAACACGCCGCACTCCTTGACCAGTCGACGAGTCCACTCGATGGATTCACGGGGCCGAACGACACGCTTGCGGTCGAGCAGGTCGTACCCGTTCCAGTTCTCGAACACCGGCGGGATGTAGCCCTCGCCGATGTTGCGCAGCCCCTCCACCCGCTCACCGAGCGGGGGTTCCACCGCAATGATCTGGATCGTGGGGTCGTACTCCTTGAGGTACGTGCCGACGCCCATCAGCGTCCCGCTGGTTCCCAGACCGGCGACGAAGTGCGTGATGTCGGGAACGTCGCGCACGATCTCGGGTCCGGTGCCCTCGTAGTGCGCCCTCGGGTTCGAGTCGTTGGCGTACTGGTACGGGAAGAAGTACTCGGGGTGATCGGCGGCCATCGTGCGCGCACGGGCAACCGCACCGTTCGAGCCTTCACCACCGGGAGTGAGGATGATCTCGGCGCCGAAGATCTCGAGCATCTGACGCCGTTCGACCGACACCGACTCCGGCATCAGGATCTTGATCGGATAGCCCTTGAGCTGGGCAATCGCTGCCAGAGCGATGCCGGTGTTGCCCGACGATGGCTCGATGATCGTCTGCCCAGGCGACAGTCTCCCGTCGGCCTCGGCACTCTCGATCATCCGCTTGGCGATGCGGTCCTTGACCGAACCGAACGGGTTCTGCATCTCCATCTTGCCGAGGATCCGCACGTTCGGGTTCGGCGAGAGGTTCGAGACGTCGACCATCGGCGTGTTGCCGATCATGTCGAGCACGCTGGAGTGCATCGTTCCCGGCATGGGGACCGAAACGGGCATCTGGGTGGTGGTCATTGCGCTCATCACAGTCATCTCCGAGTTCAACAGCGAGCCGGTGGCGGGCATTCCGACAAATCCGATCCGATTGGTCAGGAATCTACCCCGGTCGCCTCACATGTACTGGACCGTGTGCACTGATCAGGCGAGCGTCACAGTCTGCGGGCGCGCGATGTCGGGCGCCTCTCGCAAGGTCACACCACGGCGAAGGGTTCCGACACGATCTCGCCGTCGACGATCCGATAGCTGCGCACCTCCGGGGCTTCTCGCTTCAGGCTCACGATCACGTAGTGCCAGTCGGGCGAGACGGCAGCGTCGACGTCGGTCGGGCTCGGGTACGGCTCGGAGTGCGTGTGGGAGTGCACGACGCAGTTGATCTCCCAGTCCCTGTCGTCGGCATCGATCTCGGCCCGCATGAAGTCCTGCGGATTCACCGTGTACACACGTGCCGACGCGGCGTCGTTGCGGCACGGATAGAACACCCGCCCGTCGGCGCCCGGGCCCCCTGTCGGAGCGAGTGGGCCGGCGATCAGCCCGCACGCCTCCAGCGGATACTCGTCGAGCGCGAGCCCCACGAGTTGGGCGTACACGTCTCGAGTGACCTGGAACACGACGGCGATCGTACCGGCGCCTCCGCGTCGCGGAATCGAGGTCACCCGAGCCGCCGACGGTCGATACCCTCGCGGTCCTCATGGCGAAGAAGGGCAAGAAGACCAAGAAGGCCAAGCCAACCGACGGCACGCAGCTCATCGCGAGCTACAAGCGTGCGTATCGAGATTACGAGATCCTCGACACCTACGAGGCCGGCATCGTGCTCACCGGCAGTGAAGTGAAGAGCCTGCGTGAGGGCAACGCTCAGATCTCCGAGGGCTATGCACGGGTACGCCGAGGTGAGATCTGGATCGACGGGGTGCACATCCCGCCGTATCTGAACGCGATCGGTTTCGGAGCGCACGACCCCGACAGGGAGCGCAAGCTGCTGCTCAACCGTGCCGAGATCGACAAGCTCGACGCACGCACATCACAGGGTGGCCTGACGATCGTCGCGCTGCGCCTCTACTGGAAGAACGGGCTGGCGAAGATGGAGCTCGGGCTGGCCAAGGGCCGCACGAAGGGCGACAAGCGCCAGAACATGGCCGAACGTGACGCGGACCGGGAGATCGAGTCGGCGTTCAACCGGGCCCAGAAGTACCAGTACGACTGACGGCTCCCGGTCAGACCCCACACGCGCAGCGGCCCCGCACCGAGGTGCGGGGCCGCTGCTCATTCGACCAGCGTCAGCTGATCAGCACGTGAATCCTTCGTGATCAGGCGCTCGGCATCAACACGGCGTCGATGATGTGCACCGTGGCGTTGGCGGTCGAGACGTCGGCGCAACCGACGGTGGCCTGACCGTTGACCAGGAGGGTGCCATCGTCGGCGACCTCGATCGTGATGTCCTGGCCGTTGACCGTCGGCACCGAGTCGAGCTCGGCGAGGTCGGCGCTGGAGAGCTTCTCTCCGGCGACGACGTGGAGCGTCAGGATCGAGGTGAGGAGATCCTGGTCGGCGAGCACCGCAGCAACGGCGTCCTCACCGAGGGCTTCGAAGGCCGGGTTGGCCGGAGCGAAGATCGTGAACGGGCCGTCGGAGTTGAGCGTGTCGACCAGTCCGGCCTCCACGACCGCAGCGACGAGCGTGGACAACGCCGGGTTGTTCGAGGCAGCGGTCGCAGCCGGGTCCTCGGTCATTCCGGCGAACGAGCCGGCGCCGTCAGCCGGAACGGCTGCGCAGAGCGGACCCGACGGAGCGAGGGCGGCGCCCTCCTCTTCCATCGCATCGTCTTCCATTGCGTCGGTCGTCGCGGGCTCTTCCATCGCCTCGTCGTCCATGGCCTCGTCTTCCATGGCGCCATCTGCCGGCGGCATCAGGACTTCGCCGATGATGTGCACGGTCGCGTTGGCGGTCGTGACGTTCGAGCAGAGGACGTCGACACCGTTGACCTGGGTGCCGTCGGCGCTGAACTCGAGGCTCTCACCGTTGACCGTCTCCAGCGTTCCGGCTTCGCCGAGCGCTGCTGCGTCGAGGCTCTCACCGGCGACGACGTGGTAGGTGAGGATCGAGCTGAGAAGCTCCGTGTCGGCCAGAACTGCGGCGAGATCTTCTTCCGGAATGGCAGCGAACGCATCGTTGGTCGGGGCGAAGATCGTGAACGGGCCGTCGCTGTTGAGCGTGTCGACCAGTCCGGCCTCGGTCACCGCGGTGACGAGGGTGGAGAGCAGGGGGTTGTTCGACGCTGCGGTGGCGGCGGGGTCCTCGGTCATTCCGGCGAACGAGCCGGCGCCGTCGGCCGGCACTGCGTCACACGCCGGGCCGAACGGGCCGTCCTCGGCCATTGCGTCTTCCTCCATCGCATCGGTGGCGACAGGCGCCTCTTCCATTGCTTCGGTGGCGACGGGCTCGTCGACGACTGTGTCGGCGGCGTCGTTGGAGTCCGATCCGCAGGCGGCGGCGGTCATGGTGACCACTGCGGCGAGTGCGAGGATCCGACGGGAGTTCTTCTGTGCGATCATGTATTTCACGCTTTCTGTTTCGTGTTGGGGGGTTCACGCTGCTGGTGCAGCTGAGCCGCTCGGAACGATCCTGGCGACTGTCCGGCGGGCGACCCGCTGGACATGGAGTGTTCGGTCCCACGACAATCTTGGATCACCCGATGGTGGAGGAATCTCCTTCGATCCCCGATCCGTAGATACCGGTCAGCGCGAAATACCAGCTCACGGGGCTTGCGACGTCTGCCCCACCCGACCCAGGCGAGTCCGATTCGGATCAGGCTCACGGCTCGGGCGACCAGGCTGTACGCTCCATCGCCACATAGGAACACCAAGCAAGACAACACGGGGCTGACTGGATTCGACGTCAGTAACGCTGTTCGAGTTTGCGACCCGAGTTTCTCAGACTCGTTAAACGGGGAAACCAACAGAATTGCCGATGAGCAGTTCGCTCTCGCCGCCTGATTCACATCAAGTGAGCGAAGAGTCATCGTGAGCAGAAATGCCGCACGGGGCCAATCCATCACAGCCCGGCAACAGAAGTGAGGGATGACGGCGGAAAAGACCGCTGGCGGTGGGGAAGACCACTGACCGTTCGGAAAGTCGAACCGTGACCCGCCTTCGGGTGGGTAGCCGACCCGCCGGTTCACCTGCGTAGGTGAAGAGCGGGGATGGTCGTATCGAG
>JBBSOH010000212.1:0-6707 GCA_038259945.1 Acidimicrobiales bacterium
AGACGTCCTCGATCTCGTCGCCCGCCAACTCAACGACCGACCAAGGAAACGCTTCGGCTTCCTGGCACCCTTCGAGATGTTCAACAAACTCATGTTGCACTGACCCCCAGAATCCAAGCTGCCACCGTTTGGTTGTGCACGACGGCATCACTGCGGGTGGTGGCTCAGGTCAGGTGCGTTCGAGGGAACGGGCCAGGACATCGGGGAAGCGATCGGGTGTGGTGGACATCACGGTCGCTCCGAGTGCTGCGAGTGCCGCCGCGTGTTCGTGGTCGTGCGCCGGCGTGCCTTCGTCGCTCAGGGCGAGCAGCACCACGACGGTCACGCCGGAGTGGATCAGTTCGCCGACCCGCTGGCGCATCACGGTGCCGTTGCCGCCCTCGAAGAGGTCCGAGATCAGGAACAGGACCGATCGGCGGGGTCGCTCGATGACCCGAGCGCAGTGAGCGAGCACCCCGGCGATGTCGGTCCCCCCGCCGAGCTGCACCCCGAACAGCACCTCCACCGGATCGTGGAGGAACGGTGTGAGGTCGGTGATCGACGTGTCGAACGCGAGAAACGTGGTCCGCAGCGTGGGGAGTTGCGCCAGCACCCCGGCGAACAGCGACGCATAGACGACCGAGTCGGCCATCGACCCCGACTGATCGACGGCGATGACGACGTCACGCGCCAGGCTCTGCTGACGTCGTCCGTGTCCGATCAACTGCTCGGGCACGAGCGTGGCGTGCTCGGGGAGCCAGTGCCGCAGGTTCGCCTGGATCGTGTGCGGCCAGTCGATGTCTCCGGGTCGGGGACGGCGTGTCCGCGTCGCCCGAGCGAGCGCGCCCCGCACGGCCTGGCGGGTCTGATCGGAGAGTCGCGCCTCGACATCGGCGAGTACTCGTGCGATCACCTGTCGAGCTGTCGCCCGCGTCTCGTCGGGCAGCACCCGGTTGAGCTCCACGAGCATCGTCACGAGGCCGATGTCGGGCTCGACCGCGTCGAGCAGTTCGGGTTCGAGCAGCATCTGACGCAGGTCGAGGCGTTGGACCGCATCTCGTTGCAACACCTGCACGATCGGCTTCGGGAAGTAGGTGCGGATGTCTCCGAGCCACCGCACGACGCCGGGCCGGGAGCGGCCGAGCCCTCCCGCACGCGACCCGCCCGAGCGTCGCCCGCGGTCCGTCTGCTCACGGTCGTAGAGGGCGCCGAGGGCCGCGTCGATGCGGGCATCATCACCCGACAACCGCTCGCCGCCGCCCCGATCCCCGGATGCTGCCGCGTCGCCACCTCGATCATCGCGGGCCGGGCCCTGGCCGTCCGAACCACCGGAACCTGAACCGTCACCGGCATCACCACCGTCACCGTCACGGTCACCGTCACGGTCACCGTCACCGTCACCGTCACCGTCGGCCCCGGCTCCTCCGCCCGCTTGTTCGGCACCGACGCCAGCGTCGTTCGTTCCGGCAGCGTCGTCCCCGTCGACATCGTCGGCCGCGCCGCCGAGGACCAGCCTCCACCGCCGACGGCGCTCGGCATCGGACACCTGCAGGTCGCTCACGCGAGCACGTCCTCTGCGCGCCCAGCGGACGACGGCGTCGCACCGGCGAACTGGCGAGCCGAGCGGTGGCCCGTCACCGCATCGTGGAGATCGGTATCCGTGCCGGCGTCGAGCGCGGTGTCGGTGATCGGAATGCCGAGCAGGTGCCGGACCGTCACGAGGACGTCGTGCGCCCGAGCCGCGTCGACACCGGTGCCGAAGCCCGTCGAACGTCGTGTGGCCCCACCGGTCAGCAGGTTCATGATCTGGCGACGTTCGGCGGGTTCGAACGCACCGAAGGTCCGGCGCAGGAGCGCGACGACGGCATCGAAGGAATCGATCGTGAGTGATGACAGCCACCGGTCGACCACGCCGAGCAGATCGACGTCGTGCACCAGCACGGTGCCCGAGCCGGCGAGGAAACCTTCGACGAACGAGGCACCGACGGCCGGCGGTGTTCCTGCGCTGAGCGCCTGGGAGAGTCGGCGCTCCACATGGCCGGCGTCCCACGTACCGGCGTCGTGGAGCAGACGGGTCGCCCGCCCCGAGATCAGGCCGTGACGCATCGCGTGTCGGTCGGCGAGTTGCGCCAGCACCGCCGGGTATGCGGACCGGCGTGCGCCGTGGTCGAGCATTGCGAGGGAGGTCTGCACTGCGGTGAGCCGCTCGACCATCCGGGCGGCAGCATCGTCGTCGAGTGAGGCACAGGCGGGCACGAGGCCGGCGAGCACGCGCACGACGATGCCGTCGAACACATCGACGAGAGCTGCCGCGTCGGTGCCGCGCACATCGCCGTACCGCAATGCGTTCGCGAGCGGAACGACGACGTCCATCAAATGGCCGACATCGGGGTCGTTCGCCGCTCGGTCGGCGAGGCGCCGGACGCTGGGCGCAACGGCGTCAGGGAGGTCGGCGAACAGTCCCGCTTCGAGAACCCCGATCAACTCTGCGAGCCCCGTCGCCTCGTTCGCACGTTCCACGAGTCGGGCGGTGGCTGCCGTCTCGACGGTGCTGCCGTAGCCCGATCGCTCGACGAGACGGACCGACAGTTCCGGTTCCCACGCGACCCGCCACGTCTCACGGAACGTGCCCGACGATCCGCGACCCTCCTCGGGCACGCCCCACGGCACCCCGAGCGCGAGGAGACGGTGCAGGAGGTGGGACTTGCGCATGCCGGTCGGCGTACGCAGGTCGATCTCGACGGTCTTCGTCGACGCAACCGGTTTCAGGCGTGCCGACTTCTGCACACGGGCGAGGTCACGCGCGAGCGGTACCTGGGGCGCACCGTCGGGAACGGTCCCCAATGCGTCACCGATCACGAGTTCGGACCGGACCACGTCCACACCTCCCATCACGGCGTCGGCAGCATCCAACACTTCGCGCAGACCGGGCCGCGGGCGCCCACGCATCGTGGCGAGCGCATCGGCCAGCCGGGTTCCGGCGATCAGATGGTCGGGTGACGCGGAGAGTCCGCGGTCGCGGAGGAGTCGGGCTGCGTCGACGAGGAAGCGGGCCACGCCATCGGACCCCGGGTGCTCGAACACGTGGCGGTACCAGCCCGGGCTGTCGACGCCGGCGCCGTATCCCGATGCGGTGGTGAGGCGTCGATGGGTCCACGGCACCCACGCTGCTGCGACCCTGATCCGCGCCAGGCCACGCAGTGTCGCAGCATCGGCCGATGCGGTCCGTGCGCTCGGCGCGCCGAGGTCGAGCGCCGGGACGTGCCAGGCTCCGCACACGACGGCGATGTCCTCGTACCCGTCCTTGATCGCCTGGCGGATCGCGCGACGCATGTGGGCTTCGCGACGTTCCTCGCCCGCCGAGGTGAACGTGCCCGCACGGGCTGCGTCCATCGCCTCTGCCACTGCGTCGAACGCCGGAGTTCCGTCCCCGCGGTGTTCGATCACGTCCTCCCACCACCGCTCGGGATCGGGGTCTCCGGCTGCTGCGGCGAGCGCGCGGAGAGGGTCGGGTGGTGCCCCGCCCTCAGGCGTCGCCCCCGTCAGCAACTCGTCGTCGGGCCGGGCGGCGAACGTGACCGCCATCGGCAGGTCGATCGCGCGTACGGGGACCTCTCGTGCGTTGGCCCACCCGATCGCCTGCCACTCGGGACTGAACGATGCGAACGGGGCGAAGATCGCGCGCCCCGGTTCGTTGGCCACAGAGCCAAGCAGTGCGACGGGAGGTACCAGACTCGGGTCACCGATCCAGCGCAACGCCGACTCGACGTCGGCGGGTGCTTCGACCAGCACGGCATCGGGCTGCAACTCGTCGAGTGCCGTGAGGACGGAACGCGCCGACCCGGGACCGTGGTGGCGGATGCCCAGCAGATGAACGGTCATCGTGGACCCACGGACCGCTGCGTCGCCGGCGACAGAGTCTCCGACACCACCTGATCAGATGTCGAGGTCACGGCAGGCTTCGTAGAACTCGCCCCAGTCCGGCCGTTCGCGCACGACACCTTCGAGGTACTCGCGCCAGGCGACGGCGTCGTGGATCGGGTCGCTGATCACCGCTCCGACGATGCCGGCGGCCAGGTCGACCGGTCCGAGTGTCCCGTCGCCGAAGTGCGCCGCGAGCGCCGTGCCGTTCGTGATCACCGAGATCGCCTCGGCCGTGGACAGTGTGCCGCTGGGAACCTTCAGAGTGGTGCGCTCGTCGGCGGTCACACCGGATCGGAGTTCACGGAAGATCGTGACGACCCTGCGGATCTCGTCGGCGGCCGCCGGCACCTCGGGGAGCGCGAGTGCTCGACCGAGCTCGGCGACGCGTTGGGACACGATCGCGATCTCCTCCTCGACCGTGGCCGGCAGCGGCAGGACGACGGTGTTGAAGCGACGACGCAGAGCGGACGACATGTCGTTCACGCCGCGGTCGCGGTCATTGGCCGTGGCGATCAGGTTGAAGCCCTGCACCGCGGAGAGTTCGGTGTCGAGTTCGGGGATCGGCAGGACCTTCTCGGACAGCACGGTGACGAGCGCATCCTGCACCTCGGGCGGCATCCGGGTGAGTTCCTCGACGCGCACGATCGCACCGCGGGACATCCCTCGGTGAATCGGGCTGGGCACGAGTGCGTCGGGTGTGGGGCCCTCGGCGAGGAGGCGCGCATAGTTCCACCCGTACCTCAACGTCTCCTCGGTCGTGCCGGCCGTTCCTTGGATGAGCAGTGTGGAGTCGCCACTGATCGCTGCAGCGAGGTGTTCACCGACCCAGGTCTTGGCGGTGCCGGGCACACCGAGCAGGAGCACGGCGCGGTCGGTGGCGAGCGTGGCGGTGGCGATCTCGATGAGGCGGCGCGACCCGACGTACTTGGGAACGATGACGGTGCCGTCGGCGAGCGTTCCGCCCATCAGATATCGCACGACGGCCCACGGCGACAGCTTCCACCCGGGTGGGCGGGGTCGATCGTCGGCAGCTGCGATGGCGGCCAACTCGTGCGCGTACTCGTCCTCGGCGTGGGGCCGCAGCACGGCCGTGGTGGGCGACTCGCTCATCGCCGTCGACGCTACCGAAGCTCGCACCCGATGATCCGCGTCGCGAGGTCGGGGTCATCGAGGCCTCGGTCGAGAGTTGCCACCCCGGATGGATCGTGCCCGGATGGTCGGTGCGGGCGGATCAGCTGGAACAGTCGTCGGAGAGTGTCAACTCGACCTCGGTGCCGGGTTCGACGACGCTGCCGGACGTGACGCTCTGGTCGACGACGAGGTCGTCGCAGTGCGACGGCCAGGTGATCAGCAGGCCGACGACGAACTCCTCCTCCACGATGCGTTCGGCCTCGGGGAGCCGGAGTCCGACGAAATCGGGAACGACGCACGGCGCGTACTGCAGTGAGACGACCGTCGATGCATCGGCGGCGGCACCGGATTCGGGCACCTGGGACTCGACCGTGTCGAAGCAGTGCGACGGGATCTCCACGCCGAATCCCGATGCGTCGAGCACGGCACGAGCGTCGACGGTCCGCAGGCCCACGACGTCAGGGAGCGACCCATCGTCGGTCGCGAGCGCGACGACGTCGATCGACGTCCGCGACTCGGTCGACCCGTTCTCGGTCGACCCGTTCTCGGTCGATGCGTTTCCGGAGTCTGCCGAACCACCCCGGTCGCCGCGACGGATCACCACGAAGGCGAGCACTGCGGCGAGGATCACGGCGAGGGTGGCCAGGACCGCAACGGCCCGCATGTTGTTCCGATGGCTGCTCGACTGCTCGGACGTGACGGACGGGAGAACTCCACGCTGGGGCCAGTCGCCCGACGAGGACGGCGACACCGGCGCAATGCTGTACGACGACGGAGGGGGACCGCCCGCGGGCGGACCGGCGGAGGCCCAAGCCTGTGACGGAACGGGTCGAACCGGGCTCGCCGGTGTCGAGATGGACGATCCATCCGGCGAGGGCGGCAGTGGACCAGACGGCGGGCGCTCGACGAAGGTCTGCGGAGTGAGCGGTTGGGACGAGACGACCGGTGACTGGTGCGGCGGCGTCGGATCGGGAGTTCGTACCGGGTTCGAGTGGTCGACGGCACCGGGCAGGCGCGGTCGCTCGCCCTCTCCCGGCCAGTCGTCGACGGGTCCGCTGTGCTCGTCCGGGCCCGCCGGGTCGGGGACTGGTGGCGAATCCGACGACGACCGGTCGACGCGACGGTGCTTCGCCCGGCGCCTCGTGACCGGTTCGGCATCGACCTCGAGGAGCAGGTGGGCGAACTCGTCCATCGACTCCGGCCGATCGGCGGAGTCCTTGGCCATCGCCCGATGCAGGAGGTCGGCAAGTTGCGGCGACACGTCGCTGCGCTCGATTCGCGGAACCGGGTCGAGCGCCACTCGCTGCATCACCCGGTACAGCCCGCTCGGCTCGCCGGAGTAGGGCGGCGACCCGTCGAGCAGCGTGAAGAGTGTGGCGGCCAAGCCGTACACGTCGGACTGTTCCGTTCCCGGTTTGCCGTCGAGGACCTGGGGGTCGGCGTACGACGGTGTCGCCCGGATCGTGGACGTGACCGACTCGTCGTCGACGAGTGCGGCGATCCCGAAGTCGACGATCTTGGGGAGTCCGAACCGTGAGATCAGGATGTTCTCGGGCTTCAGGTCGAGGTGGAGCACCCCACCCTCGTGAGCGTGATGGAGCGCCTCGGCCAGGGTGGCGCCGAGTTCGACCACGTCGGCGGCGGGAAGCGGACCCTCGCGCGCGAGCCGGTCC
>JBBSOH010000213.1:0-6705 GCA_038259945.1 Acidimicrobiales bacterium
CCTGGTCCTCGAAGGGCGCGATGACTTCGACGAGCGCTACGCGACACCTCGCGACGCCACACTCGCCGACGACTTCGAAGCGGATCACCCCGAGGGCACACCGATCGGCGACGCGCTCGCCGCGGACGGGTTCGTGAAGCTGATCAGAGCCAGCGAGATCTCACCCGAGATGCTCGATGCGCTCACGCTCTCGCTCAGCGAGAACTTCGCCGAACTCGGCCCGACACAAGGCCTCCGGTTCCGCTCGTCGAGCACCGTCGAGGACATCGAAGGCTTCAACGGCGCCGGGCTCTACGACTCGAACACCGGCTTCCTCGACCCGACGGTCCTGCCCGACGTCGACGACCACGGCGACACCGTCGAGCGGGCGATCCTGCGCACGTGGAGTTCGTACTGGAGCGCCACCGCCTTCGAGGAACGCGAGCGCGAGAACGTCGATCACCGCAGCGGCGCCATGGCGGTGCTCGTGCATCCCCGTTTCGACGACGACCTCGAGATCGACAATGGCGTCGCCACACTCGCCGTCGCTCCCGAACCCGGCGTCGCGTACGAGATGGTCGTCAACGTGCAGGACGGCGACACGAGCGTCACCAACGACGACAACGAGGACGGTCTGCTCCCCGAAGTCGTCCGTGTCGTCGTCGGGAACGCGGACGATGCACCGACGATCGAGCGGATCTCCACGTCGAGCATCATCGGCCCCGAGGTCGTCCTCGACGACGATGACCTGACCGCTCTGTTCGATCAGCTGCGCGGCGTGGCCGACTCGTGGCTCGCCCGAGCGAATGTGGAACTGCCGCCAGGTCGGCAGAGTTCGACCCTCACGCTCGACTTCGAGTTCCGGGAGATGGCAGCGGGTTGGCCGGCGCTCGCCGACGGATCGATCGAGCCGACCCGGATGATCGTCAAGCAGGCCCGAACCCTCGACCCCGGGCTGCGGGGGATGCGATTCGAGTTGCTCGCGCTGCCGATCCCACGCGACGTGCTCGCACACGCGGTGTCCGCCGTCGAGTACAGCTGCCCGAGCGGTGACGTCGGCGTGAGGATCCTCACCGACCCCCTCGCCCGCGTCGACCTCGGCTACACGCAGACACCGTTCGAACTGTGGGGAGCGGGTTCGTCGCTGACCGATCTCCGTGGCGAGGTCCCGCTCACCGACTCGACACCGAACCTCGACGAGTCCGACTGCACCCTCCGCGACGTGATCACCCACCCGACCCGCTACCTCCTCGACATCCTCGCCGCCCGCTGAAACCATCCGGTGTGGCAGACACTGAATGGTTTCGCTCGGTGCCTGGCGTCGGGTACGGTGTGTCGGCGGGCACACATCGATCGGGGGATCGGACATGAGGGGTACACACAAGATCGCGGCGGTGGTTGCCGCATTCGCAGCGGTTGCACTGCCGACGGTGTTGACCGACGTGGCGCCGGTCGTCCAGGCGTCACCCGGGAACGGACCCACGGCGATCGTGTCGCTGGGTGACAGCTTCATCTCCGGCGAGGCCGGCCGATGGAACGGCAACAGCGACAGTTCGTGGAAGACACGCAACGGCACCGACCGCGCCTACCGCAAGTCAGGATGGTTCGGCTGGAAGTACGACAAGGAAGCCGTCTACCCGGGCACCGTCCAGAACGCGTGTCACCGCAGCGATGTCGCGCCGATCCGCTCGAACACCATCCCGGTGCAGAACAAGATCAACCTCGCCTGTTCGGGGGCCGAGACCTCGGCGATCATCGACCAGACCTACAAGGGCGAGGCCCCACAGGCCCAACAACTGGTTCCGGTGGCGCAAGCGAACGACGTCGAGATGATCGTGCTGTCGATCGGCGGCAACGACCTCGGCTTCTCCGACATCATCGTGTCCTGCACACTCCAGTTCTCCACGTCGCCCAGCGCCAATCCGAACTACTGCAACGACGATCAGCAGCAGGTCGTCGACCAGAACATGCCGGCCGCGATGGCAGGCGTGAACGCCTCGATCGCCTCGATTCGAGCGTCGATGAACACCGCCGGCTACGCGAACACCGATTACCGCCTCGTGGTCGTGTCCTACCCGTCGCCGATCCCTCGCGGCGCCGAGATCCGCTACCAGCAGAGCGGCTACAGCCGCCTGACCACGGGCGGCTGCCCCTTCTGGAACGCCGATGCCACGTGGGCCCGCGACAGCCTCGTCCCGCAGATCTCCGACAACCTGCGCGCGGTCGCATCGGCCAACGGCGCCGAGTTCCTCGACTACCGCGACGCCTTCCAGGGCAACGAGAACTGCTCGAACCAGGCGCAGCGAGCGGGATCGAACGGTCCGAACGGCGCCACCGCTGAGTGGACGCGCTGGGTCGGGTCCGGGGCGCTGCAGGGTGACCTCGAGGAGAGCGTCCACCCGAACGCATACGGCCAGCAGGCCATGGGCCGTTGCCTGTCGCTCCTCTGGTCGCAAGCGCCCGGCGGCCAGTTCCGCTGCACCAACACTGCGAACCAGGGCCCCAACGCCATGGTCCTCTCCCCCTGGTGAACCACGTCTGTCGTCCGGGTCTGTCATCCGGTGTCTGACACCGTTCGACAACCAAACGGTGGCTGACGCCGTTTGGTTCGACGGGTAGGTTCCTGGCGTGGGATTCCATGCTCAGTTGGAACGTTCGTGGGCGGCTGCGGGGTCGATGCTGTGCGTCGGGCTGGACCCAGACCCGGCGCGCTTCCCGGAGTCGATCGGCACAGGACCCGACGCGATCGAACGCTTCTGTCTCGCCATCATCGACGCAACGGCCGACATCGCCTGCGCGTTCAAGCCGCAGATCGCGTACTTCGCGAGCGTCGGCGCCGAGCGCCAACTCGAACGCATCTGTCAGTACATCCGCAGTGAACATCCGGAAGTGACCCTGATCCTCGACGCGAAGCGCGGCGACATCGGATCCACCGCCGACCACTACGCCCGCGAAGCGTTCCAGCGGTACGGCGCCCACGCCGTGACCGTGAACCCGTACCTCGGGACCGATTCGATCGCACCGTTCTTCGACCCCGCCAACAACCCCGACGACGGCGGAGCGATCCTGCTGTGCCGCACGAGCAACCCCGGCGGCGACGACTTCCAGTCACTCGTGAGCGACGGCAAGCCTCTGTACGTTCACGTCGCCGCACGGGCGGCCCAGGAGTGGTCCGAGATGGGCGAGTGCGGGCTCGTGGTCGGAGCGACGTATCCCACCGAGTTGGCCGACGTCCGCTCGATCGTCGGCGACATGCCACTGCTCGTCCCCGGCGTCGGCGCACAGGGCGGTGATGCCGCCACGGTGAAGGAACACGGCGCCTCGGCGAGCGGACGCGGTCTGATCGTGAGTTCGTCGCGGGCAATTCTCTACGCCAGCAGTGGCGAGGACTTCGCCGAGGCCGCCCGATCCGAAGCCGAACGCACCGCAGAGTCCCTCACCTGTCGGTGACGGACGACGCGTGGCCGAGGTCGCAGCGCCGGCTCGTCGGCGCTGCGACCTGGGCGAACGTGATCAGCTCGGAACGTGGTGGCCGGCGTCGAGGCCGCCGCCGCTGAGGAAGGTGCCCTGCGGGCCGTCGAACTGGACCTGCGAAGGTGTGATGCCCTTGACCTTGACGCCCTTCACACCGTTCACCGATTCGGTCGTCGACGCCAGGTTGTAGATCGCATAGGCGATGGCGTCGACATTGACCTCGACCGCCTCCTCGCTGACGTTGTCGATCGTGTCGCACGCTTCGTGGTAGCACGGGTCCAACTGGTCGCCGGCGGTGCCGCCCCAGATCGCCGCCTGCTCCGGTGTCTTGATCTCCTCGGCGCCCGTGAACAGTCCGCTGGACGGGATGCCCACGTCGATGAACGCCTGGTAGTCCGAACGACCGGAGAACTCGGAATCCTCGTACGGGACGTCGTTGATCGAGTAGTACGCCTCGAACAGGTCCTCGAGTGCGGCCGAGCCCGGAGGCACGACAACGGGGGCGGGGAACGTCGACTCGTCGGCGTCGTAGACGCCATAGATGAAGTTCGGCGATCCGACCATGTCGAAGTTCAGGTACAGCGCGAGCGCCTCGTAGTCCTCGTCGGAGATTCCGAAGTCGGGGTTGAAGATGTACTCGGTCGAGCCGATGAGGCCGGATTCCTCGGCGCCCCAGAAGGCGAAGCGCAAGCTGTTCTGCGGGGTGTACTTCTTGTTGTTCCCGAGTGCGAGCGCCGTGGCGAGGATCGTGGCCGAACCGGTTCCGTTGTCGTTGATCCCCGGACCTTCACCGACGGAGTCGAGGTGTGCTCCTGCCATCACGACGTTGTCCGTGTTGCGTCCGTCGAGATCGGCGATGACGTTCGACGTCGATCGGGTGTCGTTGATGGTCTCGGCCGCCAGGCTGACACTCATCGCGGTGCTGATGGCGACGCCGTCGTCGTAGGAGACGTCGAGGACGGGGATCGTCAACTGACCGACGACGTCCTCGCCCAGCGTGCCGCCGATGATGCCGAGTCGGTCGGGCGTGTTGCCCTGGTTGAAGAGGACGACCGCCTCGGCACCGGCAGCCTGCGCATTCAGCGCCTTCTGCCCGAAGGAGCACGTGCCGCGCTGGATGAGCGCGATGTCGTCCATTCCGCTGAAATCGAGTCCAGTGAAGTCGCCGGCCTCGCAGCCCGACGTCGAAGCGTTGCCGGGTCCGAACACGAGGTCGACCGCGATGACGTTGCCGTCGATGATCTCACCGGAGTCCGAGAACGAGAAGGTCTGGGTCTCGACGGGCGCCCCGTCGACCGTGAGCGAACTCGACACCTCTTCGAAGAGGGTGAACGCGAACTCCTGGATCGTGATCTCGTAGCCGGCGTCCTCGAGGAGGTCCGCGACGTAGTCGGCCGACACGTCGTACCCGGGCGTACCGGAGGCGCGGGTGCCGCCGTTGGCGTCGGCGATGGCCTGGAATGCATCGAGATGCACGAACACGTCGTCGGCGTTCACGCACTCGAGCAACTTGTCGGTCTGGTTCAAGTTGCGGTTCTGGCACCCGTTGGCGGATGGCGCAGCGACCGCGACGGCCGGCAACGACGCCGCCGCGAGTGCGATCGTGACGAGCGCAGAGCGTCGTCGAAATCGATTGATGGTCATGTGTGTCCCCTTGTGGTCATCCACGACTCGCCGCCCCCAGCGTGGTTCGTGGTGTCCGACCCGAACCAGTACCGTGCCACCCCTCGGGCCTGAAGTCAACCGTGCCCGACCGGATGCGGGCGCACGGCTCCCGATGGTCGGGGCCACGCTCAGGTCTGACCCGAGCGTGGACCCGTCATTCGAAGGTGCAGCCGAGACCGCTCCCGGAACCTTCGCGGGTGGGGAGCCCGACGCCTTCGCCACTCGCGACGCCGGGGCCGCCACCGATCGCGGACGCCGTCTCCCAGACCGCACCGGACCAGCCGCCCTCGCTGTCGATCTCGATCAGCATCGCCCAGTCGATCGCCGTGGCGAGTGCATCGACGGCAGGCTGACCCGCTGCCGGGTCGTCTGCTTCCCGAGCATCGAACCAGATGTCGAGCCATCCACAGGTCACGGCACTGCTGACCCGGGCGATCTCCTGGTACCGGTCACGCGAACCCGGTTGGTCCCGCAGCGGCTGCACATCGAACCCGGGTGGAAGCGGCACATCGACGAGCAGTGCATCCACCGTGTCGGCCCGGTTCGCCGGCGTGACCAGCGCATCGCCACCTGCGCCAGGTGTCAGTTCGTCCACCACGTTGATCTGCTGCAGGCCGTCGGTGAACGCCTCCTCGCTCGCAAAGCCCTCGGCCATTGCGTAGAACGACCAGTCGCCGAGTCGCCAGTTCACCCTGAACTCGTCAGGGAGCTCCTGCGGCTCCAGTCCGACCTCCGTGCCGCCGATCAGACGGGTCGTGACCACGTCTCCTGCGATCCGCCCGAGCAGGCTCGCGGCACCCCGGTTCTCCCCGACGACCTCGATCTCTTCACCGGCGGGAGACCGGAACCGAATCGAGAAGGTCGAGTGCTCCGGGTAGTCGGGGGTGAGCCATTCGGTCCACCCATCGGGTCTCGACACGACGCCCGAACTGTCGTTCACGGCATCGACGTATCGACCGGCCAGGTCGAGCAAGAGGTCCCGCTCCACACGCACGCCATTGATCCGAGCGACTCTCCCGTCGGCGAGCGGGACGAACAGCAGCGACATCGATCCCGGGAGATCCCATGCGTCCTCGCCGCCGTACACCGACATCGACGCCGTCGCGCTGCCGACCTGCACAGGATCGCCGGACTCGAGGAGTTCCTGCGGCGTCTGGCCTCCGTTCGAGTCGTCCTCCACGATCGAACCGGCGAACAGCGGAGCGTCATAGGTTGCGCCGGGCCCGACCAGGATCAGTGCGTCGTCAAAGCCGCCCGTCCACGTCAGCTCCGTGTCGCTGTATGCGTATGTGGTCTCCCAACCCGGCAGTTCGAGCAGCGGAACCGCCGCCCGGTCGATCTCGGTGGTCAACAGCGGGCCGGTCGCGCCGTCCGACACCCGGTCGGCGTCAGGGCCGTCCACTGCGGAATCGACAGGTGGAAGTGGCACGCCCTGCGGAGCCGTGTCATCAGCAGACGTCTGTTCCGCGGGCGCCCGGTCGATCGGTTCCCGCCCGTCGCGATCGACGATCATCACGCCACCGATCCCGACGGCGACGAGTGCGGCTGCGGCGGCCACCGGCACGACGCGCGACCGCTGCGACGGAA
>JBBSOH010000214.1:0-6657 GCA_038259945.1 Acidimicrobiales bacterium
GAGGTCGGGTGCGGTCGACACCGAGATGTACAGCTCGGTCGAGGGCTGTGCTCCGTCACCCAGGTCGAGTTGCGCGAAGGGTGAGTACGAGTCACCCAGTTCCTCGCGGATGAAGTCGGTGAGCCGATTGCCGACGAGTTCGCGGACGATCGACGCAATCACGTCGTCACGCCGATCCGAGGTGGCCGTTCCCGTGAAAAGGAACGACACGTTCGCCGTGTCCCCCTGCCCGCCCTCGGCCTCGGCGACGACGACGCCCGGCGGCGGAGGCGGTTCGATCGCCTCCTCAGTGCCGGTGGCCGTGCTCTCGTTCGGGATCGACCCGATGTAGCTCCGGGCGAGGTCGGTCACCTCGTCGATGTCGAAGTCTCCACTCAGCGCGAACGACCACGGCCGCTGCTCCAGCGCGAACGCCCCGCGAGCGACCTCCTCGATCCCCGTCGCGTCGACCGTGGCGAGTGACTCCGGCGTGGGCAACAGAGAGCGCGGGTCGTCGTAGCGGGCATCGAGCAGTGCATCGAATTCCGCGTAGCCGGCATCGATGGTCGGGTCGAGGGCGAAGGGGAGTTCGTCGTCGACGTAGCGGTCGACGGCGGTCTGGTCGACGCGCGGGTCGGTCATCAGCAGGTGGATCAGTTGGAAGAGCACTTCGAGATCAACGGTCGACGCCGTGCCGGACATCTCGCTGGTGAGCTGGGTCATCTCCGGGAACAGCGCCACCGACTTGTCGTCCAGGAACGCAGCCAGAGCAACCGGGTCGAACTCACCCGCACCGCTGTCGGCCATGACGGCCCCCAACGCCTGGCCGTCGGCGACCGACTGGTCGGGAACGAAGCTCAGCCCTCCGGGGCTGCGTGCCGAGAGGAACACCTCGTTGTCGACGATGTCCGTCGTGTTCAACGACACGCGAGCGCCGTTGGCGAATTCGAGAACGGTCGGGTCGAGCGCTGCCGTGAACGGGTCGGTCGCCAGTTGCTCCACGCTCACCTCCTCGATCGGGTCCGGGCGTTCGATCAACGAGTCGCCGATCGCCTCGTCATCGGGCCGCGGTTCGAGTTCGCGATCTGCGGCTGCGGCGATCGTGTCGACGATTGCACCGGAATCGGCGACGTCGCCTGCCTCGGCGGTCGGCACAGCCACGAACGCATGCACGCCGGTCGTGCGGTAGAGGTCGACCAGGCCGAACGCAACGGTCTCGACGGTGGCACGATCGAGGACCGCGTTGACGAAGTCGTACTCGCGCTGGGCCGGCACGTACCACTCGCCCTCGAGCACGTGGCGGGTGTACTCGTCGGCGAACGAGGTGTCCTGACGCGACTCGCGTCCGTCGAAGTTCCGCTGTGTGGCTGCACGCCGGGACGCGATCGCCCGTTCCAGTTCGGCCGGCGTCACCCCGAAGCGAGCGACGCGTTCGAACTCGTCGACGATTGCCGTGACGGACGCCTCGACGGACGACCCGTCGGTGTCCACGGCGATCTCGGGCGCGGTCAACAACCGAACGAACGAACTCGAACCCGCAGATGCCCGCTCGAACGGTGCGTCGCCGCGGAGCGCGTCGTTGTCGAGACGGGTGGCCACGATGTCGAGTGCCAGGCTGTCGAGGATCGAGCGTTGTGCCTCGGCTTCGAGAGCTGTCGGGGCGACCGGTGAGGGCAGGCTGAGTGCCGCGAATCCTTCGGCCAGATCCGGGTCGTCCACGATCTCGACGCGAGCCTCCAGCGAGGGTTCGACGAGGAGATCGACCCGCTCCGGTTCCGCCCCGCGCGACTCCACACCGGAGAAGCGGGTCTCGATCTCTTCGACGATCGCATCGGCATCGATGTCGCCGACGACCACGACCGCCGCATTGTCCGGCCGGTACCAGTCGTCGTAGTAGCGCCGCAGTGCATCGGGCGTGATGGTCTCGATCGCCTCGCGGCCCCCGATCGGAGTGTGGCCGTCGTACGGCGAACCGGCGAGCAGGAAGGTCGCGAACCGGTCGAACACCCGACCGTTCGACGTCTCGGTGCGCGCACGCCATTCGTCGAGCACGATCCCCCGCTCCGCTGCGACGTCGACCGGGTCGAGCGTGGCCGCGGACAGCCAGTCCTCCAGGATGTCGAGCGCCGCACCGACTGCCTCGGGCGTGTCGGGGACGTTGAGGGTGTAGATCGTCTCGTCGTAGCTCGTACTGGCATTGATGTCGGCTCCGAACGCAGCGCCGAAGCTGCGCAGCACGTCGACGAGTTCGTTTTTCGGGTAGCGCTCGGTGCCGTTGAACAGCATGTGTTCGAGGAAGTGCGCGCCGCCGACCTGGTCGTCGGTCTCGAGGCCCGAGCCCGCATCGACGACAAGCCGCAGTTCGACCTTGCCGCCGGGGTTGTCGTTGGACCGCACGAGATAGCGCAACCCGTTGTCGAGCGTGCCGGTTGCGGTGTCCGGGTCGCCCCCGCCGAGTTCGGGCAGTCCGGCGGGGTCGGGTGCTTCGATGCTTCCGGGAGGACCATCCGGTTCGGGAACGGTGCCGGGCGTCGTGCCGGAGGTCGGGTCCGTCGTCGATGTCGTCGATGTCGTCGATGTCGTCGATGTCCCGTCGCCGTCCATGGAATGCTCGACCTGCACGCCGGGGCCCGAGGTACACGCCGCGAGCAGCAGCGCCACGACCGTCAGCCCGGTGACGGTCCGCCGCGCCGTCCTCGACCTCGACCTCGCCCTCGACCTCGTCGACCTCGACCTCGCCCCGACCGTCCGTCCGAAACGCCGCATCCGCATCGACAGGACCTTACGAGTCGGCGAACAGTTCGCGGAGACGTGGCTTCCAGTCGATGTCCTCGGTCGAGCCGCCCGATTCCTGGACCGCCCGACGCTCGGCAGCGAGCACATCAGCGATCTCGGCCACACGATCGTCGAGGATCTCGGCGAGTCGGTCCCGGAGGTAGCCGGCCAGGGCCGGGCTGGCGCCGTCGGTACTGATCGCCCCGGTCACTCGTCCGGCCCGGGTGATCGCCGGGAGGATCCACTCACAGTCGACGGGTTGGTCGGCGGCGTTGGTCCAGATGTTCCTGGCGCGCGCTGCGGTCGAGATCGCCTGGTCGACGTCGAAGTCGCCGGTGGCGGTGACCACGAGTCGCATGCCGTCGAGGTCGCTGTCGTCGAACGACTTCTCGCGCACCTCGGCCATGGCCGCCCGGTCGACGTGGTCGCTCACCTCGGCGGCCACCAGGCGGACCTTCGCGCCCGCAACCACCAGACCCTCGGCCTTGCGCGCCCCGATCCGGCCCCCTCCCACCACCAGCACCGCCACGTCGTGGAGGTCGAGGAACACGGGATACGAGAACCTGGCGGTCGATTCCGTCGGTGACATCACGCCAGGGTAGAGGCATCGGAAACCAGCGTCGCCGACACGAGAAACGACAAATCCCGACAAAGCCGACCATTTTTGTCGGGATTTGATTGAATGTCCCCCGTTGCACACCATGTCGAGGTTGGGGTCAGACCCGAACCTCGACATTCGACGACGGAGCAGGACATGAGCGCAGAGACCATCAAGATCGAGAGCGGGTACCTCGCCGGCACCATCGGTGCGGAACTGGCGAGCGACGCCGTCGACTTCGAACACGATGCCGAACTGCTCCTGAAGTTCCACGGCATCTACCAGCAGGACGACCGCGACGTCCGCCGGAGCCGCACGAAGGAGAAGCTCCCGCTCGACTACTCGTGCATGGTTCGCGCGTCGGTGCCCGGCGGTGTGATCACCACGGACCAGTGGCTGGCGCTCGACCGGGTCGCCGCGCTGGCCGACGACAAGCTCCGCCTCACCACCCGCCAGGGCGTGCAGTACCACGTGGTGTACAAGAACGAGTTGAGCACACTCGTGGCCGGCATCAACTCCTCGCTGCTCACCACGCTCGGGGCGTGCGGCGACGTCGTGCGCAACGTGATGGCCTGCCCGCTCCCCCACCCGGAGCGCACCGCAGTGATCCAGCCCGTGGTCGACGAGATGGTCGCCCGCTTCCGCCCGCAGACCGAGTCGTACTGGGAACTGTGGGTCGACGGCGAGAAGGCGGTGTCCGCAGAGAAGCCGGACGTCCAGAAGCGCTCGGACTTCGACGTGCTCGACTCGATCGACGACATCGAACCGATCTACGGCGACGCCTACCTCCCTCGCAAGTTCAAGATCGCCATCGCCTGGCCCGGTGACAACTGCGTCGACATCTACACCAACGACGTCGGCATCGTCCCCACGCTCACCGAGGGAACGAGCGGCGAACTCACGGGGTTCGTCGTGCTCGCCGGTGGCGGGATGGGCATGAGCCACAACCGACCCGACGACACCTACCCGCTGCTCGCCCAGCCGGTCGCCTGGGTGCCGCCCGCTGACCTCGGCCCGGTGGTCGAGGCAATCGTGACCGCTCAGCGCGATCACGGCGATCGCGAGGACCGCAGCCGTGCCCGCCTGAAGTACCTCCTCGAAGCGAAGGGCGTCGACTGGCTGCGCGACCAGATCACCGAGCGCACCGGCCTCACGCTCGCCGACCCGGTCGAACTCCTCGAGTGGGAGGTCGGTGCGCACCACGGCTGGCACGACATCGCATCCGAGCCGGGTGTTTCGGTCGAGTCGGGTGTTTCAGCGCGGGATGTCCGCGCCGAAACTCCCGACGCCACGCAAACACCCGATTCGCAGGATTCCGGCACGAAGATGCTCGGGTTGCCCGTGCCGTCGGGCAAGGTGGCCGGTGGGCTGCGGTGGGCGTTGAGGAGACTCGTCGCCGACGGCGTGGTCAGTGAGTTGCGCGTGACGTCGCGCCAGGACCTACTGCTGGTCGGGATCGAGCCCCGCCAGGTCGAGACCGTCGAGAACCTGCTCCACGCGAACGGCGTGCGGCTCGCGTCGGACAACAGCGCAACCAGGAACCTGGCCATCGCCTGCCCGGCGCTGCCCACGTGTTCCAAGGCGCTGGGTGAAGCCGAGCGCGTCCTTCCCGATGTGGTCGACCGGTTGGAGAAGGTCCTCGCCGACACCGGCAACACCGGCCTCCCGCTGCGCCTGAACATGACCGGCTGCCCCAACGGGTGTTCACGTCCGTACGCCGCCGAACTCGGCATCGTCGGCCGATCGAAGCGCGGCTACGACATCTTCGTCGGGGGCTCACCGGCTGGCGACCGCCTCGCTCGCTGCCTGCGTGCCGACGTTCCGTTGACCGAGATCCCCGACCTCCTGCGTCCATTGCTCGAACGGTTCAGCCACACCACGTCACTCGATGGCGCCGAACACTCGCTGAGCTTCGGCGACTGGGCGTTTCAGCAGGACTGGGACGAACTCCTGGCGCTGCTCCCGACGGACACGTCGCGCCGGGCGAAGCGTGCCGCATCCGTGGGTGCCGACTCGTGACCGTGTCACTCGTCGGCGCCGGCCCCGGCGACCCCGACCTCCTCACGATGAAGGCGGCCCGCTTGCTGACCGAAGCCGAGATCGTCGTCCACGACGCCCTCGTCGGTGATGGCGTGATGGCCTTGATCCCCGACCACGTCGAGCGGATCGACGTGGGCAAGCGCGTCGGCAGACCGGTGCCCCAGGAGATGATCTCGGCGCTGCTCGTGGAACTGGGCGCACAGGGCAAGCGCGTGGTCCGCCTCAAGGGCGGCGACCCGTTCGTGTTCGGTCGAGGTGGAGAAGAGGCGCTTGCGCTCCAAGCGGCCGGCGTCGCGTATGACATCATTCCCGGGATCACCTCGTCGATCGCAGCTCCGGCTGCGGCGGGCGTTCCGGTGACGCACCGTGGAGTCTCCGCCGGCTTCACCGTCGTCACCGGGCACCGCCGTCCGGGCGAACCCGACATCGACTGGCGGTCGCTCGCCAAAGTCGGCACCACGATCGTGATCCTCATGGGCGTCACCCACCGTGCGGCGATCGCCGACGAACTGATCGCCGGTGGACTGCCCGGCGGCACGCCCGTGGCCGCTGTCCGGTTCGCCACCACGACGGACGAGGACATCGTGCGATGCGACCTGTCCGAACTCGGAGGGGCACCGATCGAATCGCCTGCCACGATCGTCGTCGGCGCCGTGGCTGCGCTCGACCTGCGCAGCGTCGCGAGCGTCGCGGCCACCGCCTGATCTGCTCCGTCGCGAACTCGTCGACACCGGGTGGCTTTCCCGCCGCAGCTTCCCCGCCACCGCCCGACCTGCATCCAGACGAGCCCGGTCGTCGGACGGACGTCGCACGCTCACTCATGGCAACAGCGCGCGGCACGGCGCGGCACACTGTCGGAGTGGATCTCCCACCCCCGTCGCTCGGCTCACGAGCGCTCCCCCTGCGTATCGCGAACCTGTCGAAGCGTTTCGGCGACAAGGTGGCGCTGGACGACTTGTCGATCGACGTGCCGCCCGGCGCCTGCTACGGGCTCGTGGGACCCAACGGGTCGGGCAAGTCGACCACGATGCGCACCGTGGTCGGGCTGTCACGGCCCGACAGCGGGACCGTCGAAGTGTGCGGGATCCGCACCGACGAGGACATCATCGGCGTGCGCCGACTGATGGGCGTCATGCTCGACCCGCTCCAACTGTTCGACCGCCTCTCGGCTCGCGAGTTCGTCACCACCATCGGTGAACTGCGCCGGCTCGAGCCCGACGTCGTCGTCGCCCGGACCGACCAGATGTTCGACGCGTTGGAGATCA
>JBBSOH010000215.1:0-6651 GCA_038259945.1 Acidimicrobiales bacterium
CGCTGATCGGTCTCACCGTGGCTGCGCATCGCAGCGAACGTCGCCTGGAGGCATCGGCCGGCGCGTTCGCCACGATCATCCTGCTGGGGTCGATCCTGGCGATGAGTCGGCTCACCGTCGGCATCGTCGGGATCTCGCCGCACCACGTCCGTTGGGCATGGCCGATGATGGCGTTCGTCCATCTCACGCTGGTGGTGCTCGCGGCCGACGCCTGGCGCCGATCGGCCTCGGTGGACCGCTCGCTCAGCGTGGTGATCGGCATCGTCCTGGTTGCCGTCAGCCTGTGGAACGTCCGGTATCTGGCGCAGCCGACCGGGCCGACGGCCGACATCGCGACGATGCCGACGATGAGTCGCATCGAACCACAACTCGACGCGCTCGTCGGCCACGACCCGGTGTTCTACGACGCATCGACGCTCCGAGTGTTCGAGCCGTACAGCTCGACGATGATGATGTGGATGCAGGAACGCGACATCGAGTTCCGTGTCGCCGACGAAGGACTCGTCCGTCATCTGGGGGAAGCCCGACGAGCGGACGGCACCGAGCCGACCACGGTGTTCCAGCTCGAAGGGCTCGCTGCTCGGACCTACGACGGTCCGGCGTGCGTGGTCGCCGAAGCGAGCTTGCTGACGAACGACGACTCAGCGGCGGTCGAGGCGATGCTGCGAGCGGCTGCCGACGAGCTGGCGCCGGCGATCGGTACGAGCCCGGACCGGGCCTACGATGCATTGCTCCGCCGGGAGTTCGACGTGTTCGAACCCGACCAGCAACGACGAGTCGACATCTGGATCGATTCGGCGTACGTCCTCTTCGGCGACGGCCAGGTCTGCGACGTCGTCGGTCGCTGAATCGGTGGGCGGCCGGGACAGTGCGGAATTCGGGTGCGGTGAGACCCCCTCCAGTACCAGATGAGGTACTCGGATGAGCGAGGCGGCAACGAGAAGCTGAGCTTTCCAGGATGATGTCGTCGACACGGAGCCGACCCGACGTCGAGCGGGCCATTCCATTTTCTCACGCAAGCGGCCGGTTCATCCACGCAGGGTCGGTCACCTCTTCGCTGGGCCGCCCGCGACAGATCGTTCACTCGACGAGCGCCCGACAACAGCCGGTGTTGCGGTGCCCAGGAGACGTACTCGCGCAGGTACGGCCGGATGGTGTCTCCGGATGATGCGACCGAGCTCGTCCTGCTGCGGCGCGTACGCGACTTCGTGGATCGGAACGATCGGGACCGACTGAGTGTGCCTGTGTTGGCTGAGCGTGCCACGTATCTGATGACTCGCCGGATCGAGCGGGCGATGATGCTGCTGCGGCACGGCGCAACGGTGACCGACGCCTGTTTCGCGGTCGGGTGTGTGTCACTGGGTTCGTTCGAGCTGGGACGCGGCGCTGTCGGATTTCAGGCCCGTGTGGGCGACAGCCTCACACAGTCCGCGGTCCCGTTGGGACTGACCATCATCTCTGCAGTTGCGGCGATCATCCGGGCCGTCACGCTCTGACCCGTAGTGTCGACGCGGACCGGAGTACGAAGGAGAGAGCGATGAAGGACTACACAGACGTCGACGCATACATCGCCGACAGCAACCAGTGGCCCGACGAGATCACAGCGATTCGTCCGATCCTGTTGGCCTGCGGACTCACCGAGACCATCAAGTGGGGAAAGCCCTGCTACTGCATCGACGACGACGACAACGTCGTCCTGCTCCAGGAATTCTCGGACCATCTGGCCCTGATGTTCTTCCAGGGGGTGCTGCTCGACGACCCAGCACAGGTCCTCCACGCGCACGGGCCGAACACGCACGGACCGAAGCGCATGAAGTTCACCACGGTCGGCGACGTCGAATCGCTCGCCGAGGTCATCACGACCTACATCGTCGAAGCAATCCACCACGTGCAGGCGGGCACGGAGCTGCCGCCACGACCCGAAGAAGCGCTCGCCACCGAGCTACAGGAGCGGTTGGCCGACAACGACGAACTCGCCGAGGCATTCAACGAACTCACCCCTGGCCGCCAACGCGAGTACAACCTCCACATCTCCGACGCCAAGCAAGCAGAGACACGGCACCGTCGCATCGACAAAGTCGTTCCCCGAATCCTCGACGGCAAGGGCCTGCGCGACCGGTAGCCCGAACCGGCGAAACTGCCCATGAAGCCATCGACCTGAGCCTCGGTTGACCGATCAGATCCTCACGATCTCGCTCCGTCGTCTGGCGTTTTTCATCAGCACTCACACCATGCGGACGGGAATGCTCCGCGGGCCCCGCACCTGACCGCCGGCCCACGTCACGAGCGACGGATCGGTGATCTCGAAGTCGGGGACTCGGGCCAGCCATTCCTCGACGGCGACGCGCAGTTCCATACGGGCGAGATTCGAGCCGGCACAGCGGTGAATGCCTGCGCCGAAGGCGAGGTGGCGGTTGTGTTGGCGGTCGAGGATCACGTCGTCGGGACGCTCGAACACCTCCGGGTCACGGTTGGCGGCGGGGAAGTTCATCAGGATCCGCTCTTGGGCCTTGATCGGGCAGCCCTTGTACTCGACGTCCTCGACGAGGCGGCGTGCCATCGTGACCGGGGCGTATGCGCGCAGGAACTCCTCGATCGCCGTCGGCATCAATTCGGGTTCGGCGATCAGGCGTCGACGGTCGTCGGGGTGGGTGGCGAGGTGCCACATGGTCGAGCCGATCGAGGACCACGTGGTGTCGATACCGGCGATCAGCAGCAGTGCGCACATGCCCATCACGACATCGCGCGTGATCGGCTCGCTGTCGTGTTCCGACTGGATCAACTCGCTGATGAAGTCGTCGGTCGGATTCGTCTCGCGCTCGTCGATCGCAGCGCTGAGGTACTGGATGATGCCGACGATGCCGCGGTGGCGGCGTTCGGGATCGTGTGCGAACTCGAGCACGTCGCGCGCCCATTCGGTGAACGTCCCCGCCATGTCCTCGGGGACGCCCAGGATGTGGCCGATGACTCGTACGGGGATCTGCTGGGCGTACTCGGCTGCAGCGTCACCCCCGCCTTGCTCGACGATGTCGTCGACGAGACGACGGCAGAGCTCGCGGGTGAAGACCTCGTACTCGGCCACTCGGGCCGGGCTCATCGTCGGCAGGAGCAGCCGACGGGTCCAGGTGTGCAGCGGCGGGTCGGCGCTGATCGGCGGCACGCCGGACGTGAGCACGGGCGCCGGCACATGGCCTGTCTCGTTCTCGTTGCCCACCGTCATCATCGGCACCACGCTGATGCCATTGCCAGACGGGAAGGTCATGATGTCGTGGGCGATCGCGTACACGTCCTCGTAGCGGGTCGGCATCCACGACCCGCCCCAGCGGTCGGTGTGGGCCATCGGGCACGTCTCGCGCAACTCGGCCCAGATCGGAGACGGGTCGGCGATGTACTGGGGGTCGAAGATGTCGTAGTCGCTCGCCCAGTCGGTGACCGGGGCAGTGACCGGTCCTGAATCGGAAGTTGCGTGCGTGTCGTTGCTCATGGCCCTGCCTCGTGATCGAAGTTTGGAACAGTGTGCCAGACCCGGCGGTCTCCTCGAAGCCGAACGCAGATTCCGTGACATGAAATCCACCCTCGATCTGCGCACCGTCGATCACCGAATCGAACAGCGCGTCCGCCACGAGCAACGCCCCTCGAACCAGAGGACGATGAGCAGGGAGAATGAGGCCGCACGATCTGTTCGGCGATCTTCACCTCGACTGCGTCGACCACTCGTACCCGAGCGCGTCGTGCGGTCGCCCCGATCAGCGCCGACGAAGTCGCCGGAATCGGTCGCCGATCCCCCAGCGGGTCACCAGCAGCATCGACTCGACGATGATCCTGCCGGACATCTTCGACTTCCCCGCCGTGCGGTCACGAAAGATGATCGGCGATTCGACGATGACCGACTCGCGTGCGGCGAGACGCCGGACGAGTTCGGTGAGGAAGGCATAGCCCTCGGCCGAGGTGGACGTGGGGTCGATCGCCGCGAGTGACGTCGCCCGGTACGCCCGGTAGCCGCTGGTGCAGTCACGCGACGAGACACCGAGGATCGTGCGGGTGTACACGTTGCCCCACTTCGACAGCAGTTGGCGGCGCACCGGCCAATCGGTCGTGCCGCCCCCGGTGACGTACCGCGAGCCGATCACCAGGTCGGCGCCATCGGCCACGAGTCGGATGAACTCCGGGATGCGGTGTGGATCGTGCGACATGTCGGCGTCCATCGACACCACCACGTCGTACTCACCCGAATCGAGGACCCGGGCGAATCCGTCCCGGTATGCACTGCCGAGCCCGCTCTTGCCGGGCCGGTTCAACACTTCGATCCGACCGAGTTCCTCTGCGAGCGATTCCGCCAGCGGGCCGGTGCCATCAGGGCTGTCGTCGTCGACGACGAGGACGTCGGTGTCGGGCGCAGCCTTGCGCACCGTCCGCAGGAACCGGTCGATGTTGCCTGCTTCGTTGTACGTCGGAAGCACGACCACGCTACGCATGAGCGCCCGAGCCTAGTCAGGCCCGGCTGGCGCGACGCAGGACACCGAGCACTCCTGCGGCGGTGGCGTCCCACGTCATCGTTCGCACTCGGGCCTCGGCGGCTGCTGCGAGCCGTGTTCGCAGGTCGTGGTCGAGCAGCACACGCGCGATCGCGTCGCCGAGGTCCCGCTCGGACGCCAGAACGCCGGTCTCGCCGTCGACCACCGAACTGCGATGGCCGCGGATGTCGGTGGCCACGGCCGGGGTGCCGCACCCGGCGGCCTCCGTCAGGCTCAGTCCCCACCCTTCGGCGAGCGATGCGCTCGCCACGATCCACGAACGGCGATAGATGTCGACGAGATCGTCGTGGTCGACCGAGCCAGCGAAGTCCACCCACCCCGAAGCGTCGAGACGGTCGACCTGCGCCCGCAGTGCAGATCGCTCCGGTCCGTCGCCCACGATCGTGAGGCGCAGCTCCGGCACCCGCTCGCGGGCGCTCGTGACGCAGTCGATGAGCAAGCCGAACCGCTTCACCGGCGCCAGTCGGGCAACGGCGACGACCGACGGATGGAGCGTCTTGTCGCCGCCCGGCGAGAATCGAGGGTCGGTGCCGTTGGGGATGGCGGTCACGAGTTCGGGTCGGAACCCGATCTCGATCAACTCGTCACGTGTCGCATCGGACGGCGTGGCGGTGAGTCCGCGGCGGTAGATCGGCGGGGCCACACGGGTCTCGAGGGCTCGTCCGGCCGCTGCCAACGGTCCGGGCAGCATCTGGTCCCACATCGGACCGTGGACATGATGCAGGAACAGCATCCGCGGCCGATGACACCACATGGGCGAGAAGAACGGAACGCCGTTCATCACCTCGACCAGTGCGTCGTATCGCCCCATTCTCCGTGTCAACTCCGCGGCGACGGTTCGCGGGAACACGGAGTATCTGCTCCCCCGCCGGATCACCCGGTAGCCGTTCCTCTCCGCCTCGGCAGGCCGGCCGGCCGCCGCCGAGGTGCGGTGGAGCACGTCGAGACCGGCCTCTGCCCACCGCCGCTCGCACTCGTCGGCGTGGACTTCCGAGCCGCCGGCCTCGTCGTCGTCGAGGTCACGCCATGCGAGCACGTGGACGCGGCGGACGCCGTGGGCGATCAGTGCCGACGCGTCGCGTTCCAGCTGCTCCTGCGGGTCGCCCGACACGGGCCCGACGATACGCCGTGGGATCGTCATCGGCTGGCTACCATCGAGACGCTTGATCGACCTCGACGACACCGCGCCCGAGACCGAGACCGAGACCGACGAGGTCGACGCTGCCTCCGAGGACGTCGTGCCGTTCGTGCTCGGCGGGCGGGTCCGCATCACCGGACGCGGCGTCGTGGCGCTCGGCGCGGTCCTCGCCTTCGCCCTGCTTCCGGTGCGCGGCCTGCTCCGGGCACCGGGTTCGTCGATGGAGGAGGGCTTCATGCTCGTCTTCCCGCGCCTGGTACAACAGGGGAAGGTTCCGAACGTCGACTTCCTGCACCTCTACGGCCCGGGGTCGCTCGACGTCCTGGCCGGTTGGTACTGGATCTTCGGCTACACGCTCGAAGCGGAGCGAGCGTTCGGGCTGCTCCAGAATCTGGGGATCATCGTCGCCCTCTACGTGCTGGCGCGACCGTGGGGTCGCACCGCTGCCGCGCTGAGTGGTGTCGTGGCTGCGCTGCTCACCATGACCCCGATCGGTCTCGCCGCCCTTGCATGGCACGGCGCCGTGGCACTGGTGCTGTGGGCGGCCGTGTTCGCCATTCGTGCTCGCCACACCGGGGCGTGGCGCTCGTGGGCCGCTGCGGGCGTGCTGGCCGGGTTGGGCATGTCGTTCCGCCCCGACATCGTGTTGGCCGCCTCGGCGATGCTGCTCGTCGCTGGTTGGGCGACTCGACGGGCCGCGTGGAAGCCGGTGGTCGTCGGTGGTGTCGTGGGACTCCTCCCGATGTGGATCCACCTCGCCATCGCCGGACCCTCAGCGGTGATCCAGGGGATCATCACCGACCCGGTCGTCGAGCTCCGCCCGGGCCGTGAGCTGCCGAGTCCGCCGTCGTTCGGTGAGGTCGACGGCGCCCTCCAGGCCGTTGCGGAAGGGTTCCCCCCGTACTGGCCGATTCCGGCTCCGGCGGCGAACCACCAGTTGTTCTTCTGGTTCTTCGCCGTGATCGCCATCGCCATCGC
>JBBSOH010000216.1:0-6633 GCA_038259945.1 Acidimicrobiales bacterium
CGTACGCGGGTCAGGTGATCGGTGGCCTGTTCTTCGGCAGTGCTCTCTCCGCGTTCTTCGGTGCGCTCGCCATGACCCCCATCGCGCTCTTCGCCGCCCGCCAGTCGTCCGGACCGACACCGCTCGTCACCTTCCTCCCCGGATTCTGGATCCTCGTGCCCGGCGCACTGGGTCTCGAAGGCATCACACAGCTCCTCGACGGAGGGGCGGGTGTCAGCGCGCTGGTCACGACCGCGACGTCCATGGTCGGGATCTCGTTGGGAATCCTGCTCGGCCTCGGCCTCGCGGCCGGCGATCCGGAACATCCGTGGGCCGAGGCGGAGCCCAGGCGTCCTCGCTCGCGGACGAAGCGCACGGGCCAGATCGGGCTCTGACGGGACGGAGCACGTCAGTCGTCGACACGGAGACGGACGGGTGCCGGGAGGCGCATCGGTGCGCTCGTCATCGCACGATGACCGACGGGCACGCCGCCGCCGAAGCGACCGCCGACGCAACCGATCCGACGAGCATCGACGCGAATCCACCCCGTCCGTGGGACCCAGATCAACTGCGCGACAACCGGCGACCGTGGACGACGAACGAGTCGACAGCCGCAGCTCGTGGACTCTGTGCCAAGGGGCCATGACACACGGGTCGTTGGGCCCTGTCGGATGCGCTCCGAGGGAATCAGACTCGGAATCATGGACCTCACGCCCAGCCCGTACCCGACTCTCCGTTGCGACCGCTCGTCGTGGTGACCGATGTCAGCGTGCGTCCCACGCTGATCGAGGTCCGGAACCTGTCGAAGTCGTACGGCGACAAGCTCGTCATCGATGATCTGTCGTGGCGGGACCGGATGGTGACGGGCTCCGACGACCATCGAACCACACCTGAGGGTCAACCGATCCGAAGCCTGACCAACGGAGCACTCCATGACCAACGCATCCCTCGCCACCGATCCATCGGTGATCTCGATGACGCATCGTCAGTCCCGAGCCGGGTTCGAGGTCCGACACGCCGTGGCCGTCGCCCGGTACCTGTTGGGTTTCGTGTTCGTGTGGGCGTTCGCCGACAAGCTGTTCGGACTCGGCTACTCCACCACGGCGGGGAAGTCGTGGATCAACGGCGGATCGCCGAGCAACGGCTTCCTCTCCCACGTCGAGGTCGGGCCATTTCAAGGATTGTTCCGAAGTATTGCCGGCAACGTCGTCGTCGACTCGCTGTTCATGCTCGGCCTGCTGGGGATCGGCGTGGCGCTGATGGCCGGAGTGGCCCTGCGCCTGGCAGCGCTCTCGGGTGCCGTGATGATGGTGCTGATGTGGGCGGCCGAGTGGCCGCTGGCACGACACGACTCGACCGGCGAGCTGACCTCCTCGGTCAATCCGTTCGTCGACTACCACCTGATCTACGCCATCGCCATGATCGTGATCGCTCTGACCGCCGGTGCCGGCGTCACGTGGGGCCTCTCGAACCGCTGGCGTCAGGTCCCGATCGTCGCAGAGAACCCGATCCTCTGGTGACCGACACCCACGTCCACCCCACCGCCGAGATCCACAGGGCCGCCGAGATCCACAGGAGCGAATGACATGGTGTTCGAAGAGACGATCGTGCTGTCGCAGCCGTTCGACCAGGTGCTGGAAGCCGTCAAGGCGGCGTTCGCCGCCGAAGGATTCGGCACGCTGACCGAGATCGACCTGCAGGCCACGCTGCAGTCGAAGGTCGGCAAGACGATGGACCGCTACACCATCGTCGGGGCCTGCAACCCGGAACTGGCGAGTCGGGCGATCGACGTCGAGCCCCAGATCGGGGTGTTGCTTCCCTGCAACGTGGTCATACGCGAGTCCGATGGCGACGTCATCGTCGAAGCGATGGATCCCGGGCTGATGGCCAACGTGACGGGAAGCGACGACATGGCTCCCATCGCAGCCGACGCCCGCGAACTCGTCAGCAACGCGCTCGGCCGCTTGAGCGCGATGGCCGTCGACGGAACGCAGCAGCTGTGACGGACAACGTCGTTCGATGCCCGAAGTGCGACGCAGCCAACCGCCTCCCGGTGGTCGCCAGCGGACGACCTCGCTGCGGCACCTGTCACGAGGACCTTCCCTGGCTCGTCGACGTGTCGACCAACGAGTTCGACGCCGTCGTCCGACAATCGACGGTTCCGGTGCTGGTGGACCTGTGGGCGCCGTGGTGCGGACCGTGTCGGATGATCGCTCCGGCACTCGAACAACTCTCGGTGCAGCGCGCGGGCGCCCTCCGGGTGGCGAAGGTGAACGTCGAGAACGAGCCGGCGATCTCCGCTCGGCTCGACGTTCGGGGAATCCCCACGATGGTGCTCTACGTGGGAGGCGACGAGGTCGCCCGACAGGTCGGAGCGCTGCCGGCGGACCGCATCGACGAGTGGGTCGACGCCGCGCTGTCAGCACCTGAGACGACGCGCTCGACGCGATCGGGAGCCTCGTCGTGAGGGAGCGTCGTCGCGATGCCATCGACCGCTGGGGCGAAGCCTTCTCACACGGCGACTCGGTCGAGGTCGATCGGATCGTGCGACAGAGCCACAGCGACAGCGATGCAACAGGTGAACCGGGACGCATCGGGTCGATCGCTCCCGTCACCGCTTCCTCCGATCTCGACATGGAGGCCTGACCGTGCACGCGATGACGATGACCGGGCTCCACGCGCCGCTCGAGTGGACACATCGGTGCGACCCGACGCCGAGGCGTGATCAGGTGAGGGTGAAGGTGTCGGCCTGTGGCTTGTGCCGCACCGACCTGCACGTGGTCGACAGCGAACTCCCCGACCCAGTCGTGTCGATCGTCCCCGGCCACGAGATCGTCGGTCGAGCGAACGAGGCCCTCGACGACTCACCCCACATCCGCCCAACTGACCTCGGAGGTCAACTCATGACGACATCACACACCACTCTGCACACCGTGGACGGCGCGCTCCGCCTCGTCGACGGCTTCGCGGCCGACGAACGCGCCGGAATCGTCGCAGTCTTCGGCCGATTGGACACACGTCTCCAATCGTTCACGCACGGGACCGTCGAACTGCTGCTGACGGTCAAGGACCGCGACGCTCCCGGTCAGCGGATGACGCTGGAAGCTCGCATCGCCGGTGTCGAGTCCGTCATCGCCACGAGCGAACGCAGCGACATCGGCTCAGCGCTCCGACAAGTGCGCGACGAGGTGGTCCGCCAGATCACCGACGCCAAGGATCGGACCGAAGCCCGCAACAACCGCCACCTACGTGTCAGCGGCACCGAGAAGCACGCCGGCGACGAATGACGACCGAACACGATCCGCCCGCCGACGGGGCAGTGCCCATCTCCACGGGCGAACTGGTGGCCGGTCGGTGGATGGGCACGGGTGGCCTCCTCGGTCCCCGAGGCCGGCTGACCGACGAGTCCGCCGACGAGACCGCCACGGACGTGCCCGCCGGTCCGACCGTCCTGTTGGCGGTCGAGGACGACGTGATGTCGGAATCCGTCGTACGGACGGCCCGCCGCCTCTTCGGAGAAGCCGCCGACTATCTCGCGATCAATGTCGGTGCCGGGCCGTACACCCAGATGAGCTGGGCATACGTGTGGCCGGTCGGCGGACTGGGTGGTTGGGTGATCCCCGCCGAACCGGTCGAGGACAGTGCCGAGCAGGCCGATGCAGCGATGCAGCGCGCTCAGGCACTCACCGCCCGTGCAGGGCTGACGCAGGCGACCCCGATCGGCGACGTCGGCGATGCGGCATCGGCCATCCTCCGTGCCGCCCACCATCACCACGCCGACGTCGTCGTGATCGGTGCCGACCGACGCAACTGGGTCAGCCATCTGGTCGACCCGTCCGTCGAACGCGACGTTCTCCAGCACGCGGACTTCGCCGTGCTGATCGCCGCCCCGATCCCCGTCACCGAATCATCCACCCCCAGGAGTCCATCATGAAACTGCTCATCGCCGACACGTTCCCGACCATCGAGGTCACGACCACGAAGGGCGCGGTCACGTTGCCCGACGAGTTCGCCGGTCACTGGTTCGTGTTCTTCAGCCATCCCGGCGACTTCACGCCGGTGTGCACGACCGAGTTCGTCGGCTTCCAGAAGCGCGCCGGAGAGTTCGCGGCGCTCGACACGAAACTGATCGGCCTCAGCGTCGACGACATCGACGACCATCACGCCTGGATCCAGTGGATCCATGACCACCTTCAGGTCGGGATCGAGTTCCCGATCATCGACGACGCCGACCGAGCGATCTCTCTCGAACTCGGGATGCTCCGAGCGGACCAGCAGGAGTCGGTGACGGCACGGTCGGTGATCGTCGTCGACCCGGCCGGAATCGTCCGGACGATCCTCGAGTACCCGAAGGAACTCGGTCGCAACATGGATGAGATCGTCCGCATCGTGAAGGGTCTGCAGCTCTTCGACTCGACGCACCTGATGGCCCCGGCGAACTGGCCGCACAACGAGATCATCGGCGACAACGTGCTGGTGCCGCCCTCGTCGGTGTTGACCGACGAACAGGTCGCCGAACAACACGTGACGCGGCTCTCCGACTGGTTCCGCTATCGCGCCGTGGAGGGTTCGTGATGCCCGATCGCGACGACGGCCAGTTCGGGGCCGAACAACTGGACGAGGAGGTCACCGGTCTGGACGACCCGGTGAACAGCGACGAGGTGCGCCCCGACTATCCGCCGGATCATCCCGAGGGCGTGCCGTTCGCAGACGCCGACGTGACGGACGAGTCGTTCGAGGACCGTTCGGCGCAGGAGGAACACGAGGACTTCCCGGAGCCCTGACCGCCATGGGGGCGTGTTGACCTGGGGTTGTCGCAGCTCGGACCCCAGGGTGATCCGTGCGTCGGAGACTGAGGGCCGATGAAAGCACGGTCCGACATGCGCAAGCCTCTGAATGTCCTCGTCCCCCTCGACGGATCCAGCCACGCCGATCGCGGACTGCGACCCGCTCGAAGGATCGCGGCGGCGCTGGGCCTCGGTGTCGGCGCCGTGACGGTGGCATCCGCTGCGGACGACCTCGACGAATCCGTTCTCGAGGAGGCGGTGGCGGACCAGCACCTCGATTGGTCCACGACGGCGTTGTCGGTCAGTGTCGCCGATGCGATCGCCGACGTCGCTCGCGAGCACGACGCGATGGTGTGCATGGCGACGCATGGACACGGCCGGTCGGTGGCGCTCATCGGATCGATCCCCGAGGACGTCGTTCGCCAGTCGTCCCTGCCGGTGCTCCTGGTCGGACCGAGCGCCGACGTCTACGAGGATGGTCCCATCCGCGAATTCGTCGTGGCGGTCAGCGGCGACGAGTCCGACGACACCGTGTGTGGCGTGGCCGTCGAGTGGGCGGCGGCATACGACCTGGACGTGCGGTTCGTCACCGTTGTGCAGTCGGCGCCCGCCCCGGTGGACGCGACGGCGCCGTCGGACCGTTGGTTCGGACCCGCCGGAGACGAGCACCTCTACGTGGCCGACCTCGTCCTGCGCTTCGAACGCTCCGGAGTCGATGTCGCCGGCGAGGTCGTCCACGACGCCGTGTCGGTCGCAGGCGGGCTGGCACAGTTCATGCGCTCGACGCCCGGATCTGTCCTCGTCGTCGGAACCCACGGCCGGACGGGGATGCCGCGATTCGTCCACGGAAGCGTCGCCAGCAAGATCGTGGCGGCGTCGTCGGTCCCCGTCCTGATGCTCCCGCTCCCTGTCGCAGACAGCCGACCGGCACCGGGTGACGCCGCAACGCACCGGGCGACGACGTGATGTTCGCGGTGCTCCAGAACGCTGCCAGGACGGCGGTCGCCTTCGTCGCGTGCACCCTCGCCTACATGGCGATCTGGACCGCGCAGGCCGTGTCATCGAGGATCGAACGACGCAGGAGAAACCCATGACCGCCCCAAGAGTCGTCGCTTCGGTGCCGATGTGATGGTTGCTCACGTCGAAGTCCATCGCACTCATCGGATCGGATGGTTGCGCGCCGCCGTGCTGGGTGCCAACGACGGGATCGTGTCGACGGCGAGTCTGATCATCGGTGTGGCGGCATCGAGCGCAACTCGCAGCGAGGTGTTGGTGGCCGGAATGGCCGGACTCGTCGCCGGCGCGATGTCGATGGCGGCCGGCGAGTACGTGTCGGTCAGCTCACAGGCAGACACCGAAGCGGCCGACCTCGGGCGCGAGCGAAAGGAGTTGAGCGACGACCCCGAGCGTGAACTCGCCGAGTTGAGTCTTCTCTACGAGCAACGCGGGCTCGACCACACCCTCTCCGACCAGGTCGCAGCGAGCCTGACGGCGCACGATGCGCTCGGCGCGCACGCCCGCGAGGAGCTGGGAATCTCCGACACGACGGCCGCCCGCCCGGTGCAGGCAGCGTTCACGTCTGCGGCAACGTTCGCCGTCGGCGCCGCCCTGCCGTTGCTGGCTGCTGCGGTCGCCACCGGGGCAGCTCAGATTGCCCTCGTGGCGATCACTGCTCTGCTGTTCCTGTCGGTGCTCGGTACCGTCGGAGCCAGGGCCGGAGGCGTCGGGGCAAGAAGCCCAAGGCGGTCGACCTCTGGCGTCCCGTCGCACCGCTCGACCCCCCCGAGCCCATCCAGCGAGCCAGCGATGCCACCGCGGTGATCCGCTCACTGGGCGCCCCTCCGCTCAAGGGCCAAGGGGTGAAGGC
>JBBSOH010000217.1:0-6617 GCA_038259945.1 Acidimicrobiales bacterium
CGGGGGCGCGGGGGCCGCCCCCCCTGCCCCCCCGCCGCCGCGCGCCCGCGCGCCGGGCGCCCCGGCCCGCCACCGCCGCCTTCACCCGCATCAGCGTTGCCGCCACCAGCCGCAACTCGGCGAATGCCTCGGCGCGCTCGTCGCGGCGCAGCGACCCTCCGACGCCGTCGCTGAACGCCTCGTAGACACCGGGTTCGCCGCCCCATCGGTCGGTCCAGGTCATCAGCGGTGCGTGATCCCACCCGGGCGGGGCGATGCACAGCAGGTCCCAGTCGATCAGGACGGGACCGTGATCGGTCATGATGACGTTGCCCGGGTGCACGTCACCGTGACAGACCACGGCGTCCGACGGGTTCCAGGCGTCCCAGCCCGACCAACGTTCGATGGCCGCCGCGATCCCCGCCCTGGCCCCGGGGTCGAGCATCTCGCCGGCGGCGTCCATCAAGGCGTCGAAGTTCCACCACGGGAATGCGGCCGGGCTCGGGGTCGGCACGCCGGCAGGCAGGTCACCGGGCGCGAGTTCGTGGACCCTGCCCACGATGGTCCCGACCGAGCGCCAGTCGATCGGGTCACCCGACGACGCGGCGTACTGCCATGCCGTTGCGGACAGCCCGTCCGCTTCGACGACGTCGGTGCGTGCCGGAGCGACGACCGGCACCCCGCGATCCGCGAGGAACATCGCGAGGTCGATCGAATGCCCGGCAGGCACGCTCGGCGACGACACTCTGATCACGACGTCGTCCTGGCCGTCATGACTCACCTCTGCGCCGGCGTTCCGGCTTCCGAAGATCACGTTCATCCCGTGGCGGATCAGCACCGGACGCCCGAGACCCCACGTCTCGGCCGCGAGGTCCGCCACTGCTGCTGCGAGACGAACATCGGCGACGCGCTCGTCGACGAAGGCGCGCACCGATGTCACGACACCACCTTCTTCACTGTCGCCGCAGCCGGCACTGGAACACCACGGTCAACCGACCGCCGGCGGTGAGAGCGGGTCGACACCGGGATTCAGGCGGCCGGTCGGGTCGAACTCGTGCTTGATCCGGTCGTGCAGAGCGCGGATCGCTGCGTCGGGCTCCGGACGTTCGATCCCGCCACTGTGGTGGACCACTCCGACGCCCAGTTCGACCACGAACGACCCGTCGACCGACCGTGCGGCATCCATCGCCTGTGCCGGCGGCAACGACCACCGGTGCGGTCCCGGCAGTGGTGGTGGACCGGGCGCGTCGCGGAGGTCGAAACGATCCACGGCACGGGCGATGTCGCCGTCGTCGCCGTCGAGACGAACCGACGTCGACGCTCCGTCCCACAGCAACGCCACGGGCCGGTGGACGTCGCGCAGCAACTCGAGCGGGTCACGGTCGCTGCGGAACCATCTGGTGGTCCGGGCCATGGGTCGCGTCCGCAGGATGACGTCGCCGAAGAACCCGAGCGTTCCGTACGAACCGACGAACAACCGACACAGGTCGAATCCGCTCACGTTCTTCACGGTCGGCCCACCCGCCTTGGTCACCTTGCCAGCAGCCGAGACGTACCTCGTCTGGAGGAGCACGTCTCGCATCGGACCGTGGCCGAGTCGGGTGACGTCGCTGCGCCCGACCGCCAGCGTTCCACCCACCGTGCCACCGGGGGGCAGCGCCACCGTCTGACCGTGCTCGGCGAGAGCGTCGCGCAACTCGTCGACCGGCGTGGCGGCGCCACACTCCACGACCATCTCCGCTGCGTCGATCCGTTCGATCCCCGACGGAGCAGTGACCGAGCGCACCTCGACCACTGCACCTCCTTGCGAACCGGAACCGGCGACGGTCACGGGACCGTCCGGTCCGACCTGTGCGGCGAACTCCTCGAGCGTCAGGTCCATCGACGGTTCAGATCCAGGCCCCGTCGGGCACAGCGTGCATGTCGCCGCAGGTGGCCGGGTTCGGCAGGACCTTGTTCGGGTTCGCGATCAGCTTCGGATCGAACGCGCGCCGCAACGACTCCTGTGCGGACAGGTCGATCTCGGAGAACATCAGGGGCATCAGGTCACGCTTCTCCAGGCCGATGCCGTGCTCGCCCGACAGGACACCCCCGACGCCCACCGAGAACGTGACGATCTCTCGTCCTGCGGCGTGGACCTTGTCGACCATCCCTTCCTCGCGGGCGTCGTAGACGAGGAGCGGATGCAGGTTGCCGTCGCCGGCGTGGAACACGTTGATCACATCGATCCCGTAGCGAGCAGTGATCTCGTACACCTTCTCGATCACCTCCGCCAGCCGTGCCCGCGGGACGACGGTGTCGTGGAGGTAGTAGTTCGGCTTGATCTGCGCCACCGCTCCGAAGGCGCCCTTGCGGCCCTTCCACAGCACGGCACGCTCGGCATCGTCGGCAGCGGTCCGCACGTTCGCCACACCGCGCTCGCTGGCCAGTTCCTTGATCCTGGCCACGTCGTACGCCACCTGTCCCGACTCGCCGACGCACTCGATCAGCAGCGCCGCCGCCGCATGGGTCGGCAGACCGGCGTGCAGCCACGCCTCGACAGCCACGAGGCACAGCCGGTCCATCATCTCCACGGCAGCGGGCACGATCCCGTCGGCGATGATGTCGCTCACCAGTTGCGCCCCGTCGGCCACGGAATCGAACTCCATCAGCATCGTGGCAACGTCGGGCGGGTTCTGCATGAGCCGCACGCACACCTTCGTGGCCACGCCGAACATGCCTTCCGAACCGACGAACGCACCGCGCAGGTCCAAGCCGTCCGGTTCGGGCGCCTCGCCACCGAGCACGGTGACCGAGCCGTCGGGGAGTACGACCTCCAAGGCGAGAACATGGGCGCTGGTCACGCCGTCGGCCAGACAGTGAGGGCCCCCGGAGTTGTTCGCCACGTTGCCGCCGATCGAACACGTCTGCTGACTGCTGGGGTCGGGGGCGAAATGCACCCCGAGGTGCGCAATCTGCTTGGAGAGGTCCAGGTTCAACACGCCCGGCTCGACCCATGCCTGTCGGTTGATGGCATCGACCGAGAGGATCCGGTTCATCTTCGACGTCGAGATCACGATGGCACCGTCGGGTGGGACCGCTCCCCCGGCGAGACCCGTTCCGGAGCCTCGAGCGAGGAACGGCACACCGAACCTGTCGGCGACCCGCACAGCTGCTTGCACGTCGGCCGTGGTCTCGGCGAAGACGACCGCCCCTGCCCGACCGGTCATGTTCGACGCATCACGTCGGTACAGACGAACCTCGGTGGCACCGGACCGCACCTTCGACGGCTCGATCACGGCACACAACGCATCCACGACCTCGTCGGCACCCGTGCGATGCGCAACCGAGCGAAACGTCCCGGAGCGCACGGTCACGACGTCTGCATCATCGCCGCGGCCGCATGACGGTGACGCTGCCCGAGTCGACCTCGACGCCGTCGACGAACACCTGGTCACCGGGTGCAACGTGCTCGTCGAGCGAAACCAGCCTTCCGTCCCGACGGGCCTTCAGTTCGTCCTCGTGCTGGCCCATCGCGTCGCGGCCTTCACGGAGCGCATCGACGACGGTCGCCGCAGTGGAACGCGCCCGTCCAGCGGCGGACCGGGCAACACTCGCCGGCGACATCTGCGCCGCCTTGGCCACGACCTTCTTCTTCGCGTAGTTGGCACCGGTCGCTCCGGCAGCGACTCCCCCGACGAACCACGTGACTCGCTTCATCATGCTCGCTTCCTCTGGTCTCTCGGCAGTTCACGGACAGCGCCGTCCGACCGCTCGGACCGGCGCGGTACCTCGATCACGTGACGACTCGACGCCACGGACTTCCCTCGGAGTCGTGCAACCGCGCGCGATGCGCCGCGGGCGATGCCTGCTGCCTTGATCGCCGGCGACGAGAAGGCGGAACGGGCGACCGTCGACCCCACTGCGTCACCGATGGCCTCGGCGGAACCGAGGACCCTGTCGAAGCGCTCCAGATCGTGGCGCGCCTCGTCGACACTGTCCCGAGCCTCGTCGGTGGAGATCCGCAGGTCGTCGATCAGCATGCGGGTCTCGTCGCGCAGATCGGTCACCTCTCGACGCAGATGGTTGGTCGTGTCGTGCACACGGAGCAGCACCACGATCAGCGCAGCGAACCCGATCGCCAACAGCACGATCGCAGCGACCAGGAGCACCTCACCGGTGGTCATCGACGCCGCTCCATCCGCTCGGACACGTCACGTTCGTTGCCGATGTCGGTCGGCTCGTACCACGTGCGTCCCACGAGAGCGTCGGGCAGGTACTGCTGTGCAACCCAACCGTCTTCATGGTCGTGAGGGTACTCGTAGCCCACCCCGTGACCCAGCGTGGAGGCCCCCTGATAGTGGCCGTCGCGCAGGTGGGCCGGGACCTCACCCATCGCACCGTCGCGGACCGCAGCGCGCGCATTCCAGATCGCCAGTGCCGCACGATTGCTCTTCTGCGCCGTCGCCAGGTGGATCACCGCCTGGGAGAGGTTCAGTTGCGCTTCCGGGAGCCCGACGTGCTCGACGGCATGCGCAGCGGCGACCGCCGCCTGCAGCGCAGTGGGGTCGGCGAGCCCGACGTCCTCGCTGGCGAAGATCACCATGCGACGGGCGATGAAGCGAGCGTCCTCTCCCGCTTCGAGCATCCGTGCGAGCCAGTAGACGGCAGCGTCGGGATCCGAACCGCGCATCGACTTGATGAACGCGCTCACCACGTCGTAGTGGTCGTCGCGTCCGTATCTCAATGCGCTCGTGCCCAGCGCCGCTTCGACGTGCTCCAGTTCGACGGTGCCGTAGTCGGCCAGCGCACACGCCACCTCGAGCGAGGTGAGCACCTGGCGCCCGTCGCCGCCCGAACGGTCCACGAGCAGAGTGATCGCCTCGTCGGCCGCCTCGGCGCCTTCGGCCTGCAGCCCGCGCCGCACCAGGATCTCGATGTCCGCAGGCTCGAGCGGCTCGAGCCGGAACAGCGTCGAACGACTGCGCAGCGGAGCGTTCACCTCGAAGAACGGATTCTCCGTCGTTGCACCGATCAGCGTGAGCGTGCCGTCCTCGACCGCCGGAAGCAGCGCATCCTGCTGCGACTTGGAGAAGCGGTGGATCTCATCGAGGAACAGGATCGTTCCCTGACCCCGCTCGCCCAGTCGCTGACCGGCCCGGGCGATGGTGTCGCGGACGTCCTTCACGCCCGCTGTGACCGCCGACAACTGCTCGAACGCCCGGTCCGTCGTGCCGGCAACTGCGAGAGCAAGCGTTGTCTTCCCGGTTCCCGGTGGACCCCACAGCAATGCCGAGGTGAGTCGATCCGATTCGACCAGGCGCCGCAGCGGCATCCCGGGCCCGACCAGGTGGGTCTGGCCGACCACGTCGTCGATCGTGCGCGGGCGGAGCCGGGCAGCGAGTGGGGCGCGGGTCAGCTTGGCGCTGTCCGCAGCCGCTCCGAAGAGATCGTCAGCCATCGCGATTCAGTTCCATCGCTGCTCAGGATTCACCGGCGAGCAGTACCCGCTCGTAGGACGCTCGTCGGAACTCGACCGCCTGCTCGATCAGCCACCGTCGCTGCACCCACTTCCAGTCGGTGAACTCGACTCCGTCGGGTCGGGGCTCGACAGACTCGTTGCGCACCCGGAAGGTGAACCAGCGTTGCACCTGACCGATCCGGCCGTTCTTGCGTACTCCGTCCGGATACTCATACGCCGTCCACTCCGGGAACTCGCTCACGACGTCGACCTCGGCGGGCCCGAGCCCGGTCTCCTCCGCGAGCTCGCGCCACGCGGCCTCCAGCGGCGTCTCACCGTCATCGATTCCCCCCTGGGGCAACTGCCATTGCCCAGGGAAATCGCTGCGCTCGAACGCCATGACGTCGCGCGCCCCGTTGGTCACGATCGCTGCCACGTTGGCACGAAAGTGCATGCTCCCCATCTCGACGAACCCTCCGGGCCGTGTCGCTCAGCGACCGAGGCCGCGGAGGCGGTCGGCGACGTCGAAGTAGTCCGGCACCTCGCCTGCGATGGTGGAGAACCACCGGCGCGCAGCGATCGGCTCACCGAGTCGGTCGTAGAGGTCGCCGAGTACGTACCACTCGCGGAGGTGGTGGTCACGAACCCGCTTCGGGGCCCTGCGACCCTCCTCCATCACCTTGATCGCCCCGGCGATGTCACCTTGGTCCGCAAGCGAGCCGGCCATGATGATCCGCCCTTCGGCCAGGATCTCGTGCGGCGGCGACGCGGCTTTGATCTGGCCCCACACACGCTCCACCGCCGCCCAGCGACGGAGCCCGCGATAGGCGTCGGCGATCACCGGGAGCAGAGCTGGATTCTCGTGCAGTTCCTGGGCCGCCTGCAGTGCTGCGACGGCTGGCTTGTAACGACCGAGTCGATATGAAGCGAGGCCCAACACTTCCTGCACTGCGGACACAGTCGGAGCTTCCTTGGCGATCGCAGCAGCGAGGCGACGGGCCTCGTCGAAACGTTCCCGGTCCAGTGCCTCCGACGCCTGCGCCAGTCGTTCCGACAGCCTGGCACCGCGTTGACCACCGAGCGCATCGACGAGTTCGGCTCCGATGTCGGGGTCGAGTGGCCGCGGCTCACGCCGCTCCGGAACAGCGGTTGCTGCACGGTGCGTCGCCGCCTCGGCGACGTCGCGCACCGAACCTTC
>JBBSOH010000218.1:0-6592 GCA_038259945.1 Acidimicrobiales bacterium
CCGACCTCGTCGAGAACCGGATCCGCTTCACCGTGAAGCCCGAGGCGTCGGTCGCGTTCGACATCGGCGTTCTCGACCCGTCCACCCATGACACCATCACGACCACGATCGTGGCCTGTGGTCCCGAGGACCACGGCGATCTGGGGGACTACGCCGTCATGCTCGACAACGCGCTGTCGGGTGCGACCCGCCACTTCGCACGCATCGACGACGTCGTCGCCGCATGGCGGATCGTCGCCCCGCTCCACTCCGCTGAACTCGAACTCCAGACCTACGAACCCGGCTCCAACGGCCCGTAGCGCTGCAATCGGTCATCTGGTGTCTGACACCAGATGACTGTCCCCGAATGACAATCAGGCATCGTGGACGATGTCGACGAAGCGGAGGACGGCTCGCTGCTGGTCGATCGAGGCATCGACATCGAGCACGGCTTCGATCCGCCATTCGTTCGTCTCCTCCGGGTCGAGCAGGATCTGGGCGACGCGGCCGGTTCTCGGCTCGTAGACGAAGCGTTCAGGGCTGCGAGCGTCGGGACCCAGGTCGATCCGGTCGAACTGTTCCCAGTAGGGCGCGAGCCGCGCGGCCACGTCCTCGATCTCGGCGAACCTCGACTCGTCGACGGCCGCAGCGACGAGCACGTCGTACCCACGTCTTCCCGACAGCCGTTGCGTCCACTCGAAGATCGCGTTGCGGACCATCACGCGGAACGCCCGTGCGTCGTCCATCACGGTGACGCTTGCATTCGAGCGCACGGGTGCTGTCGAAGCGTCGTCGGACGGGTCGATCAGGCGCTCCCACTCGTCGATCAGGCTGGAGTCGACCTGCCGGACGACCGCGCCGAGCCAGGCGGTGAGGTCCTCGATCTCCTCCGTGCGGAGTTCCTCGGCGACGTTCTGCTTGAGGCCCTTGTACACGTCGGACAGGTACCGCAGCACCACGCCCTCGGACCGCTTCAACCCGTAGTGCGACACGTACTCGCCGAAGGCCATCGACCGTTCGTACAACTCGCGCACCACCGACTTCGGCTTGACCGTGTCGCCACCGACCCACGGGTGGCGCATCCGGAACCGGTTGAAGCTGGAATACGTCCAGTCGGCGTTCGGCTTCGGGGCCTCGACCTGGGCGAGTCGTTCCATGCGCTCCTCGTACTCGACGTAGGCGGCCTTCATGTCCGACATCAGCGCCGACTTGGCCTCGTTCACCTGCGCGGCGATGATCACGCCAGGGTTCTCCTGCACCGCCTCGATCACCGACAGCACGTTCAGCGCATGATCGACCTCGTTGCTCCGCGCCGGCGCCGGCGTCTCGCGGCCGGATGGGGTCTGACCCACTCCGGCCGAGTGTTCGGTGTCGGCTTCGTCAGGGTCGGAGTGGGTCAGGCCCGATCCGGCCGATTGTTCGGTGTCGGCTTCGTCGGGGCCGGAGTGGGTCAGGCCCGGTGCGGCCGATTGTTCGGTGAGTTCGAGGATCGCTTCGAGGGCCCAGAGCGACAGCGGCTGGTGGAGTGCGAACTCGTCCTGCAGGTCGACGGTGACGCGGACCCGGCGGCCCCGGTCATCAGGCTCGTCGAGGAACTCGAGGATGCCGGCGTCGACGAGCGACCGGTAGATCGAGATCGATCGACGGATGTGGCCCCGCTGGCGCTTGCGGGTCTCGTGATTCGTCGTGAGCAGTCGCCGGATCGAGGCGTACCCGTCGATGTCGTCCCCGCTCTCGGTGCGGACCACCGGGCGGTCGAGCATCGACATGATCATCTGGTGGTTGACGTGGAAGTGAGAGCGCAACTCCTCGGGTGCGCCGTCGACGAGCTTCTCGAACACGTTCTTGTCCCACATCGCGAAGTTGCGGTCGGGTGCCTTCTTCTTGACCGGTTTCTTCTTCGAGTTCGCCGACTCCGACTTCTCCGCCAGCCGCAGGTTCTCCACCACGTGTTCGGGAGCCTGAACCCACACGTCGCCGCGATCGTCGAAACCCTTGCGCCCTGCCCGTCCCGCGATCTGAGCAAATTCGCGGTTCGAGAGGATCCGCACCGACGTGCCGTCGTACTTGCAGAGCTGTGTGAACAGCACCGAGCGGATCGGCACGTTGACCCCGACGCCCAGCGTGTCGGTGCCGCAGATGATCTTCAGCAGACCCTCCTGTGCGAGCTTCTCGACGAGCAAGCGGTACTTCGGCAGGAGCCCCGCGTGATGAACACCCACCCCGGCGGAGAGGAACCGCTTGAGGTCCTTGCCGATGGGGGAGTCGAAGCGGAACCCTCCGATCACCGCCTTGATGCGGACCTTCTCGTCCTTCGTCAGCGGGTCGAGGGCGAGGTAGTTCTGTGCGGCGTCGGTGGCGTCCTTCTGCGTGAAGTGCACGACGTAGATCGGGGCCCGACCCGATTCGAGCAGACTCTCGATCGACTGGTGCAACGTCGACGTGCGGTACTCGAAGTGGAGTGGCACCGGACGGTTCGCCGACTTGACGACCGACGTCTCGCGCCCCGTGCGCGCCGTGAGGTCGCGCTGGAAGAACCCCACATCGCCGAGCGTGGCCGACATCAGGACGAACTGCACGTGCGGTAGTTCCAGCAGCGGAACCTGCCACGCCCACCCGCGCTGCGGGTCGCCGTAGTAGTGGAACTCGTCGATGATCGCGACGTCGACGTCGGTCTCGCGCCCATCGCGCAGTGCCTGGTTGGCGAGGATCTCCTGGGTGCAGCAGATGATCGGCGCGTCCGGGTTGACGGCGGCATCACCGGTGATCATTCCGACGTTCTCCGACCCGAAGTCACGACAGAGGGCGAAGAACTTCTCGCTCACGAGCGCCTTGATCGGTGCGGTGTAGTAGCTGCGGCGACCCGTGGCGAGCGCGGCGAAGTGTGCCGCCGTGGCGACCAGCGATTTGCCCGACCCCGTCGGCGTGTTGAGGATCACGTGGTTGCCGACCAGGAGCTCGAAGATCGCCTCCTCCTGTGCCGGGTACATCTCGATGCCGAGCTCCGCGCAGTACGCGGCGAAGCCGTCGAACACCGCGTCGGACACGTCGGCTCCAGGATGCTGCGGGTCTCCTACCGGGAGGTGGCGAACCAGAGCCGGGTCGCTCACGATCGGTCACCCGCCGTTGCCTCGTCCACGGCGCGGACGATCTCGTCCACGCTCGGTCGATCCGTGGAACGCTCGCTCCAGTGGCCCCACGCGAGTCGCCCGTCGGGAGCGATCACGATGTCGCCGCCGAGTTGGCGGGTGTCCTCGGTGGCCGGGCGCAGATCGCTACGGCTGCCGGGTCCCGACGGGCGCAGGATCTGCCAGTAGCGGCGGATCGCCCGCCACCCCCACACGTCGAGGAACGACCCGCGACCCATCCCATATGCGTCGTACACCTGCCGGTCGGGGTCGAGCAGGATCGGGAAGGGCAGCCGCCGTCGCTGCTGGTAGCCGTCGAGTTCACCGCTCGTCGTGAACGTGATCATCACGACGGACGCCCGCTCACCATCGGGACCAGCCACCTCGTCGAGTCGGTCGCGCACGGCGGCCGCATGTTCCGCACATGGCAGTCAATGGATGTGCCGATGGAAGATCAGCACGACGGCCCGACGTGCGCCCGCAGCGTCCCTGCTGGTGTCCGACACCCACGGGGACGCTGGTCCTGCACGCGACTCGTCGTCGAGTGACCAGACTGCACCCCCCTCGGCTGCACCGTGCACCGGTAGTTCGAAGCGGGGTGCGGGCTGGCCGATGGCGGGGCGACGAGGCACGCCCCGACCGTACCGGGCCGTCGGGTTGGTGCGAGGATGGGCCATGGCCGGCATCGACTTCCGTGGCGTCAACCACCTCGCCCTCGTCAGCAGCGACATGGCTCGCACCGTCGACTTCTACTCCGGGGTGCTCGGGATGCCGCTGACCAAGACCATCGAGATCCCCGGTGGCGGGCAGCACTTCTTCTTCGACTGCGGCAACGGAGACTCGCTCGCCTTCTTCTGGTTTCCGCATGCGCCGGCCGGCGTGCCCGGTGTGAGCGCCCCTGCCCACCGACCCGACCAGGGCGACATCGTCAGCGCCCACGGCTCGATGAATCACGTCGCGTTCGGTGTGTCCGCCGACGACATCGACCGGTGCGTCGACTCGCTGCGCGAGGCCGGCGTCGACTGCACCGAGGTGTGGAACCACGACGACAGCGAATGGGGGGTGTCGCGCGAGTTCACCGACGACGTGTTCGTCCGTTCCGTCTACTTCACCGACCCCGACGGCATCTCGCTCGAACTCGCTGCATGGACCCGCGAGCTCGGACCGAGCGACGTGAGCCACGAACCGCGCACTGCTTCGGCGACCTGACCAACGGCCTCCGGGGCCTGCGGACGGCGTCAGACGCACCGGCTCGCTACGTCGCTTCGGGCCACGGTCCGGGCCTGGTCATCGCGAACCAGTCGGCCAGAGTCCGGTCCCATTCGCTGCGGGCGACCGACTGCTCGTCGACGCCGCCGTTGCGCTCGATCTTGATCCGGTCGTGCGTGAGCGTCACCCGTCGCACACCGATCCCGTCGCCGTCCTCGGTGTCGATACCGGTGTCGACCTCGTCGTCCGTCAGGCGGCGGGTGGCGAACGGTTTGCTCCGCCAGTGTTTCGTCGGGTCGGTCTGCAGCGACCGGGCCACCGGTGCGAAGTCGTCGAACGAATGAGCGACGCGCTTGAAGCGCAGGAGCGCCTCGGGCACACCGTCGACATGACGAGTCAGCGTGGTGCCCTGAGGGCTCGCGATCAGCTCGAACACCCCCGATCCGGCCGCCTGGGCGCCGGGCGTGTTGAGCGCCATCGGGAGGTCGAAGCTGCTGCCGAACCCGACGTCGGCGAGATGAGGAGCGAGGTCGGGCGAAGAGACCTCCAGGAGCAGATGGTCGATGACCTGGCTCGGGCCGCCGATGAGGACCGCAGCGCCCAACAACCGGACCTCGAAGCCGAGAGCTTCGAGCAGGAGAGCCAGCGACCCGTTGAGCTCGAAGCACCACCCACCGCGAGATGCGCTGCGCGGAGGGTCATCGTGCTGCGGACCTTCGGGCAGAGGGAGGTCACCGAGGATCTTGTCGACCGCGGCACTGCGGTCGTGCTCGACGCCGTGACCGAAGACGATGTCGAGGTTCTCGAACGGGACCCGCTCGAGGTGCGCTCGGTGGATCCTGCGCAGCCCGACGAGGTCGGCGGTGGCCTCGGAACGTTCGACGCCGAGACGAGCGAGGTATCCATCGACCTCGTCGGGAGTCAGCGCTGAGCGGGGTTCTGGCACTCAGCCAGGGTACGACGGTGTGGGCCTACGCTGCGACGGTGCTGATCGACCTCGCGATCAATCCGTTCGATGCATCCGTGCCGGACATGGTGTCGCTCGCCCGTGCCGCGGAGTCGAACGGTGCCGGGTGCATCTGGGTGGCCGACCACTTCAGCGGAGCCGTCGTCGGACGCTCGTGGTCGCGCGATCCGTTCGTGTGCCTGGGGGCGATCGCTGCCGTCACCGAGCGGATCGAGGTCGGCGTGCTGGTGGCGAACATCGTCAACCGACACCCCGCGCAGCTGGCGTCAGCGGTGAACTCCCTCCAGTCGATCGCTCCGCGACGGGTGCGCCTCGGTGTGGGATCCGGTGCTGCGCCCGGCTCGCGTTTCGCGATCGAGCACGAGGCCATCGGCACGGTGTTGGGTGATGCCGGGACCCGCCGTCGACGTCTCATCGACACGATCTCGTCGCTCCGAGCCATCTGGAACCACCCCGGCGGCGACCCCGACGGGGACCTGGGCTCTGATCCGTTGGGGGCGGTGGTGGACTCCTCGCAGTGTCCACCGATCATCGTCGGGGCGTCGGCGTGGCCCACCGTCGAGGTTGCACTCGACGTGGCCGACGGGGTGAACCTGCGACGTACCGGTGCGCTCGACGAACTGCTCGGTCGGATCGGACGCGGACGTCCGGCCGGCTTCGAGGTGAGCGTGCTCGATTGGTTCGACGACGTGGCCGACGCACCGCAGCGGATCGAGCGATTCGGGGAGTTCGGTGTGGATCGGTTGATCCTCGGAATCTCACCGCCCCACGACGTCGCCCGACTCGATCGCGTGGACCTGGGTGGACATCGTGCATGACCGACCCTGAACCGTTCTGCTCCACTACGGTCCCCTCCCATGATCACCATCCGCCGGGCACTCCCGGTCGTCGCTTCGCTCACCTTCGTCCTCGCTGCATGCGGCGGTTCGTCGGACGGCGGCGCCGAGACGGCAGCGACGACACCGGGCTCCGAGGCACCGGTCGACGACTCCGACGACTTCACCGAGGTCGACGGAACCGCTGCCGAGCCGACCGACGCATCCGTCGCCACCGACCCGCCCGCATCCGGAGCACCCGACACGGAGGCAACGGCCGAGACCGAGCCGCCGGCCGAGAGCGATCCGGTCGGCGAACCGATCGACACCGAAGCCGACCCAGCCACTGGTGACGACACGCCTGATGCTGCGGCGGGCACGGCGGTGACGATGGTCGAATGGGCGATCGAGGCCCCCACCGAATACGCCGCCGGGGAGATCACGTTCACCGCCACCAACGGCGGGAACTTCCCGCACGAGTTCGTGGTGATCGC
>JBBSOH010000219.1:0-6551 GCA_038259945.1 Acidimicrobiales bacterium
GCGCATCCGTTCCGTCGCTCCCGATGCGCTGACGCAGAGCTTTCGATGCGGGGTCCTGAACGCACGGTGACGATCGAGCCGCAGCCCACGACCCTCGGTCGGTTGCCGACCGCTGCGCCGAACGCCGGTTCCCGACTCGGCGCTCTCTGTCAACTTCAGTGTCGAAGAGAATTCGACCGTGGGCATCGCTTGCGGTCAAGCGGCGCGGTAGATGAAGATCTGGGCGTCGCCGGGGAGACGGAGGAGGACTTTCCCGCTCAGGTCGCCGGCGAGTTCGACCTCGATCGCGCCGAGCAGTTTGCGGCTGTTGGACACGCCGTCCCATGGTCGCAGGCGGACGAGACGGCGAACCACGATTTCGACGTGGGCACTGCGAACGTGACCGACCTCGCGTGTTTCGCACCGAGAGGGTTCCCAGCCGTGCACGCTGCCGATCCGCACGATCACGGCGGACCGTACGGTCAGGGCGACCGAGGCGCAGACCCCGACGAACGCGAACGGGATGGCGACCGCAGCCGCCTCAGCGGCGATCGACCCGTTCGCACCGAGAGTCAGCAAGACCACGATGACCACCAGACACGACGCTGCGATCGACGCTCCAACGGTGCGGCTTCGCCGACGTCGAGCGAGTGTTCCCGGCTCGATCTGCCCCGCCACCGAGGCGAGCGTAGTGGAGCGCCGCACCGCAGCCGGACCCTCGGGGTGCGTCGTCGCCGACAGCCCCGAGGGTGACCGACGGCGATGCTTTCATCACGTACAACGTCAGGCACAAGCCAGAAAGGAGGAAGCGTTCCGAGCTCTTTCGCTCAGGCGGTCGTCACCAGCTCCTGATCGCGGAGTCGGAGTCCGACGTCGATCGCGAGGTCCGTGAACAGGTCGGCCATCTCGGATCGGTAGCGAAGCTGGGTCGTCGCCTCTGCGCCGAGGCGAGCCTGGAAGCTCTTGGCATCGTGGGTTTCCATTCCAGCGGAGCGGGCGCTGCGAACGTGCCCGGCGGCCTCGACGTACAGATCGGCGTGCGCCGGGTCCTTCTCAGCGAGCTCGACGAGCGTTCCGAGCACCTTCTGCTGGTCGATCGTGCCGACCACCGTGCCGTTCGGGTCGACGAGTCCGAGAGAGCTGGCAATGTCCATGATGTTCATCGTGATCCTCCATCGTGCCGGAACTCTTCCGGCAGAGAGTTCAACCGCTCTCCCCACCGAATATTGCATGCCACCCGTCACCTTGCGCGTCTGACCCGGTGCCCGATCACTCCGACATCGGCGCTCGCGACTCCCCCGACGTGGGCACGGCGTGCCTGTCGTCGAGCGCTGCGATACCGCTCACGAGGTGCGCACGAGCAGTCCCATTGGCCGTGCTCGACGGACAGCACACCCGCGTGGCGCGTCCGCTCGTCCGACCCCGACGCTGGACACTGCCTTCATCTGCGTCATGGACATGTCCACGACGCAGACCCGCAGGTCACCACCCTGTTCCGGAGCCGGACTCGAGATAACGGCTTCGGGGATGCCCAGACGGGGCGAGACGCTGAGTGTTATGGGGCACCCGATCACCCTGCCGGTTCTGGGCGGTGCCATCCGCCAGTCGCACGAAGATTCTGATCGGTCTTGGTGCTCTGGCCGACGGGTTCCGGATCATCGGGTCGGGGCCGAAGTCGCAGCTGGGAGAGATCCAGGCCGACACACAACTCGGTAGCGGCCGAACACGTCAAGGGCGCATCGCCCCGGCAGGGCTGCCGCTCAGGCGACTTCCAAGAACCGTCGCAGCGCCTCACGAATCACTTCGCTCGTCGAGGAATGGTCGGCCGCCGCACGCGCATCGATGGCGGCTTTCAGATCCGGATCGATCCGCACCGGAACCACCGAAGCGGGACCCGATCCCATCGCTGGGCGGCCCCGGCGTCGCGTCAACAGTTCCTCGACGTCGTAGTCAGCGTGCTCGACCTCGTCTGCGATCGCGTCGATGTCCGTATCGGTCAGCACCGCACCGGACTTCGTCGTGTACGTCTTTTCACACCCGAATATCGTAATACGCAAACGAGGGGCTGGCAAGGGCTGTCGGACGTATCGGGCCGACTCGCCGAGGCGACCGTCATTTCTGCCGATGACTGCTACCGGACTCGAACTGTCGGGTCTACGAACAATCGGCCGCGATCGGAAGCTGAAGCTGTTCCTGGTCGGACTCGGTGATGACGAGTAGATCGACGCACGCTGGATCCAGCGTCCAGATGCCACCCGGAAACACGATCCCAGTATCGGAATCGCCAGCGCAACTCTCGACAGCGATGGATCCGACCGGGTCGTCGGTGCCTGCATTCCCCCAGTGGATGAGTGCGTTGCGCTGCGAGGCCGGCCCAACGTGGATCTGGAAAGTCGACCCTGGACGAACAAGGAGTCCCATCTTCGAGAACATGCGTCGTGAGTCGAGGTCGTTGTCTGGTCCGGATCGCCCTCGTTGCAGTTGGTCTTCGCCTGTCGGCAACGCCACAACGTCTGAGAACGCCGAGTACTCATCAGGAACCGAATCCACCACATCAATGGGGTCATCGCAGTTGAACGGCGCGCCCAATGGTGGAAGAGCCTGGGATTCGGCCGCTCGGCCGTCCGCATCGGCGTCGGCGCAAGAAACGAGAGCGGTGCCCAGCAGTGCGACCACCATCAAGCCGCTCACGAACGAGGAACGCATACCACTCATATCAATCAGAGTAGGCACAGCCACAGATTGCTCTGGATCGGCACGTCGGGGCTCGACCATCCGCCCGATATTGGCGGTGTCGAGAGGTGCACGGGCGCACTGCTCTGCGATGCAGGCGCAGCGAAAGCAGCTTCGTGGCTGACGGTCGGTTCTCAGCTGGGCTTGCGGACAGGCCGAGCATCCCCCAGGAGTCCGTTGACGAGTCGGTCGATGACCTGGTCGGTCGACGTGGTGGGGTCGATTGGTTCGGTCAGTCTGTCGAGGATGAGCCCGTCGATCGCGTAGTGGAACAGAGCGATCTCGTCGCGCCCGCCGGGAAGTCCGGCGTCGGTGTTGAACGCGACGTCGGCTGAGAATCCGTCGTCACTCCAGGCTCGCACAAGGTTGGCGACTTCAGGATTGCGGCTTGCTTCGAGACGCAACTCGAACAGTGCAAGTGTGACGTCCCTGGCGTTGCCGCCGCTTGCCCGCGTCGTCGAAGCCGAGGTGCAGCCGATAGCTCCATGCGCCGCCCGCCGTGCGGGGTTTGCGGATGGCGCCCTTCATGGCCTCACACGACTCGTTCGTGGACACCTCGTGGACGGCAGGCCGATTTCGAATCCGACTCGCCATCCGGAAATGGCCCGTGAGCTGGGGTGATCGTGGAGCCGGGTGCGAGGATCGAACTCGCCACCTCATGATTACAAGTCAAGCGCTCTACCAACTGAGCTAACCCGGCGACGGACCACACGATATCGGCGTGCGCCAACGTGTCCGGCGACCTGATCTGACCGCCGACCTCGATCAGATCAGATCAGCGGGATGTCGTCGGTCCAATAGTCCAGCGCGAAGGTGACGATGATCCGATACTCGAGGCTGGTCACCGCCCATTGGTTCGGATACGCCGACTTGCTGCGATCGGCGCCCACGGTGCAGGCGATCGACGAGAGCGTCTCGCCGCCGACCCGACGCGTCGCCGCGAGGATCTGGGCATCGGCCTTCGACGTGACCTCACGGCGGTTGAACTTGTACACGTAGGTCCGGTGGTCGGTCGTCGACATGAAGATCTGATCGGCGCCGTCGAGCTCGTCGACGGCGGAGGGGCCCGTGATGAACCCGTCGAGGTCTTCGGGATCTCCTCGCCGAACGGATACACGGTGAGGTAGCCGCCGTCGGTGACCTGAGCTGCGGTCAGGTTGATCGACACCGCGATGGCATCGCTGTCGAGCCCACCCGGGCCGATCTGGCCAGACAGGTCGATGCGGACGATTGCATCCGCCCCGGCTTCGAGACGCTGTTTTCGCGTGTCGAGCACGCGGTGGTTGCGCTGTGTCGACCGGTTGATCCCCACCATCGTGAAGACGTCAGCGGTCGCGTTGGCGGGGACCTCCACACCGTCGACCGTTCGGCCGGCGATCTGCACCCGGGTGGCCTTCCCGTCGCGCGACGAGTACCCGAAATCGAAGCTCGGCCGGGTGTCGCACATGCGCAGCGGCGTGAGCGGAACGTACTTGTTGTACGACGTGGCCGACTGCGCCGACGCCGTCCCCGGACCCGGACCCGGACCCGATGGGATCAGCGCCGACCCGACAGCAGCGGCTGCCGCACCGCCCACGATGAAACCACGCCGGCCGACGCTCAGCGAGTCGCCCGCGGATCCGCCCTCCGACGGACCGCACACCTCGACATCACCTGTCGAGGAAACAGCGGCCGCCGAACCGACGGTCTTGAGGGACCGGTGCCTCTCGACTGCGCGCGACGAAAACGAGTTCATCCATGAGGCGCCCGGATTACGTCGCGGTCGAGCGAACCCGGGTCACCTGGTACAGGGAAAGTGCCGCCGCAGCTGAAACATTCAGCGAACTGACTCCGCCGAGCATCGGAATCGAGACGATCGCATCACAGCGCTCCCTCGTGAGGCGCGCCAGGCCCGACCCCTCGGCACCGAGCACCAGACAGATCGGTGCCGTTGCCAGTTCCTCGATGTCGAAGATGCTGCGATCCGCATCGTCATCGAGCCCCACGACCCAGATTCCGTGGTCCTTCATCTGCTTGAGCACGGCCGGCAACCCCGGCACGAGTGCAATCGGCACGAACTCGATCGCCCCCGCCGCAGCCTTCGCCACGGTGGGGGTCACGTGCACGGCCCGATGACGCGGAAGCAACACACCGGTCACCCCCGCACCGTCGCAACTCCGCACGATCGCCCCGAGGTTGCCGGGATCGGTGACGCCGTCGACGGCAACGAGGAACGGCGGCGTCGTGCCGTCGCCGCGCAGCAGATCGCCGAGGTCGGCCTCCGGCAGTTCGGCGGCGTGCGCCAGGACGCCCTGGGGGGCCTCGCTGCGCGCTTCCTTCTCGAGTCGACTCTTCGCGATGTACACGAGCGTGACCCGTTGAGCGTTCGCGATGGTGACGATGTCGTCCACGCCTGGATCGCCTTCGAGTTCGGCACTGATCCAGATCTCGTGCACCTTGCGGCGCCCGGCGATGAGCATCTCGCGCACCGCCTGGCGACCTTCGATCTGGCGGCCACCGAGACCCTTCGGCCCGCTCGCACCGCGGTCGGTCGGCCGATCGTTGCGACGGCTGGGCGGACCACCGCTCGGACGTCCACCGCCGGAACGACCCCCGTCTGCGCCTCCCCGACCGGACCCTCCGCGCGCAGGACCGCCGCGATCCGCGCCACCACGGCCTGCACCACCGCGGTTCGAATCGCTGCGACTCGAGTCGCCGCTGCGACCCGAACCGGACCGCGAACCGCTGCGACCGCCGCCGGGCCCGCCGCGCGCCCCACTTCGTCCGTCACCGGACGGCTTGCGTGATCCTGGTCTGCTCATGGCGTCTCCTGTCCTCTGTCGACAGCGACGTCGGCATCTTCTTCGGCATCTCGATCGACGAAGGTGTCGTCGCGCGCGGCGGCAGCCTCGTCGTGCACGAGGAGCGCCGTGGCGAAACAGGCAATCCCCTCGTTGCGTCCGATCGCACCGAGACGTTCGGCACGGTTCCCCTTGATGGTCACCGGCGCGCCGACGATCTGCGTGAGAGTGGACTGCATCTCGTCACGTCGCGGCGCAAGTTTGGGGCGTTCGCACACGACGGCACAGTCGATGTTCGCAACCGACCAGTTCTGCTGCTCGAGCAGGGAGACGACATGACGCAGCAGCGTCAACGAGTCGGCGCCCTTCCACCGAGGATCGGTGTCGGGGAAGTGCATGCCGATGTCGCCGAGCCCTGCGGCACCGAGGAGCGCGTCGCTGCACGCGTGGGAGATCACGTCGGCGTCGCTGTGGCCTTCGAGACCCCGCTCTCCGTCGAAGATCGAGCCGCCGAGCACGAGGACGCGTGTGGGGTCGTCGGAGAAGCGGTGGATGTCGAACCCCTGCCCGACGCGGATCTGTCCGGCGTTCACCGGGCGCCTCCCACGTGGGAGCGTGCCCATTCGAGGTCGTCGACCGTGGTGATCTTGCGTGCCATCGGGTCGCCCTGCACCACCACCACCCGGCCTCCGGCGGCCTCGACCAGCGCGGCGTCATCGGTGGCGTCGTCGCCTCCTGCGTGGGCGGCGCGCAGTGCCGAGGCTCGGAACGCCTGCGGGGTCTGGACCGCCACGAGCGTCGATCGGTCGGGCGTGGCGGTGACCTCGCCGAGGACCGTGTCGTTCGCCGATCCGGGGTCGATCACCTTGATCGTGTCGGAGACCGGCAGCCCGGGGACGGCGGCGTCGGCGCCCGATGCGACCGCGTCGATGACCCTCCGGTAGAGGGCAGCAGGCGCCAACGGCCGAGCGGCGTCGTGGACGCACACGATGTCGACGTCGGCGGGTACCTCGGCCAGACCGGCTCGCACCGAATCACTGCGCGTCACGCCTCCCGCCA
>JBBSOH010000220.1:0-6528 GCA_038259945.1 Acidimicrobiales bacterium
AACGCCCCCATCGGCGACGGTGCTGCCCCGCGCGGTCGACCCGCCGCTCGATCCGACACCGCCCGGGGCGGGTGTTTCAGCGCGGACATCCCGCGCCGAAACACCCGACCCCACGCAAACACCCGACGTAACGCAGACACCCGACGTACCGGAGATCGATGCTGCAGTGCCGCCGGCCGCGGTCGAGCGAATCAAGCCGAAGGCCAGCGACCGGAACGTCGGCAGGGCGAGAGCCGACGACATCGACCGACTGATCGACATCTCCGAGATCCTGAAGTCCCCGCCGCGTCCGGTCGCTCAGTACCTCCTCGCTCTCGCTCTGTTCGTCGCCGCTCTGGCGTGGGCATGGCTCGGTGACGGAGGCGGCCAGAGCGATCTGTTGGTGGCTCCGGATGCGCCCGAGGCCACCATCACCGTCAACGGCCGGCCCCTGAACTCGCAGCCCGTCGAACTCGACCTGACGCAGCCGATCGAAATCGCAGGACTGGGGCCCGGGCGTGCGTCCCTCGACATCAGCCAGTTCGGGTTGCCGATCGGAACCGCCACGCTGTCCGACGTCCAGACGCTCGTCACCGGATCCCAGACGCTCGATCAGGGGTTCCTCGGGCGCCTCACGAGCGGCGCGGTCGAAGCAACGCTCCACATCGACGAGACCGGCGGCGAGTCGAGTCGACCCGTCGTCACGTTCGATGCCACGGCCACCAACACGTGGTATCTCACCGCCGCGGGCATCATCTCGATCATCGTGGTCTTGTTCGCCGCCGCCGGGATCGAGTCGTATCTCCGAGCGTTCCGACGCGGTCGTGGCCGCATCACCACGTTCGCCGGGCTGCTCGTCACGGGCGCCCTGTTCGGCGGGGCATCCGCGGTCGCCTGCACCATCGCGTTCGGTACCGGTCGAGAAACCGTCGGCGTCGTCGGGCCTGCAGCACTCGCCGCTGCCGGCGCACTGGCGCTCGGTCTGGCAACCCGGGCGAACCGCACGCGTCGTCGAGCGGCGCGACAAGAGTTGCGCCACACCGCGATCAAGGCACTGGCGAAGCGATGATCACCGGGTCAGAGACGCGCCCAGTCCATCGGGAACACGGTGGCGTCACCGATGCCCTTCAGGTGGACCTCGCGGGGCGCTCCGAACACGATGTCGCCTCTCGACGCGATGATCTCCTTGGACAGCGACGAGACGAGGATCTCGCCACCCTGGGCCAGGTTCGCGACGCGTGCCGCCACCACGACGTGTTGACCGAACAGGTCTCCGTCGGCATCGGTGAGCACCTCGCCGGTGTGCATCCCGATTCGGATGCGAACGGACCGCGCCGGGTGCTGACTCGAATGTGCGGTGAGGTCACGCTGCACGTCCATCATGCAGTCGAGCGCTCTGCGTGCACCACCGAAGGAGAGCATGAAGCCGTCGCCCTGGTTCTTGATGATCGTGCCGCCGTACTGAGCGACACGGTCGGAGATGATCCGATTGTGGATGGCGAGCACGTCGAACCAGGCCTGGTCACCGAGCTCGACATTGCGCTCGGTCGACGACTCGATGTCGCTGAACACGATCGTCACGGTGCCCTGGTCGACGGGGAGCGACCGAACGTCGACGCCGTCGTTCTGCGCGCTGGCCGCGACGATGTCGATCGAGGTGCGCCGGAACTCGTCGCTGTCGGGCCGGGGGCGCTGCACCGGGAACGGATCGGCCGGCTGCCCCTGTGCCGGCTGTCGCTGTGCCGGGCTGGGCGAAGGCGGCGGCGGATCCGGAACTGGACCCGACCCCGTGACCGATCCTGCGATGACGGTGCGGGTCGGGTCGACGGATTCCGTGGACCCGGCCACGAGCGTGCAGCGACCTGCATCGCCGGTGCGCACCGTCGCGTCGAGGGGTGCGTCCAGCACGATCGTCGTCTCGCCGCAGCGCACGACGTTGCCGGGTCCGAGCGTGATCGGAGCGTCGAGGCGCCGACCGTCGATCGTCGACCCGTTGGTGCTTCCCAGATCGGTCACGACGACGCGACCCTCGGCGACGTCGAGCGACAGATGTCGGCGCGACACCTGGGGGTCGGCCAACAGCAGACCGTCACACTCACGACCGACGACCAGGGGTCCACGAACCGAGACGTACAGTGTCGTCTGGTTCGGTTGTTTGATCTCGACCACCGGGTGCACGACGCAATGGTAGAAGACCGGGTCCGCCCAACCGTCGCCATCCCCACCCGTCATCCGATCGACCCACACGCACGAGCACCACGGGAGGCACTCCGATGAAGGTCCCACGAACTCCGCGCACGAGCCGCGGCCGCCGCCGGCCGACGCTCGCGGCCGCCGTTCTCGCCGCGACCTTCCTCCTCGGCGCGTGCGGCAACGGATCCTCCGACGTGATCGGGGTGGACGCAACGATCGACGGAATCGCACTCGACGACGCCGACGCGACCGACCCGCTGCCACTGTCGACCGAAGAATCCGAACTCGTGTTGACGATGACCAACACGAGCGACTCGCCGCAGTCGGTCCGCTACCTGCGCCTCGAAGGCGAGATGGTCGGCCTGACCTTCCTCACCTACACCACGCGTGTCGGCGTCGACCTCGGCCCGGGCGAGGTCCGGACCGTCACCGTGCCCCTCGACTTCTTCGACATCGACAGCCAGGCGCACGGCTTCCTGCGCGCAAAGCTCGCGCTCTATGCGCCCGGAGCCGACCGCGAACTGCTGGGAACCGACGACTTCGCGGTCGACGTGCGCGGGAGCGTCACCTCGACCATGGCCCTGTTCGCCGCGCTCCTGCTGTTCGCCACCACCGCCTCGCTGGTCGTCAACCTGAAAGGACTGGCGCAGCGCACGCTCCCGCCGAACCGATTCCGACGAGCGCTGCGGTTCGCCGCGTCGGGCCTCGGTGTCGGGCTCCTCCTGACGGTGGCGTTCTCCGTCCTGCGGATCTTCCCGCTGCCCTCTGTCGCCTGGTGGCCGCTCCTGCTGATCCCCACGGCGATCGGATTCGCAGCCGGCTACGTCGCTCCCGGTGCGGTCGACGACATCGACGAGGAGGAACTCGACGACCTGCGCGAACTGGACGACACCCTCGCCACGGTTGCGGCGGCGGTCAGCGCCGACGACGAATCAGACGAGGCCTGACCGCCCGAAGGCGGCTGACGCCGGGGCCGCAGGATGCAGCCTCGACGCAACGGGTGCGATCCCCAGGTTCGACACAACCGAGGTCGGAGCGAGGAACGCCACGCGTTGCGGACCGTCGACCGCCAACGCCGTCGCCACGATGATGGAGGCACGTCCGTCGAGAGGTTCTTGCCGACTGGCCAGGAACCCGTCGGCCGTCCCCGCCTCTCGCCTGCGTATCGTGCGGCCGACGACACTCAAGTGTTCGACACGCAACCTTCTGTTCTGTATAGTGGAACAGTTCCACATCGTGGACCGACCAGAACGGACGACAGACATGAGCTTTCCTTCGGACCTCGACATCGCCGGCACCGCAACGCTCCAGCCGATGACCGAGATCGCATCGGCGTCCGGCATCCCGCTCGAGTGCCTCGAACCCTACGGGTCGGGGGCCGCCAAGATCGGCCTCGACGCGATCGAGAAGATGGCCGACCGACCCAAGGCGAAGTACGTCGTGGTCTCGGCGATCACACCGACGCCGCTCGGCGAAGGCAAGACCACCACCACCGTCGGCCTCGGAATGGGATTCAGCCATATCGGCAAGAGCGGCGTGATCGCCATCCGCCAGCCGTCGATGGGCCCGACGTTCGGCATCAAGGGTGGCGCCGCCGGCGGTGGATACAGCCAGGTGGTGCCGATGGAGTTGCTCAACCTGCACCTCACCGGAGACATGCACGCCGTGACCGCCGCGCACAACATGTGCTCGGCTGCGCTCGACGCCCACCTGTACCACGGCAACGAGTCCGGCCTGGACATGTACAACATCACCTGGCGTCGCGTGATCGACGTGAACGATCGGGCGTTGCGCAACATCACCATCGGCCTCGGCGGTCGCCTGGACGGTGTCCCGCGCGAGACCGGCTTCGACATCACCGCTGCGTCAGAGGTCATGGCCACCCTCGCCCTGTGCATCTCGCTGCAGGATCTCCGTGAGCGACTCGGTCGCATCGTCGTCGGCTACACGAAGGCCGGAAAGCCGGTCACCGCCGAGGACCTGAAGGTCGCAGGCTCGATGGCCGTCATCCTGCGCGAGGCGATCAAGCCGAACCTGATGCAGACATTGGAGAACACCCCGGCGCTCGTGCACACCGGTCCGTTCGGCAACATCGCCACCGGCAACTCCTCGATCGTGGCCGACCGCATCGGCATCCACATGGGCGACTACCTGATCACCGAAGCGGGCTTCGGAGCCGACATGGGCGCCGAGCGGTTCTTCAACATCAAGTGCCGTGCCTCGGGCCTCGCTCCCGACGCCGCCGTGCTCGTGGCGACCGTCCGAGGCCTGAAGGCCCACTCCGGCAACCACCACATCGTCGCCGGCAAGCCCCTGCCCGAGGACCTGTTGAAGGAGAACCCCGACGAGGTCCACCAGGGCGGCGACAACCTCCGCAAGCAGCTCGAGAACATGCGCATCCACGGCTGCACCCCGGTCGTCGCGATCAACGTGTTCCCCGGCGACCACGACGGCGACATCACCGCCATCAAGGAGATCGCCGAGGAATTCGATGCTCGCTCGGCGGTGTCCACACACTTCACCGACGGCGGCGCCGGAGCAAAGGATCTCGCCCACGCCGTGGCCGAGGCCGCCGAGGAGGAGTCGAACTTCCAGGTGCTCTACCCCGACGAGATGAGTCTGCGCGACAAGATCATCACCGTCGCCACGAAGGTCTACGGAGCCGACGGCGCCGAGTTCTCACCCCAGGCGAACAAGCAGATCGACAACTACGAGGCAAACGGGTTCGGCAACCTGCCGGTCTGCATCGCCAAGTCGCACCTGTCGCTCTCGCACGACGCGCAGTTGAAGGGTGCCCCGACCGGCTGGACCCTGCCGGTGCGCGAGGTCCGCGCCTCGGTCGGCGCCGGCTTCGTGTACCCGATCTGCGGCGACATGCGCACGATGCCCGGCCTCGGCCAGACCCCGGCGCTGCAACAGATCGACATCGACGCCAACGGCAACATCGTCGGCCTCAGCTGAACCGAGAACCTGCAACGGTCCGGAGGTGCCAGGCACCGACGAGCCATCGGAACGAGAAGGAGAGACGATGTCCGCTCAGGCGATCGAACTGCCGACGAAGTCGACACTGCGCGGCAGGCGCACTCTCAAACGCAGACTCCTCACACCAGGCCCCTCGACGTTGCGTCGACTCGTCGCCGACGCGAAGATCGAACTGGTCCCGATGAAGTCGCTCGAACGGGCGTCGAGCGAACTCCGAGCCGGGTCACACATTTCGATGACGTGCTCGCCGGCGAGGTCGATCGAAGCGACGCTCGACGAGTGCGAGCACCTCATCGGCGCAGGTCACTCGGTGACTCCACACATCTCGGCGCGGATGGTTCGGACGCCCGAACACCTCGCGTCCATCCGCGCACGCCTCGTCGCGCTCGGCATCCGAGAGATCTTCGTGGTCGGCGGCGACGCCGACGATCCAGGCTGCTACTTCGACGCCATCGAGTTCATCGAAGACTTCCTCGCGGTCGACGACGTCGACGGTGCCGAGAACCGCCAGATCGACCACATCGGCTACCCGGCCTATCCGGACACGCATCCGTTCATCACCACTGAGCTACTCCACGACGCCCTCCACCGCAAACAGGGACTGATCCTGGCGACGGGCCGCACGGCCCACGTGTCCACCCAGATGTGTTTCTCGGCCGACCAGATCCGGAACTGGTTGCGGATGGAACGTGCATCCGGTTTCACGGTCCCCGTCCACCTCGGCGTGCCGGGCGTGATCGACACGACGAAACTGATGACGATGGGGGTGCGACTCGGCGTGGGCACGTCGTTGCGCTACCTGTCGAAGAACCGCAAGGCGCTCGGCAAGCTGGTCACCCAGCGATCCTTCGAGCCCGACACGCTCCTCAGACCGCTCGCCGACGACCTCGACGAACTGGGCATCGGCGTGATCCACTTCTACACCTTCAACCAGGTCGACGCCACCGAACGGTGGCGTGAACGCACCCTCGCCTGACGTCAACCAAACGGTGTCTGCGTTTGGTCTCGATCAGTCGCCGTCGAGAGGTGAGACGGGGGCGGGACCGTCGTAGATCTCGCTGGTGATCGACGACGGGTGCTCGCGCTCGTCGCCGCGCTGGCCCGAGGATGGACGCATGCCGCTCTTGGTTGCGGCGCGTCGGACCGGGTTGATCACCAGGTTGATCGCCATCGCGCCCGCCCGGGCCGGGAACGGAATGAACTCGCGTTGACGCTCGAGCGGTTTGGTCTCGCGGAACACGGTCCGCAACCCGACGTACGCCACGATCACCCCGAGAGCGATCGACAGCGCCCAGAAGAACCACTGCGACCCGAATCGGGAGATCAGCGGTGCGGTGGCGAGCGGGCCGACGAGTGCACCCGCTCCGTTGATCC
>JBBSOH010000221.1:0-6497 GCA_038259945.1 Acidimicrobiales bacterium
CGTCGGCTGGATCGCGTTGTTCTCGATGACCTGGTAGACGACGAAGATCGACAGGCACGCCACGCCGCGCAGCGGGCTCTCCAGCAGCGCCAACAGCAACAGCGGTGCCCACCCGATGATCGCGCCGATCTGCGGGACGAAGTTCCAACTGAACGCCCACACCGCCAGCAGCGCGACGATCGGGACGCCGAACGCAAGACCGAGCAGCAGGACGATTCCGCCGTTCATCGCCGCCACCACAGCCGCGCCCGCCACGTATCCGCCGAGCGCCACCTTTCCCGCCCGCGCCAGCCTCGTCGTCTGGCGGGTGATCGACGCAGGCACGCGACGGTCGACCGCCGCCACGAGGCGCGGTCCGTCGAGCAGGCAGGAGAGCGCCGCCAGAATCACCCAGAACGCACCGACCACACCACCACCGAGCAGGCCGAAAGCCTGTCCCGCTGCGGGAGACCGAGTGACGAGTTGCGGCAGGTCTTGCTCGAACCGATCGATCTCGGTCTCGATGTCCGCGTCAGCCAACGAGTCGCCGACGAAGGGGAGCGAGGTCAGGGTGTCGACGAGTTCCGAGACGCCCTCGTCCATCGGCTGGGCGTCGTCCATGGACCCGCCGGAGGTGGCGGTCAACGTCAACGCCGCGATGGCACCCGTCGCGATGATGGCCGAGACGATGACCACGATCGGCCGACCGACGTGCAGCCGTCGCTGAGCCCACGACACCGGACGGTCGAGGCCGATGGCGATCAGGGCCCCGACCACCGCCCACACGAGAATCGGCCCGACCCTCGTGATGGCGAGTTGCACGACGAACGCGACGATCACGAAGCCCGTGATCTGCAACGCAGTTCGCCGCGACAAAGTGAGGACGAGTGCACGTCCGCCGTCGCCCGACCTGGTTCCTGCCGACGAATGTTCGGCGAGTTCTTCCAACACCACCGACGACATCGGCACCGTGTCCGGATCGCTGATCGCAGCGGACGCGATGTCGCCCTCTCCGACGGTCTCCCCGTCGGCCTCGCTCTCGGAGTAGCGGGGCTGGCCGACGATCGTCACCACCGCCACGGCAGCGAACATCGCTGCCACGGCACCCGGGATCCCGGCTGCGGTGACACCACAGGCGATGCTCATCGCGATGATGAACGATCCGGGCTGCACGGGGGCCGTGACGACGCGTGATCTCAGCACGTTCACGGCGGTCACACCGACCACGGCGATCGCCGCCACGACGAATGTGGTGATGCCCGACGTGTCGATGACTGCGAGCACCACGATCGGAGCCCAGCCGACGACGGCTCCGAGCAGAGGGACGACCGACAGCAAGGCCGCCCAGAACCCGATGAGTACGACGGCCGGGAGTCCGAACGACGCAGCGAGCGCCGACGCACCCAGGCCGCTGAGCGTTGCGACGAGCAGATTGCGTCGCAGGTACGACGCAGCCGCCACCGTTCCCGTCGACCACATCGATCGCCGATGTCGTCGACGACGACGATCCCGGGTGGTCCCGATCGCCCAGTCGACGATCGACCCGCCCTGCAACGTGAAGAACACACCGAGCACGATCACGATGGTCAGTTCCGACACGCGCGTCGCGATACCGGTGGCATCACCATCCCCGACGATCGCATCGGTTCCCCAGGTCGCAGCAGCCTCGCCGAGTCGTTCGTCGAGGTCGCTCCGTCGAAGGAGGTCACTCGACTCCCCGTCGGCAGAATCGATCTGCTCCTGAGCGAACTCGGACAGAGCATCGGATTCCGAGCGGATCTGTTGCAACACCAGCCCGGTCCCACCGGCGAGCAGGAAGAGCAGGGAGACGAAGATCAGAATCGTTGCAGCGGTCCGCCCGACGAGGCGCTGGAGCGAGGCGACCGCCGGCGCCAACACCGCCGACACGACGGCCGCGAGGATCGCCAGCGCGACCAGTTGCTGGGTCCGGTCGATGGCCCGCAGGAGCAGGATCGTCCCGACGACGATCAACCCCATGACGATCAGCGACGAGACCGGGATCTCGACATGACGGACGCGCTCAGCCTCCCGCGCAGCATGCGACACCGCAGAGTCTTCCTGAGATGGTGATGCCTCGGAGCGCGGTTTCGGCTCGGACTCGTTCATCCGTTCATCTGTCCTCGCTCGTGTGTCCTCGACGTGCCCGCCGGCGCAGCGAGCGTAGTGGTCGACGGCCGTTAGAGCGCCAGACGACCCACTTCGTTCAGGTCCGGTTCGTCGCCGTCGCTGCTGGTCGACTGCTCGAACGCCACCTCGATCCGATCTCTGCCGTAGACCACCTCGCACATGTTGTTGGCGAAGAACGGCCCGGCCACGACCTCGATGGCCGGACGCGTGTCGGCACCACGAGCCAGGCGACGCAACAGACCTCCGACTCGTGCTCCGGTGCGGGTCAACGAGAACCTCATCGCGCCCCGCTCGTGCGGGATGAGAGCGTTGCGAATCGGCGAACTGACGAGCTGCCACACATCCGGACCGTCGGAGTCGAACGAGGCCACCCGGGCCGCGTAGCTGAAGTGGATGTCCCCCGATGCCACCACGATCGAACGGGGAGGATCGGGCCGCGACCGCAGATCGTCGAGCAGCGTCCGGAACAGCGTGAAGGACTCGGGAAACGCCGGCCAGTCCTCCAGGTCGAGAGCGCGCCGGACCCGTTCGCCGAGGCGCCGCCCGGGCTGTCCCCACGAACCGGCGCACAACCGCTGGCTCCACACGTGCAGGTCGTGGATGCCGTCGGCCAGGAACACCGGGAGCGACGTGACGAACAGGACGTGCCCGTCGGCCTCCATGGCTGCGGACCGGATGCCGTCCCACTCGCTTCGCTGCACCATCAGGCGCTCGTCGCCGGTGAGCACCCGCCCGTTCCGGCAGTCGACGACGACCACGGTCACGTCCCCGACCTGACGCGAGTAGCTGAACTGGTATCCGCCCTCCGTGCCCGCGGCGTCGAAACACTCGACGGCCCAGGAACGCAGGATGCTCGTCGCATCGTCCGACGCAACGAGCCGTGCGAGCATCCCTTCGTCTCGAATCCGATCCGGCGACAGGTTCCCGAGATGCTGGTGGATCCAGTACGACATCAGGCCGTTCACGGCACGCTCGCGCCACGTCTCCTCATCACGCATGTCGGCGATCCACGACGCCGAGATGTTCCAGTCGTCGATCATGTCGTGATCGTCGAAGATCATCGCCGACGACACCGTCGACAGCAGCCAGCGCTCGGGCGGTGCGGACCACGCTTCGGAGTACAGCCAGCAGTACTCGTCGAAGTCGTGGACCTTGGACGCATCGAGGTCGACGCTCTCGGCGCGGCGCGCTTCGATTCGTTCGCGAGCCTGCGGGGACGAGTCGTCGGCGTAGATCTGATCCCCGGCGAACACGATCAGCGACGGCCACTCCGACGGCGGCTCCGACTTCATCCGTTCGGCGTGCGCCCACAGCGTGTCCACGCCGCGTCCCTCCGAGTTCATCGCCAGATCGAGCGTGTACGGCGGTTCGTGCGGTGCCGACGCTCGACAGGACCCGATCAACAACCGAGGGGTCGCGTCGCGGCCGGACGTGTGGATGACGCTCGGCGGATCGTCGCGGCTGGCCAGTGGCCACTCCTGCACACCGTCCACGTGGACCTCGTACGGCGTGATCGAGTCGGGCACGAGACCCTCGACGATCACCAGGCCGTAGTGGTGCCCGTACACCTCGAACGTCTCGGCGGTGTTGCCGAGGACCTCGACTCGACCCGGCTGCGCCGTCTCCACCCAGACGGTGGCCGATGTCTCGCCCACCCACCGCAGGAGCGGACCGAGTACCAACTGCTGTTTCACATCGCCTCGATCATGGACCTGTGGTTCTATCGCCGAGCGTCGGCGGTCACGGAGCCGATCGCTCCGTGCATCCCCGCCAGCAGGTCGGTGAGGCGGATCTGATACATCTGGCCGTCGTCCGGGTCCGGAGGTTCATCACATGTCGTCATCCCAGCACGTCAACCACGAGCTCAGCGCGATGCGCTGCCCCGTCACGCTCGACGATGTCGACCTGTTCGGCCACGGCGCCCAGGAGCACTGGTACGAGGCGTACGCGATCCTCCACAGCGAGGCGCCCGTGCTGCGCATCGAAGGCGGCGGCCTCACACCGGGCACGGATGCCTTCGTCCTGACGAAGCACGCCGACGTGTCGCAGGTGATCCGTGATCCGGAACGCTTCCTCAGTCTGACCACGAAGCGGCTCGGCCAGTTCGTCGAGCAGGGCCTGTCGGCCGAGGACACCTACGAGGCCCATCGCAACCTGATGACGGCGTCGATGGTCTCACTTCGACCGACGCAGGAGTTGTACATCCGGCACCGCAGGGAACTCACCGATCCGTGGGTCGGGCCCGGAGCGCTGCGCCACCGGGACGTGATCACGCGACACGCGAACGACCTGCTCGACGAGTGGATCGACGACACCGACACCGACACCGCGACCGGTGCGAGTCATCCCGATCCACCCGGTCCCGGTGGCGTCGAGTTCATCGGTCGGTTCGCACGCCCGCTGCCGCAGCGGGTCATGGCGAGCATCCTCGGGTTCCCGCAGGAGGACATCCCCCGACTCGCGGCGTGGGGTGATGCCGTGGTCACACCGTTCGTCCACGGCACGGGGCTCAAGCACGAACTCACGCCTGAGCAGACGAACGACATGCTCGCCCGACTCGCAGGATTCCAGGAGTACATCTACGACCACGTCACGGCGAAGCGCGACGACCCGCAGGACGACATGGTCAGCTTCCTGTGCGCCGTCCACTACGACGCACTCGATCGCCCGCTCACCGACCTCGAGATCGCCGGGATCGTACACGCGATGATCATCGGCGGGCTCGAGACCACGCAGTACGCGCTGGAGGAGCAGGCGCAACTGTTGTGCGAGCATCCGGGCCTGTTCGAGCGACTGCGCACGGATCGTTCGAAGCTGCGCGGCTTCGTCGAGGAGGCGATGCGGATGCGCTCGCCCACTCACGGCCTGTCGACGCGCATCACTGCGAACGACGAGACGTTCCAGGGAATGCACGTGCCGGCCGGGTCCCTCCTCCACCTCCGCTTCGGCGCGGCAAACGTCGACCCCGACGAGTTCGACTGCCCGTTCGATCTCGACGTCGAGCGTGCCGGCGTGTCGCGCCACGTCACGTTCTCCGCTGGCCCACGGGTCTGTCCGGGTGCGACGTTGTCACGCATCGAGCAGCAGATTGCCTGGGGTGTCCTGCTCGATCGACTCGACACGATCGAGTACGGCGACGGCAACGACTGGCTCCACCAGCCGGGCATCATGCTCGGCACGCTGAAGCTGAACCTGCGATTCCGGAAGTTGGACGCTCCGCTCTCGTTCGGCACCGGTCGCGGCACGGACTGAGGTCTGCATCCGACCTGCGATGCCCGACCGCCGCTCGACGAGCGGGAATCAACGGGCGGCGGCGCTCGGTGCGAGTGGATCAGCGGTCGGCAAGCCAGACCGCGGCGTCGGCCGGAAGGGTGCCGTCGTCGAGCGGCGCTGATGCCAGCAACACGACGCCGTCGGGGACAGCAATGGGTACCGAACCCAGGTTGACGATGCACCGTGCGCCGTTGCCGCGCTCGAACGCCAGCACATCGGGGCCGAGGTCGATCATGGTGATGTCGAAGTCGGCGGTGAAGTGGTCTCGGCGGATCGACAGCGCGCGTCGATACAGGTTCAGGGTCGAGCCCGCGTCGTCGTCCTGGACCGATGCCGCGAACGACGCATACGCATCCGGTTGAGGAAGCCATGCCTCCGAATCGCCGAAGCCGAGCGACGGGCCGGTCGCCTCCCACGGGATCGGGACCCTGCAACCGTCGCGCCCCTTGCGCCGATGGCCCGAGTCCGTCCAGACGGGGTCGTCGATCACGTCGGTCGGCAGATCCCAGGCTTCGGGAAGACCGAGTTCCTCGCCCTGGTAGACGTACGCCGACCCCGGCAGTGCGAGCGTCAGCAGCGCCGCCGCCCGAGCGCGGCGGTGGCCCTGCTCCGCGTCGAGGGCATCGTACGGGCCGTCCAGCAACCAGGCCGCGGAGTCGGTTCCTGCGGGGAGTCCGTAGCGGGTTGCATGACGCACGACGTCGTGGTTCGACAGCACCCACGTGGGATTCGACCCGACGGCGTGGGCCGCGGTGGTCGACTGCTCGATGATCCCCCGGAACTGCGCAGCGTCCCAGTCGGCCGAGAGGAACTCGAAGTCGAACGCCTGGTGGTACTCGTCGGGCCGCAGGTAGAGCGGACGTCGATCCGCCCGGACCCACGCCTCGGCCACCATCATCCGGTCGTCGTACTCGTCGAGCACCCCGCGCCAACTGCGGATGATCGGGTGGATCTCGTCGCGGTCCCAGAACGGATGTCCCTCGGTCCAACGCGGTCCGTCACGCTGATCGCGTTCGCCGACGTCTTCGTAGTCGGGGTGTTTGGCGAGCGCGTGTGCGACGTCGACACGGAACCCGGCGACGCCGCGGTCGAGCCAG
>JBBSOH010000222.1:0-6433 GCA_038259945.1 Acidimicrobiales bacterium
GCACTCGCCGGAGGCTCGGTCCTCGGCGTGACCGGCATCGCTGCCGCCGCCAGCGACAGCACGTCAGCCGCCACCACGGCGACCGACACGCCGGCGACCGACACCTCAGGGGTCGAGCCGGCGGCCGCCGTCGGCGAGCCCAGCCAGGCCGACGAGATCGTGCCCGACACCGACACCGATCGAGCCGAACGGCGCGAGGCCCGCCAGGCGGCTCGCGAAGCCGATCGCCAGGAGGTCGCCGACGTGCTCGGCATCACGGTCGAGGATCTCGGCGAGCAGGTGAAGGGCGGTGCCACGCTGGCGGAGATCGCCGAAGCCAACGGCGTCGACGCCAGCGCCGTGGTCGACGTGATCGTCCAGCAGCGAACCGAGCGGATCGACGAAGCGGTGGCGAACGGCCGGCTCACCGCCGAGGAAGCAGCCGAGATCACCGCCGACCTGGCCGAACGGGTCCAGACCCGGGTGGAGGAAGGTCGGCCCGAGCGCGGCGACGGCGAAGGCCGACGTGGCGGTCACGGCGGACCCGGCGACCGTGGCCCACGCAACGGCGACGAGGCGCCGCCGGCCGATGATGGCGAGACGCCGACCACCGGCGACGACGAAGCAGGAAGCTGACGCGGACACCGGCCGACCGAGTCCCCCCGCTCGGTCGGCCGGGCCGACCCATCCGAGCCGCACCCACCATCGGGTGCGGCTCTCGTCATCTAGATTCGAGCCAGCCCATGCCCACGATCCTCATCGCCGAAGACGACAAGCAGATTCGCGAAGCTCTCGATCGCATCCTGCGTTTCGAGGAGTACGACACGATCGTCGTCAACGACGGTGCTGCTGCTCTCGAAGCGTTCGCGGAGCACGATCCCGATGCGGCGATCCTCGACGTGAACATGCCCTTCGTCGACGGTATGAGCGTCATCCGGCGCCTCCGTGACCGGGGCAATCGGGTTCCGGTCCTCCTGCTCACCGCTCGCACGGCGACCGCCGATCGCGTGGAAGGGCTCGACTCGGGTGCCGACGACTACCTGTCCAAGCCGTTCGAACTCGACGAGCTCCTCGCCCGGATCCGAGCTCTGCTCCGTCGTACCGAGAACGGCGCCGTGTCGGCTGTGCACCACGTGGCCGACCTGGTGATCGACACGGCGAAGCGGACCGCCGTGCGAGGCGAGCGGAGCGTCGAACTCACCAAGACCGAGTTCGACATCATCGAACTGCTCGCCCGCAACGCTGAGATCGTGCTGTCACGCAGCCAGATCTACGAGGACATCTGGGGGTACGACTTCGAGTCGTCGTCGAAATCGCTCGACGTGCATGTCGGCTACCTGCGTCGCAAACTCGAGGAGTCCGGCGAGGCGCGCCTCCTGCACACCGTGCGCGGGGTCGGCTACGTGCTGCGACCGGCCACTGCCCCGTGAGTCTTCGTTCACGCCTCGCCCTCCTGTTCGGCCTCGTTGCACTCGCCACGAGCGCCATGGTCGGCGCGTTCACGTATCGAACCACGACGCGTGAACTCTCGAACACGATCGATCGGTTCCTCGAGACCCGGGTGATGGACTACGCGCAGGATGTCCGTGCCCAGGACGACGACCTCGGAGGCGGCCAGCAGGGGCAGGGTCCGGGTGGGGGCCGACCTCGACCCGATGGCCAGGCCCGCTTCTTCGACGGTCGTCCTGTCGCCGACGACGACGCGATCATCCAGATCACCCGCGAAGAGGTGTCGGTCCGGTCGAGCACGATCGAACTGCCCATCCCCGCCGGATTCGACTCGATCGACGAAGTGCCGCCGGGCGGCCTGCTCGTGGAAGACATCGACCTCGACGGTGAGTCGTACCGGATGGCGTCGCGCGCGATCGGCGGTGGCGCCGTGGTCCAGGTGGCGCGGTCGACATCGGAAGCCGAAGCGGTCCGCTCGGCACTGGTTGGACGGTTCGCGGTGATCGCGTCGTTCGTGGCGCTCCTCGCCGCCGGCCTCGGTTGGCTGATCGCGTCGCGCGCCACGGCACCGCTGCGACGCCTGACCTCCCTGGCCTCGGCTGTGGGGGCGAGTGGGGGAGGGTCGGCCGACCTCCCGGCCGAACTGGGTGTGGCCGCGGCCGACGCCGCCCGTGACGACGAGATCGGCCAACTCGCTGCCGGGTTCCGGTCCATGCTCGAACGACTCGATGCGAGTCGCCAGCAGCAACATCGTCTGATCCACGATGCAGGACACGAACTACGCACGCCGCTGACGAGCCTGCGGATCAACGTCGAGATGTTGGAGCGGGCCGGCGACCTGCCCGTGGACCAGCGCAACGAGATCCTCGGAGCGATCCGATCCGAACTCGTGGAACTCGGCGACCTGTTCGACGAGATGATCGACCTCGCCACCGATCAGCGCGACGTGGACTTCCGACCCGTTCCCGTCGACCTCGATGCGGTGGTGGCCTCGGTGGTGGCTCGGTGGGAGCGTCGCAGCGACAGGCCGATCCGGGTCGAATCCCAGCGGTCGGTCGTCGACGGCGACCCGGTGATGTTGGAACGCGCGATCAACAACCTGGTGAGCAACGCCGACAAGTTCAGCCCTCCGGGCGCGCCGATCGACATCGTGGTCCGGGAAGGGGTCCTGAGCGTGCGCGATGCCGGGCCCGGCATTCCGGTCGCCGAACGCTCGCTCGTGTTCGGTCGGTTCCATCGCAGCGAGACCACGAGGTCGATGCCGGGGTCAGGCCTCGGCCTGTCGATCGTCGCTCAGATCGTCGAGGTCCATGGCGGCCAGGTGTGGGCGTCGGAGGCGCCGACGGGCGGCGCCGACGTCGGCTTCACGCTCCCCGTCCTCCATGCCGATTGACGCCACCGACGCAACCTCTGTTGTTCGATCTGTCGTTCGATCCGGGACGGATCGACAGAGGTTGCGGCAACATCGGTGAGCGATGGTTGTCGTTGCGGTCAGTGGGCCGGTTCGGTGATGCGATCAGCGTGGGGAACGCGGTCGGCTCGGCGGCGTCGGACGGCGTCGTCGAGGCGGTCGGCGTCGAGGAACGTCATCAATCCGGCGATCATCGCGATGCCGAAGAACCCGACGAGCACGAACGTGTCGATCATGACGTGCAGCAGCACGCCGAACACGATCAGCGCGGGGCGGAGCCGCTTCACCCACAGCAGCGTGCCGAGCGCGAGTTCGACCACCAGCGTGGACCAGGTGAGGAAGGCGACGACCCAGATGTTGTCGACGAGCACGTTCCACTCTCCGAATCGCTGGAGATCCTGCAGCCGGAACGCTGTCGACACAGCGGTGCCGTTCTGCCACAGTTCGCCGCTCTTGGACCAGAAGGCGAAGAAGTAGACGACCATCATCTGGAGTTGCACGACGCGCAGGCCCCACGGTGCGACCTGCGCCGAGGTCCAGAACGCGTCACGTCCGTGGCGGCGCATTCGATCGACCGACATCGCGGCGCCGGTCGGCGTGAGCGCCAGCAGCAGCGTGAGGTTGCGCAGGATGATGTCGCCCGAGTTGAGGATCATCGTGTTGCGCCGCTGGATCGCGACGAGCAGGACGAAGGCGATCACGAGCCAGAGCGACGGTCGCCAGCCGATGATGATCGCGATGGCAGCCGTGACCAACGCGAGGAGTGCGAGACCGACGGTGAGCGTCGAGTCGAGCGGGAGGAAGCGTTCGAGGTCGTCGGCGAACCGGACGCCGACGAGAGCGTCGTCGCCGAGAAGCGCGCGCAGGTCGAGCGCCATCGTCACGGCCCAGAGAAGGATCGCCACGCCGATCACGACCCGTGCGATCGCCAGTGGCCACGCCGACCGTGGTGCCACGAACAGCCGGTGTCCGACCGCTCGGAGTGCTTCGTTCATGCGTCGCGCTCCCACACGAAGAACTCGAACTCGTTCCATCCGACGTTCACCGATGGGCCGTCGGCGGTGAGCGGCTCGTGGTCGATCCAGCGCCGGATGAGCGTCACCCGCGCCGGCTCCTCGCCGTCGCGCACGTTCTGTTCGGCGATCCACTCGGCCGTCGGCGCCCAGTACTCGTTGCGTTCGTCGAGGCGGACACGTTCCTGCCATTTGTTCCACCGGTACTGACGGAACGCGCCGATGCCCGGACCGAATTCGGGGACGTCCCAGAAGTCGATCGTGCCGTCGGCGTAGTCGAGGCGGGCGCGCACGTCGATCGACTGGCTGCGCGGGTTGGGGCTGAACACTGCCCAGTCCTGCACGAGGCCGACCCCCACGGCGGGTTCCCAGAGGTGGTCGAGCCGGTCGCGGACCGCCGACGACGGCATGTTCGGAGCCACGATCCAGAACGACACCACGACGACGCCGATCCCCACCCGGAACCGACCGAACCGTTGATGAAGCCTGCGGGTCTGCCAATCGTCGGCGACCGTCCGAGACGGACCGTCGGTGCTGGCCGCACGGACGTCATCTGCGTGTCCGGGAACGACATCGTCGGCGATCGCCGGAGCAGGGTCGTCGGCGCTCCGGGGGGTCTCGGGGGCGTCGTCCACACGCTCATCGTGACAGACGACGACACCGCAGCACCGTCCACCGGACACGCGAAACCGAGCCCACTCGCAACGGGGCGCCGACGTAGCGTCGTGGCATGGCCATGTCGACAGCACCGAGTGACGCGCTGCGGATCGACTCCGCCGGCGCGTCGCGTGATGCGTCGACATCTTCGCCGGGCGTCGATCGGGACATCGGGCGGCATCGCCTCAGCGGTCGCGCCACACGGATAGCGCTGAGCGCCGCCGCGATCGGTGCCGTCGGCCAGGCCCTCGGCACGCTCGTGATCGGGCGCCTCGCAGACCGTCCCGACACGACCGGGGTGGTGCTGCTCGCAGCGTGCCTGGTCGGTGCAGCGCTGCTCGACACCGTCGGTCGCGTGACGTGGAGCGGCGCCATCGACCGTGCGGAGGGTCGACTCCGCTCCGACCTGCTCGACGCCGTCATGCACCAACCGCTCGGCGCGCTCACGGAGCAGGCGGTCGGCGAGATCCTCGATCGCATCGACGACGACACCCACGAGATCGGAGCGTTGCTGCGCCAGCAGGCGTGGAGGGTGATCCGCCTCGGTTTCGTCACCGTCCCGCTGGTCCTCGTCGCCGGATTCACCTGGTGGCCGGCATGGGTGCTGTTCCCGATCACGGCGTCGGCGGTGTTCTTCGCCGTCCGTCCGCAACTGGCGCGACTCTCCCATCTGAAGGTGCTCGAGGAGGCGGCATGGACCGATCACGCCGCAGCGATGGAGGAAGGGATCGCCGCACGCGACGATCTGCGCACGAGCCTCGGGCAGCCACACATCGTGCGTCGCAGTGCCGAACTCGCCGCCGAGATCCACGTCCGGATGGACGATGTGATCCGGGTCGAAGTCGTGATCCTGCGGCGTGCCGGCCTGCTGCTGCACGGCCTGCTCGCCGCAGTTGCCGTTTCCGGGGTGATCCTGGTGGCGGGCGGGGGTGGGTCGACGGCCACGCTCGTCACGCTGTTCGCGGTGACCGTCACCTTCGTTGGCCAGATCGACCAGGTGGCACATCAACTCCCCGACCTCCAGGCCGGCGTCGGCGCCCTGATCCGCTTGCGCGACCTGATGTCGGTCGACGCCGAACCCGCCGGTGGCGTCCCCGTGCCGGAGGCGCCGCTGTCGATCGAGCTGCGCCACCTCGACTTCGCGTATCCGGAAGGCTCGTTCGCCCTCGACGACATCTGCCTGACGGTCGCCGCCGGGTCGACCTGTGCCGTGGTCGGGCGCAGCGGTTCGGGCAAGTCGACGCTCGCCTCGCTGCTGTCGCGTGCCGCGGAGCCCCGCCCGGGAACGGTTCTGCTCAACGGTGTCGACGTACTCGACATCGACCTGCACGACCTGCGCTCGTCGGTCGGTGTCGTCACGCAGCGAACCGAGATCATCGCGGGCACGGTCGCCCAGAACGTGGCGATGTTCGCCGACGCCGACCGCGCTCGGGTCGAGGTCGCGATCGACGAACTCGGCCTGACCGCCTGGGTGGCAGGTCTGCCTGATGGTCTCGACACGATGATCGGGCCCGCCGGACTGTCGTTGTCGGCCGGCGAGGAACAGTTGATCTCCTTCGCCCGACTCCTCGTGCGCGACGTGGCGGTGATCGTGCTCGACGAGGCCACGGCGCGGATGGACCCGGTCACCGAGCAACAGGTCGTCGACGCTTCGCGCCGACTCCTCGCCGGGCGGACGGGGATCCTGATCGCTCACCGACTCACGACCACCGAACGTGCGGATCATGTGGCGGTCCTGGAGGCCGGTCGTCTGGTCCAAGCCGGTCCTCGTGCGGACCTGGCGGACATCGACGGCCCCTTCCGTCGATTGCTCCACGACGCTCGTGAGGCCGCGCTCGTGGACGCCACGTCTGCACCCGGGGTCGGAGCCACCGTGTCGGCGCGAGGCGACCGCGTCGGCTCCGCGTCCGCCATCGCGAGTTCC
>JBBSOH010000223.1:0-6373 GCA_038259945.1 Acidimicrobiales bacterium
AGGCCTGCAACGGCATCTCGCAGTTGACGCCCGGCGGGATGTAGATGAACGAGCCGCCGGACCACACGGCCGTGTTCAGCGCAGCGAACTTGTTGTCGCCGGGCGGGATCACCGTGCCGAAGTAGCGCTTGACCAGGTCGGGGTACTCGCGCAGGGCGGTGTCCATGTCGGAGAAGAGGATCCCCTGCTTGGCCAGCTCCTCCCGGTTGCGGTGGTAGACGACCTCGGAGTCGTACTGGCTGGTGACCCCGGCGAGGTACTTGCGCTCCGCCTCGGGGATGCCGAGCTTCTCGTAGGTGCGCATCATCTCTTCGGGGAGCTCGTCCCACTCCGAGACCTGCTCGCCCTTGGGGCGCAGGTAGTAGTAGATGTCCTGGAAGTCGATGTCGGGCATGTTCACCGCGAACCATTCGGCCATCGGCTTCTTGTCGAACAGGCGCAGAGAGCGCAGGCGCATCTTGCGCATCCACTCCGGCTCGCCCTTCCACCACGAGATCTGCTCGACGACACCTTGGTTGATGCCCTTCTCGGGGGCGAAGGCGTACTCGACGCCTTCATCGCTCCAACCGAGGTCGTACTTGCTGAGATCGAGATCGAATGTGGTCATCGAATCACTCCTGAGGATCGAATCGTGCTGGTTCCGGCGACAGAACCCGTGCTCACAGTGTATGAGTGCGGCTCCGGAACCGGGTGACCCAGCCGGGCGATTCGGGATTCGACGTCATCGACCCGACCGTCGAGGGGAGGGTGACATTCGACGACCACCTCGGTCGACCGGCCCACCGCGAGGAGTCGGGGTACCGTGTCCGCCCATGGCCGAGATCCTCGACGCCGATTGGTTTCGTGCGGCGGCCTTCTCTGCTGCAACGCTGGCTGCGATCACCGCGTGGCGCCGGGAATCGGTGCGACTCGATCGGATCGGTCCTGCCGGCCGTCGAGTGATGTGGCCGACCTTCTGGTTGTTGCTCGGGGCGGTGTACGCGTCGATGGCGGTGGCGCTCGCGTCGGACCTCGCCGGGCGGCTCGGTGGTCTCGGTCGTGAAGTGGCCCGGAACGACGACTGGTACGACTCACGACGTCCACTCCAGGCCGCTGTGGTCGCCGCGATCGGAATCGTCTGGCTGGCCGTCGTCGTCGTCGGGGTGTGGCGCGTCCCCGAGCGCCGCCGCGCCTATCTGCCCTCGGCCCTGCTGTGCACCACCTTGGCCTGCTTCGCCATTGTCCGCATCGTGTCGCTCCACCAGGTCGACACCGTCGTCGCGCGCACGACCATCGAGGGAGTTCCTGTCGGAACGGTCATCGAACTCGCCGGGCTCGCGATCGCCGTCGTACTTGCGACTGTTTCGGCGCGACGGCCGATCGTCGACCTTGCGACCGATTCCGAGTTGCCGAGCGGAAAGGTCCGGAAGATCCGCGGGCCAGTCGGTAGCGAAACGTAGCCCGGAGACGGAGCGGCTCAGGCGGCGGGCTGCTCGGAGTCGCCCGTGAGGCTCGCCGCAGGGGCCGCATCGAGTTCGACGAAGATGCACTCGCCGGGGCACATCTCGGCGGCGTGGATGACCGCACCCATGTGCCGGTTGGGCACCTGGGCGAGGCTGCCCGAGCCCCCCGGATCGTTGCAGGGGCGACCGGCCTCGGCCACGTAGGCGATGCCGTCCTCGAGTTGCACGAACACGTCGTCGCAGTGGTCGATGCAGATGCCGTCGCCGGTGCACAGGTCCTGGTCGATCCACACACGCATGACAGCGAGTGACGGTACCGCGACGCTCGTACATTGAAACGACCGTGAGCGAACAGAATCAGCCCCCTTTGACCGACGTCACAGCGTCGCACTCCGCCACTGCCACCGGTGCCTTCGTGAGCGCACCGTCGGCGCCACGGCGACCCCACGTGTGGAGCCGCCCGACCGGCGAGGCCGACGACCACTTCGCGTGGATGCGCGACGTCGAAGATCCCGAACTGATCACCTACCTGCAGGACGAGAACCGGTTCGCAGACGAGTACTTCGCGCCGCACAGCTCCACGATCGAGCAGATCTTCGGCGAGATCAGGTCGCGCGTGCAGGAGACCGACGAGTCGACTCCGGTGTTCAACGGAGGATGGTGGTACGTCGGCTCCACCGTCGAGGGCGAGGAGTACGGACGCCACCACCGCGGCCGCACGCTCACCGGCGATTCCGAGAATCCCTCCGAACCGCTCCCGGGCGCCACCTTCTCCGATACCGCAGTGTCGAGCGCCACCCTCGCTGACCCGATGCTGTTGATGGACGAGAACGTCGAGGCCGAACGGGTCGGCGCCACCGACTACTTCGACCTGGGCGCATTCGACGCGTGTCACGACCACACCATGTTCGCCTGGTCCGTCGACACCGACGGCAACGAGCGCTACGAGATGCAGGTCCGCCGATTCGACGACGACGGGTCGTTCGTCGACCTCGACGACCGGATCGCCGACGTGGCCAACGCCGGCACCGCCTGGTCCGCCGACGGCAGCTTCCTCTTCTACGTCCGAGCCGACGACCAGGAGCGTCCGTTCCAGGTGTGGCGCCACGAGATGGGCTCCGAGGCTGCGACCGACGTACTCGTCCACCAGGAGGACGACGAGCGGTTCTTCGTGGAGATCGGCGAGACCCGCTCCGATGCGTGGATCGTGATCCACGCGGGTTCGAAGACCGCCAGCGAGGTACGCCTGCTGGCCTCGAACGATCCGACCGCGGAGCCCACCGTCGTGTTCGCGAAGGCCGACGGTGTGGAGTACCAGGTCGACGACTGGGGTGATCGCCTGGTGATGGTCACGAACTCCGGGGGTGCTGACGACTTCCGGATCCTGGAGGCCGGGGTGGCGTCCGACTGGACCGACCCCGATGCGTGGACCGAGTTCGTGGCCCACGAGGCCGGGCGCCGCATCATCGGCGTCGAACCGTTCGAGTCTCACCTCGTGGTGTACGAGTGGCGCGACGCCCAGCCCCGCCTCCGACTGCTGTTCCGCGACGGCTCCGAGCGAGTGATCGATCTCGGTGCCGAACCCCACGACGTCAACCTGTCGGCCAATCCGGAGTGGACCTCGACGACCCTGCGCTTCGCGATGCAGTCGATGACCGTGCCGGGCACGCTGTACGACGAGGACGTCGCCACCGGCGAGCGGACACTTCTGCGTCGGGTCCCCACGCCCAACGTCGACCTCGACGACTACGTGGCGAGTCGGATGTGGGCCACTTCGGCCGACGGCACGTCGGTGCCGATCGACATCGTGCGCCACGTCGACACTCCCCTCGACGGGACTGCCCCCGGCTGCCTGTACGGGTACGGGTCGTACGAGGCGTCGATGCCGCCGTGGTTCTCGGTCGGCCGCCTCTCCCTGCTCGACCGCGGGTTCGTCTGGGCCCTCGCTCACCCGCGAGGCGGCGGCGAGTTGGGTCGACAGTGGTACCTCGACGGCAAGCTCGAACACAAACAGCACACGTTCGACGACATGCTCGCATCGGCCGAGCACCTGATCTCCTCGAACGTCGTCGCGCCGGAACGGCTCGCGATCCGCGGTGGTTCCGCCGGTGGCCTCCTCGTCGGAGCGTGCATGACCCAGCGTCCCGACCTGTTCGCATCGGTGGTGGCCGAGGTGCCGTTCGTCGACATCGTCAACACCATCAGCGACCCGTCGCTGCCGCTGACCGTCACCGAGTGGGAGGAGTGGGGTGACCCACGGACCGAACCGTTCGCCTCGATCATGTTGGCCTACTCCCCCTACGACAACACCGTCGCCGCCGACTACCCGGCCCTCTACGTGACCGCCGGACTCCACGACCCGCGTGTCAGCGTCCACGAGCCGGCGAAGTGGGTTGCCCGGCTACGCGAGGTGGGGACGGGTGAGCGGCCCGTGGTGATGCGTACCGAGATGGGTGCCGGCCACGGCGGCCCGACCGGTCGCTACGACGCCTGGCGTGACGAAGCGCGAACGCTGGCGTTCATCTTCGCCACCACGTGAGCCGGACGACGTTCAGAAGACGGCGAGGATCGCCAGAGCGAGGAGGGTTGCGTTGCGGGCGACGTGGCCCCATCCGATCGGCTTCACCGACCAGGCCCCGAAACACGCACACGGCGGGTGCTCACCTGCTGCGAGCTTGCGGACGATCATCGCGCTGAAGACGACCAGCAGCATCGCGGCGGCGACGGCCATCGGCACGCGCAGCAACTGGACGATCAGCAAGGCGCCGATCCCCAGTTCGACCCACGGCACCAGCGGGACGGTCCAGGACGGGGCGCCCAGCCCAAGCGCCTGAGTGGGCCAGGAACCACGTGCGGCGAGCTTCGAGCCGCCGGCGACGACGAACGCCACGCCCACCAGGACGGCGGCGACCGCCGGGATCAGGGACACGTGAGGAGTATGCCCTTCGCCCCGGCCGTGTCGGTCACGCTGCGTGTGCCTGGCGCCGGCACGAGCACGGCGGTCGCGCAGCCGGAGTTCGTGCGGCGGGGATCATTCGCCGATGGTGAGAGTGAGACCTTCGCTCGCGCCGATCACGTCGACGCCGCGGGAATCGCCGTCGAAGCGTGCCTCGGCGACGATGCCGTCGAGAGTGTCGTCGTCGTGTGCCGGGTCGTGGTGGAAGAGAGCGAGGCGTTTCGCACCGGCCTCGGCTGCGAGCCAGACGGCGAACCCGACCGTGCAGTGTCCCCAGTCGCACTTGGTGGCGAACTCGGCGGGCGTGTATTGCGCGTCGTGGATCAGGAGGTCGACATCGCGACACAGGTCGAAAGCGCCCTGGGATGCCTCGAGCGTTCCGTCGCACGGCTGCTGGTGATCGCTCAGGTACGCGATGGACCGGCCGTTCCACTCGATCCGGTATCCGACCGTGCGTCCGATGTGCGGGATCACCCGAGACATCACACGGATGTCTCCGGCCTCACCCCCGTCGATCACGAACTCGGAATCGCCGACCTCGGAGTAGGAGACGTTGCCGGGCAGCATCGCCAGGTCGATCGGGAAGAGCGGCGGCGTGATCGTCCGGGCGAAGACCTGCTCGACCGAGGTGCCGTCGTCCTGCGATGGCGCGTGGATGGTGACCTCGGCGCCGTCGGTGAGCAGCGGCGTGAAGAACGGCAGCCCCTGGATGTGGTCCCAGTGGAGGTGCGAGAGCAGGCAGGTGCCGCGGAACGGGACGCCGGGCGGTTGTGCCAGCCCGAAGTACCGCAGGCCGGTTCCGAGGTCGAGCAGGATCGGATCGGCACCCGGGATCCGGATCGCGACACATGACGTGTTGCCGCCGTAGCGCATGATGTCGGGGCCGTGGCACGGCGTCGAGCCTCGCACGCCGTGGAACGACACCGTCATGGACGTCGCGCCGGCCACGACGCCATCGGCATCGATGTCATCGGCCACAGAGTCAGATGAATTCCCGATGAACGAACCATAGGCCTCCGTGGACCCGGCGCCAGCAAGGCGTCCGGTGTGAAGTTGGTCGCAGACCTGCCCCTCCCCTGTTGAGCCACCCCGTCGTCGAGCTCCTGTCCGGCGACGATGCACACTGATCGCTCGAACATGGGGACGCAGTACGGTCCGGGCCATGGACGGACAGCGACGAATCGAACGAGACGGGGTCGGCATCGAATGTGTCGTGTCGGCCTCGATCGACGACACCGAACGACCGCTCGTCGTGTGTGCCCACGGCTTCCCCGACACAGCCCACACCTGGCGGCACCTCATGCCGGCACTCGAATCGGCGGGGTACCGCGTCGCCGCACCGTTCCTGCGCGGCTACGCACCGAGCGATGTCCCGACCGACGGATGCGTCCAGACCGGAGCCTCGTCCCTCGACGTGATCGCGATCCACGACGCGCTCCACGGCGACGAGCGGGCGGTGCTCGTCGGCCACGACTGGGGCGCCTCGATCGTCTACGGAGCCGCCGTCCACACACCCGATCGTTGGGCGAAGGTGGTCGGCCTGTCGGTGCCGCCCGGTGGAGCGATGGGTCATGCGTTCGTCACCAACACCGACCAGCTCAAGAAGAGTTGGTACATGTTCTTCTTCCAGCACCCGCTGGCCGACCTCGTGGTGCCCGCCGACGATTTCTCGTTCATCGACATGATCTGGCGCGACTGGTCGCCCGGCTACGACGCCTCCGACGACCTCGCGCTCGTCAAGGAATCGCTTCGGGACCCCGCCAATCTCGCGGCTGCGCTCGGCTACTACCGGGCCACACTGAGCGCAGTCGGCGTACTCGACGACCTGGCCGATGTCCAGGCAGCCACGGGTACCGCACCGACTCAGCCACTGCTGTACCTCCACGGCTCCGAAGACGGATGCATCGGTCCGGAGGTCGCCGAATCCGCACGGGCGATGACCGGGCCGGACACCACGATCGAGATCATCGACGGC
>JBBSOH010000224.1:0-6235 GCA_038259945.1 Acidimicrobiales bacterium
GAGGAGCTTGTCGAGGAACGCCCACAGGAACACGAATCCGATCGAGAGTCGTGCTGCGGCCCAGGCGTATCCCGCGACGGTCGACTCGACCGGCGATCGCGCGCCGGCTGCGGGATCGATCTCGTCGACGTGGGGCGGCGCGGCGTCCACATCGTTCTCGGTGACCAAGACTTTCGACATCGAATTCTCCCTTGTTGGTGCCAGGCATCGCCTGGGCATCTGCCACGTTCGTCCGACGCCGTCGTCGGGGGTAGGGCCAGAGGTCCCGGTTCGGGACCTCGGAGCTGCGAGGCTGGCCGGGTGATTGCACCCTGCCGATCGCGACGGTGCTCGTCGCAACTGCTGTCGCACCCGAGGAGCGGTTCGACGTGACGGCGGAAACCTCTCATCACCCGTCGGGACCGCTCGTGCTCGCGGTCACACTCGCAGGCGTCGCCGGGTTCGTCGACGCGCACCTCTTCCTGTACGTCACCAACGTGTTCGTCGCGAACATGAGCGGCAACATGGTCCGCGTCGGGATCTCCTCGGGTTCCGCCGATTGGGCGATCGCCGGAGGTTCGGTGGCGGCGGTGATCGCCTTCGTCACCGGAGTCGTCGTGGCCATCTCGCACCATGACCGCCAACTCCAGCGTGAGGGCCGTGTACGTCCCGACGACCTGGTCGTCGTCGAGGCGCTCCTGACGTTGTCGCTCCCGGTCATCCTGCTGGTCGGCGACGTCGAGTTCTCGAGTCGGCCCGACGCGATCCACTTCGTGGTGATCGGGATCGGCGCGTTCGCGATGGGGATCCAGGCGTCCTCACTGAGACGGGTCGGCAGCGTCGCCGTCGCGACCACGTACGGAACCGGCACGGTCGTGCGGATCGGCGAGAAGGTGGCGCTCGCTCTGCGCCGCGCAGAACGGACGTCCCTCGGGCGCCGATCGGCGACCGTTGCGGTGCTCGTCGGTGTTCTGGCGGGCTACGTGGGTGGTGCGGCCGCGGCGTCCGCTCTCGGTGAGTCTCCGCTGCTCCTGTTCATTCCGTCAGTGGTGCTCTTCGTGTCTGCCGGTGCAGTTCGTGGTGTCGGAGTCACGACGACAGTGCGGCGTGAGCAGCCGACAGTCGTGCAACCGGGACCCGGTAGGCCGAGCAACTGATGTAGTCGAGACCCAGTTCCTGGCAGCGAGCGATCGACGCGGGGTCGCCGCCATGCTCCCCGCAGATGCCGATGGTGAGGTTCGGGTCGGTCGCCCGACCCTCGACGCTGGCCAACTCCATCAGCCGCCCGACGCCGGCGGCATCGATCGAGGTGAACGGATTGTCGACGATGATCTCGTTCGCCAGGTAGTCGAGCAGGAAGCTCGCTTCGGCGTCGTCGCGACTCACCCCCATCGTCATCTGGGTGAGGTCGTTGGTGCCGAACGAGAAGAAGTCGGCGTGCTCGGCGATCTCGCCGGCGGTGAGGGCTGCTCGTGGCACCTCGATCATCGCGCCGATCGGTACGTCGAGGGTGGCTCCCTGCTCGTCGAAGATGATCGCCATCTCCGATTCGATCAGGGCGCGAGCAGCGGCCATCTCGGTGGCATGGCTGACCAAGGGGACCATGATCTCCGGGCGCACGTCGAGTCCTTCGGCCTGCACCTCGAATGCGGCTTCGAGGATCGCTCGGGTCTGCATCCGGATCAGTTCGGGGATCCGCAGTCCGAGGCGGACACCGCGCAGCCCGAGCATCGGGTTGGTCTCGCGCAGTCGGTCGACGCGGTCGAGCATCGACCGGACTTCGGTCAACTCGTCGAGCAGCGACTCGACCTGCTGGAGGTCCTGGGCGTGGACGAGTCGGATCTGGAGATCGGTGGCCGATCGGGTCAGTTCGTCGAAGCCGGGGAGGAACTCGTGCAGCGGTGGGTCCAGGAGGCGGATGATCACCGGGTCGCCGGCCATGGCGCGGAGCATGCCGACGAAGTCGCCACGCTGCAGCGGCAGCAGCGCGTCGACCGCCTCCCGTCGCTCGGCGAGCGTCATCGCCGTGATCATCCGCCGAACGATCGGCAGACGTTCGGGGTCGAAGAACATGTGCTCGGTTCGACACAGGCCGATCCCGGTGGCCCCGTAGGCGCGGGCGCGTTCTGCTTCGACGGGGTCGTCGGCGTTCGCTCGGACACCGAGCGTGCGGAACTCATCGGCCCACTCGAGCAGCGTCGTCACCCACTGGTTGTCGAGGTGGGGTGCAACGGTTGCGATCTGGCCCGCGTAGACGCGCCCGGTCGTCCCGTCGACGGAGATCCAGTCGCCTTCGTGCACCTTCGTCGAGCCGACGGTGAAGGTGCGCAGCGACATGTCGATCTCGATCTCGGAGGCACCGACGACCGCGGGCTTGCCGAACTGGCGGGCGACGAGCGCCGCGTGACTCGTCCGTCCGCCGCTCGAGGTGAGGAGTCCCGCTGCGGCCAGCATGCCGTGGACGTCGTCGGGCTTCGTCTCCTGACGCACCAGCACGACTTGGCGCCCTTCCTCGGCCCAGCGTTGCGCGAGGTCCGGGTCGAACGCGGCCACGCCGACCGCGGCACCCGGCGAGACGTTCAACCCGGTGGTGAGTTCGGTCGCGGCGGCGATGGCCCCCCGGTCGAATTGCGGGTGCAGGAAGAAGTCGAGCTGGTCGGCGGACACCCGCATCACCGCTTCCTCCCGGCTGATCAGACCCTCGTTCGCGAGTTCGACGGCGATGCGGACGGCGGCCTGCGCGGTCCGCTTGCCGTCTCGCGTCTGCAGGAGCCACAGCCGACCCCGCTCGACCGTGAACTCCATGTCCTGCATGTCCCGGTAGTGGCGTTCGAGTTTTCCGGCGATCTCGGCGAACTGAGCGGCGACGTCGGGCATGTCGTCGGCGAGTTGAGCGATCGGCAGCGTCGGGCGGATGCCGGCCACCACGTCCTCGCCCTGGGCGTTGATCAGGTAGTCGCCTTCGAGGCGGGCTTCCCCCGTGGTTGCGTCGCGGCTCATCGCCACACCGGTCGCCGAGTCGTCGCCGGTGTTGCCGAAGACCATGGTCACGACGTTCACGGCGGTGCCCAGGTCGTGCGCGATGTGGGCGGCGACCCGGTAGTCGTGAGCGCGCTTGCTGCGCCAACTCTCGAACACCGCTTCGATCGCCATCCTCAACTGGACGAACGGATCGGTCGGGAACGGCTGCGACGCACGACGATCGATCACGGCCTGGAAGGAAGCGATCACGTCGCGCAGGTCGGCGGCGGTCAGTCGGGCGTCACTGGTCACGCCGGCGGCGTCACGACGGGCGCGCAGCACGTGTTCGAAGTGCTCGTCGGCGACGCCGAGTACCACGCCACCGAACATCTGGATCAACCGCCGATACGAGTCGAGCACGAATCGTTCGTCGGCCGTGGCGGCGATCATCCGCTCCACGACCTCGTCGTTGAGGCCGATGTTCAGCACCGTGTCCATCATCCCGGGCATCGAGAACTTGGCACCCGACCGACATGCCACGAGCAGAGGTTCGTCGGAGCCACCGAACTCCTTGCCCGTCGTCGACTCCAGTTGCCGCATCGCCTCGATGACGTCGTCCCACAGCCCAGCAGGAAGAACTCCGCCGCCGTCGGAGAAGGCGTTGCACGCAGCCGTCGTGATCGTGAAACCCGGCGGGACGGGGACGCCGAGCCGCGTCATGTCGCCGAGGTTCGCACCCTTGCCACCGAGCAGCGACCGGACTGCGTCCCACTCACCGCCGACGTCGACCTGCGCCTCGTCGATCTCGCCGAACGTGTACAGCCATCTCGGATGTGCAGGCGTGATCGGATCATCGGCCAGGAGAGCTGTCGTGGTCATGGCCCCATGTTCACACGATCGAGCGTCTGCGTCGACGGTACAAAGTCCCGAGCTCCTGATCATCACGTCATCATGCGTCGTGGGTCGCCTCGCCGTCGTCTGCGATCGCCGACCGGACCACCACCATCGCATGGTCGACGTGGTGGAGCAGCCAGGTCGACACCGAACCGAGCATCGCCGCGCCGATCGCACCGTGGCCGCGAGCCCCCATCACGACCAGATCGGAGCCGGTTGCTCGTTCCGCCAGAACCGTCCTCGGATGACCCTCGACGAACACTTCTCGAATCTCGACGTCGTCGCGTGCGTTCGCGTCGACGGTTGCGCCCACGAGGTGCTCCGCGCGTTCGCGTGCGAGGTCGGTGGCCTCCGGGAAGAAGAACCGGTCGCTCCCGACGGCGATCGGCGAGGTGTCCCACACGCTGACGCATTCGATCACCGTGCCGGAGGACGCGAACCCGATCGCCCAGGTGAGTGCGGCGATCGAGTGATCGGACCCGTCGAACGCCACGGTGATCGCCGTGATCGGTTCGAGTCCTGCCGTGGTGGGGATCACCGCAACGGGACCGGGGGAGTGGGTGGCGCACTGCGTGCTGGTCGAACCGAGCAGGAGCCGAGCGAAGCCGCCACGACCTCGCGAACCCACGACCATCAGATCGGCGTCCCTGGCACCGTCGAGCAGCAGTGAGGCGGCACTTCCTCGCCCGACGCAGCGGGTCACGACACCGTCGAAGGACGGCTCGATCTGTGCGGCGAGCAGGTCGACGGTCGCGGACGCCGATTCCTCGAGTCCGTCGAACGAGGCGGCGGTCGTCAGCGGACTCATCGGGGCGATGGTCGACGTCACCGGGAGACTCCAGGCGGTGGCGAGTCGCAGTTCGCATGCGCGCCCGGGAGCATGAGCAACGGCCCACAGCGCAGCATGACGGCTGCAGTCCGATCCGTCGATGCCCACGATCCAACGACCGGGCCCGGACTCGATCACGGGGTGCTCTGCGTTCGTCGATGTCGGTTCGTCGCTCACATCTCCAGTCAGCAGGAACCGTCGGCTGACGGTCAGGGCCGAAGGTCCTGCTGTCAGATGACGTGGGCGGCGAGCAGATCACGCATCGACACGACTCCGGCCAGTGTGCCGTCGTCGTGGCAGACGAGGATGTGGCGGACGTTGGTCTCGAGCATCTCCTCGGCCACGTTCCCGATGTCTGCGTCGGCCGACGCCCAGTTGAGCGAGTGTGACTCGACGTCGCGCGCCGTGGTCGCGTCGAGATCGTGTCCGAACGCGATCGCGGCGACGAGGTCGCGCTCGGAGATCACCCCGTCGATGTCGTCGCCCTCTCCCACCACGGCGAAGCTGACGTCCCTGTCGCGCAGCGCCACCGCAACGGAGCGCAAGGTCTCGTCGAGTGCCACCCGCAGGACGTCCTCGACGACGAACGGGCGGACCGGTCGTCGTGCGCGTTCGCCGGTGGAGAGCGGATCCAGGTCGACGGTCGGTCGTTCGGTCATGACTGCAGTGTGGGACCGGAGCGAACGGGTCGACAGGGGCGAAGGTCCTCACGGACACCGGGTGACCTTGTCCTCTGGTCGAGCCACGCCGATCGGTGGCTCCCTTGAACCATGAGCACGTCGACACCGCAGACATGGACCGTCGGCCACGACGGATCGGCGGGCGCGTCCCACGCCACGACGTGGGCCATCACCCAGGCCGTCGGCCGCAACGTCGACATCCGGCTCGTGCGGAGTTGGCTGATCCCGGCGATCGATTTCCCGCTGCCCGTCGAGTCGATCGACGAGTTCGCACCGACGCGGGTGTGCGACGACATCGACGACGTCGTCGCCCGTGCGCTCGAGTCCGGCGTGTCGGTCTCCCAGCACATCGTTCGCGGCATCCCTGCGGCGACGCTGCTCAGCGAGAGCAACGACAGTTCGCTCGTGGTCGTCGGGTCGCGCGGGCTCGGCGGGTTCCGGCGACTTCTCCTGGGCTCGGTCAGTTCGCAGTGCGCCGCCCATGCGCTGGCCCCGACGGTGGTGGTTCCGGACGCCGCCCCGGCAGATCGGCCGATCGAGCGGATCGTCGTCGGCCTCGACGGATCGGACCGATCCCAGCGGGCGCTGGCGTGGGCAACCGACTTCGCGCCCGACGGATGCGAGATCATGGTCGTCGGCGCATGGGCACCCTGGTCGTCGGGCCACGTCGAACAGGAACTGCAGCGTGCACGCGACCACTTCGACGAGATCCTGGACCGGCTCGAAGCCGACGCCGGGGCGACGCGGTTCGTACGACGGTTCGAGTGCGCCGACCCGTCGGCCACGCTGCTCGAGGAGGCGTCTCGTGCGGACCTCCTCGTCGTCGGGCAGCGCGGCCACTCGGGCCTGAGCGCAGCGATCCTCGGGTCGGTCTCGACCCACGTGCTGCATC
>JBBSOH010000225.1:0-6220 GCA_038259945.1 Acidimicrobiales bacterium
ATCGCCCTCTATCACTACGTCCGCATCTTCGGATCGTGGAAAGATGCATTCAGCTTCGTCGGTGGTGATTACGTGCAGGACGGCGAACCCTTCAACGAGGGATATCGCTACGTCGACTGGTTGTTGACCGTCCCTCTGCTCCTCGCAGAACTCGTCGTCGTGCTGAAGCTCGCCAAGAGCAAGACCCGCAGCCTCATCACACGACTGACCATCGCCGCACTGGCGATGATCGCACTCGGCTACCCGGGCGAGATCGCCGCTGCAGACTCGTCGTCTCGCACGGTGTGGGGCGTCCTGTCGACGCTGCCGTTCCTCTACATCCTGTACGTGCTCTTCGTCGAGCTCGGCAAGTCACTCGGACGTCAGAGCGGCGGTGTCAAGACGCTCGTCGACGCTCTCCGCTACATCATCCTCGCAACGTGGGGCATCTACCCGATCGCCTACATGCTGCCGTCGCTGATCGACGACGAAGCGAACGCCGAGGTCGCCCGCCAGGTCATGTACTCGGTCGGCGACGTGCTCGCGAAGCCTCTCTTCGGTCTGCTGGTCCTGGCGATTGCACTGGCCAAGTCACGTGAGGACGGATACGTCGAGGCCGGCGGCAAGGACGTCGACGCCCTCACCCCGGACAGCGAGAGCGAACTCGCCGAGTCCTGAACCATCGCCACATGAACGAGACGCGGACCCGGCACTCCCCGCGTGCCGGGTCCGTCCACGTGGGAGGTGGGCACGATCAGTCACTCGATCGCTCGTCGGAAGCAAGCGGACTCCCACGAGTGGCGGGTGTGGAGTGACTTCCCGCCATGAGTCACCGTGCATTCGCACCCTTCCCGCCGATCGAACTTCACATGTGGCGAAGTAGGGTCGTTCCTTCGTGAGGTACGTGTCCGCTCTTCAGCAGAGGGCCGCGGAATCGCGCCACCCGGCTGCCCGATGAGCTCTCCCATGCCCACCGAGGAGCCGATCGCCGGCTTGGCCACGACGCAGTCGCCAGCTTTCACCCCGAGCGCCATCGCCGAGATCGCCCACGTACTGCGCCACCGCACCTTCGTCGTCGTCGACCCGTCGACCGGTGCCCGCGGCGTGACCGTCGAGGGGTCGTTGGTGGAGGTCGGGGCCCCGGGCTCCTGGCCCGTCGCTGCCGTTCTGCCGTCGATGTTCCCCGAGTGGCTCGGTGATCGCAGCTTCACCGAGGTCCACGGCACACGCTTCCCCTACGTCAGCGGCGCCATGGCCAACGGCATCGCCACGACCGACCTCGTGATCGCCATGGCCCGCGCCGGATGCATGGGATTCTTCGGGGCCGCAGGTCTTGCACGCGACCGGATCGCCGTGGCCGTCGACGAACTCACGGCCACGCTCGGGCCGTCCGGCGCCCCGTGGGGATGCAACCTGATCCACTCGCCACAGGAACCCGAGCTCGAGGCGGCGGTCGCACAGCTGTACATCGAGCGCGGTGTGCGCCGGGTCTCTGCAGCCGCATACATGGCGTTGACGCCCGCGATCGTGCGGTACTCGGCCAGCGGCATCACCGTCGACGGGGCCGGTCGTGTCCATCGGCCGAACATGGTGTTCGCGAAGATCTCGCGTCCCGAAGTCGCCCGCCATTTCATGAGCCCGCCGCCACGCAAGATGCTCGACGCTCTCGTGGCGCAGGGCAAGCTCACCGTCGCCGAAGCCGACCTGGCCGCAACGCTTCCGGTCGCGGAAGACATCACCGTCGAGAGCGACAGCGGCGGCCACACCGACAACCGTCCGCTCGGCCCGCTGTTCTCCACCATCCAGTCGCTGCGCGACGAGGTGGTTGCCGAGTACGGGTACACGCGGCCGATCCGGCTCGGCGCCGCGGGTGGGATCGGCACGCCGCAAGCGGTCGCATCGGCCTTCGCACTCGGTGCCTCCTACGTGCTGACGGGCACGGTGAACGAAGCGTGTGTCGAGTCCGGTCTGTCCGACGAAGGGAAGCAGATGCTCGCCTCGGCCGGGATCGCCGACATCACCATGGCCCCAGCCGCCGACATGTTCGAACTCGGCGTCGACCTCCAGGTCCTCAAGCGCGGCACGATGTTCGCGCCACGGGCCAAGAAGCTCTACGAGCTCTACCGCTCGTACCGGTCACTCGACGACATCCCCGCCGACGAGGTCGCCGAGCTCGAGAAGATCCTCGGCACCACGGTTGCCGAGTGCTGGGAATCCACCCGCGACTTCTGGATGGATCGCGAGCCCGCACAGGTCGAGCGAGCCGAACGCGAGCCGCGTCACAAGATGGCGCTCACGTTCCGCAGCTACCTCGGCCAGTCGAGCCGTTGGGCCATCGACGGACAGAGCGAGCGGATGCTGGACTACCAGATCTGGTGCGGCCCCGCGATGGGTGCGTTCAACGAGTGGACGGCCGGCTCCTTCCTCGCCGAGCCCTCCGCTCGCACAGCGGCTCAAGTGGCGATGAACCTGTTGGAGGGTGCCGCGGTCATCACCCGGGCCCACCAACTCCGCACGTTCGGCGTCGCCGTCGATCCGTCCAGCTTCGACTACCGACCCCGCCCGCTCGACATCCCGGCGCTCCACTGAGCGCGACCTCGACCTGCATCAGGACCTCCATGACGACCAGCCAGACACACCCACCACACCAGGCCGATCGCCAGACCCGGCGCCCTCCGATCGCCGTCGTCGGCGTGTCGGCCCTCTTCCCCGGATCGACCGACTCGACGGGCTTCTGGAACGACATCGTCGCCGGCACCGACCGGATGACCGCCGTTCCCTCGACGCACTGGCTGATCGACGACCACTATGACGCTGACATCACGGCGCCCGACAAGACGTACGGTCGACGCGGCGGATTCCTCGACACCGTCGAACTCGACGCGATGCAGTTCGGGATCCCGCCGTCGTCGGTCGATTCGACCGACACCGCACAACTCCTCGCACTGATCGTCGCCCAGCGCGTCCTCGACGATGCAACGCGCGGACAGATCGGCGAACTCGATCGCTCGCGCACCTCGGTCATTCTCGGCGTCACGTCGGGCCAGGAACTCTTCGGCTCGATGGTCAGCAGGATGAATCGGCCACTGTGGCTCCAGGGCATGCGCCGCGCCGGGGTGCCCGAAGACGCCGCGCAGGCAGCCTGCGACCGGATCGCCGACCTGCACCCCGAATGGACCGAGGCCACCTTCCCCGGGCTGCTCGGCAACGTCGTCGCCGGGCGCATCGCGAACCGGCTCGACCTCGGCGGCACCAACTGCGTCACCGATGCTGCGTGTGCGTCGTCGTTCTCCGCGATCTCGATGGGCGTCAACGAGCTGTACCTCGGCGACAGTGACCTCGTCATCGCCGGCGGCGTCGACACCATGAACGACATCTTCATGTACATGTGCTTCTCGAAGACTCCGGCACTGTCCAAGTCCGAGGAGATCCGGCCGTTCTCCGACCAGGCCGACGGCACGATGCTCGGTGAGGGCCTCGGCATGTTCGCACTCAAGCGTCTCGACGACGCCGAGCGCGACGGCAACGACGTGTACGCCGTGATCAACGGCGTCGGCTCGAGTTCGGACGGACGTTCCAAGAGCGTCTACGCACCGGTGTCCTCTGGCCAGGCACGGGCGCTCGGGGCGACCTACGCCAAGTCCGGGTACGGGCCCGAGACCGTCGAACTCGTCGAGGCGCACGGAACGGGAACGGTGGCCGGTGACGCCGCTGAGTTCGGTGGACTCGAACTGGCCTTCGACGCATCCGGACGCACCGATCGGCAGTGGTGTGCTCTGGGTTCGGTGAAGAGCCAGATCGGCCACACCAAGTCCGCGGCGGGCGCCGCCGGACTGTTCAAGGCCGTCATGGCGGTGCACCACAAGGTGTTGCCACAGACCGCCAAGATCGAGCGCCCGAACCCGGGACTCGACCTGGAGAACTCGCCGTTCCACCTGAACACGCAGTCGCGCCCGTGGGTGCGCAGCGCCGATCATGAACGACGAGCGTCGGTCAGTTCGTTCGGATTCGGCGGGTCCAACTTCCACATCACCCTGTCGGAGTACACCGGCTCGGGGACCCGTGCCCCGCGCCTTCGGACGAGCGGACCCGAACTCGTCGTGCTCGACGGCACCGACGCACAGGACCTCGTCGCCCAGGCTCGCACCCATGTCGAGTCGGTGACCGACACGGGTGCCCTCGCCCGCCTCGCGCACAGCAGCCAGGCCGCTCATACAGCGGCCGCCGCAGTTCGGCTCGCCGTCGTCGCCGCCGACGAGAACGAACTGCGTGAGCGGCTCGAACAAGCGATCGAGCGCATCGAGGCCGCACCCGACGACGCCTTCACCCTGCCGTCGGGCGTGTCCTACGGCATCGGCCGCCCGGCCGGCAACGTGGCCTTCGTGTTCCCCGGGCAGGGCAGCCAGTACGTGTCGATGGGCAGCGCGACTGCGATGAACTTCGGCGAGGCCATGGCCGCGTGGGATCTCGCAGCCAGCCGCGACTGGGCAGGTGAACCCCTCCAGGACGTGGTCTTCCCGATCACCACCTTCGCCGACGATGCCGCCGCAACGAACTCCGCACGGCTGACGCAGACGGAGTGGGCGCAGCCCGCGATCGGCGTCACGAGTCTCGCTCTCCTGCGTCTGCTGGGGGCGATCGGCGTGACCGCCACTCAGGTGGGCGGCCACAGCTTCGGCGAGATCACCGCGCTGCACGCCGCCGGCGTGCTGTCGGCCCCCGACATGATCGACGTCGCGCGACGCCGCGGCGAACTCATGGCAGACGCCGCAAAGACCCCCGGCTCGATGACTGCGGTGGTCGGCTCGATCGACCAGGTCCGCACGCTCGTCGAGGAGTCGGGCGCCGACGTGGTGGTCGCCAACCACAACGGCCCCACCCAGGTCGTGTTGTCGGGTGCAACGGACGCGGTCGATGCGGTGGAGACACATCTGAAGGCCGCCGACGTGAGGTTCAAGCGGCTGCCGGTCGCCACCGCCTTCCACTCCCCGATCGTGAGCGGCGCCAGCACCGAGTTCGGCACCTTCCTCGACGGCATCGAGTTCGACACCCCCACGATGCCAGTGTTCGCCAACGCGTCGGCCGCCCCGTATCCGGCGGGAGCCGGCGAGATGAGGACGCAGCTGAGCGACCAGATCGCCAGTTCGGTCCGCTTCGTCGAGATGATCGAAGCGATGTACGAGGCCGGTTCTCGCACGTTCGTCGAGGTCGGCCCCGGGTCCGTGCTCACGTCGCTGATCGGACGGATCCTCGACGGTCGTGACCACGCCGCGATCCAACTCGACAAGCAGAACAGCACTGACCTGACGCCGTTGCTCCGAGGCCTCGGGCAACTCGCTGCCGCGGGCGTGGAGATGGACCTCGGCGCGCTGTGGTCCGAGTACGCCGATCCCGCCGATGCCGTCGTCGCACCGGCAAAGCTCGCCATCGCCATCAACGGTGCCAACACCGGTTCGCCGTACCCCCCGCACGATCTCACCGAACTCGTCGGACCGAATCCCACCGTGACCACCCCACCGACTCCGACCACCCGCAGCGCCCCGGTGCCGGCCTCGACGACGCCCGCACCCGCGTCCCCGGCGCCCACCGCACCGGCCGTCAGGCCCGCGCCCGGTGCCGCTGCACCGGCACCGGCAACTGCCGCGAACACGCCTGCACCGATCGCGGCCGTGCCCTCACATGCTCCCGCAACAGCGCCGGCTTCGGCCGGAGTCCTGGCGGCGTACCAGACAGCTCAGCAGCAGACCGCTGATGCACACACCGCGTACCTCGACTCGATGGCCAGATCCCACTCGGCGTTCCTGGACGCTGCCCAGGACAGCCTCGCTGTCCTCGGCCGCCTCGCCGGAGTCGACGTCCCCGCTGTTCCTCGCCCCGCCGCACCAGTCGCTGCGGCCGCCGTTCCCGATGCACCGGAAGCGCCGGCTCCGGCGGTGGTCGCTCCCGCTGCGCCTGTTGCCGCAGTGGCACCCATGCCCACGGCGACCGCTGCGCCCATGCCCGCAGCCGCTCCGGTCGCCGCTCCCGCGCCGGAGGCCGTCGACATGACCGCGGTGATGTTGACCATCGTCGCCGACCGCACCGGCTACCCCGCCGACAGCCTCACCATGGACATGGAACTCGAAGCCGACCTCGGCATCGACTCCATCAAACGCGTCGAAATCCTCAGCGCCGTCCAAGACGCCGTCCCCACACTCCCCGACGTCGACCTCGGCGTCATGGCCTCACTCGACACCCTCGG
>JBBSOH010000226.1:0-6180 GCA_038259945.1 Acidimicrobiales bacterium
CGTGACGATCCGTCGAGCTCGGAAGATCGTCGTCGTGTCGTCAGCGGTCGTCGGCAGGTCTGCGGTCGCCATCGGCGCAAGGTACACCGACTCGGAGCGCAGGGCGGCCGGCGTGAGCGTGGTGCGTGGACGGCATCGATCGCGCCCGCTACCATTCCTGCCTCGCTCGGAAGATGCGATGCCGGCCCTGTGTGCGATGATCGAGCCATGACGGAACTCGGCAAGCAGGGGCGTCCGGTCGACGAGGTCATCGCCGACCTGACCGCGAAACGCGCAAACGACGTGAAGTGGGCCGATGGCAAGACCTTCGGCATGGTGTACGACGGCGGCCCGTCGGTGCACGAGGTCGCCGAGCAGGCGGCGCGGCTCTACCTGCACGAGAACGCACTGAACACCCAGGCGTTCCCGTCGCTGGCAGCGATTCAGCGCGAAGTCGTCGGGTGGACGTCGTCGCTGCTGCACGGCGATCTGCTCGAGGAGGGATCGGCGTCGGGATTCCTCACCAGCGGTGGCACCGAGTCGATCCTGTGCGCGGTGCTCGCCGCTCGCGAGCGGGGTGCGATCGAGCGTGGCGTCACCGAACCCGAGATGGTGCTGCCCGAGACCGCGCACGCCGCGTTCCACAAGGCCGCGCACAACTTCGGTCTCACGGTCCGGCTCGCTCCGGTGCGTGAGGACTACACCGCCGACGTCGATGCGATGGCGGCGATGGTGAAAAGCAACACGGTGCTCGTCGTCGGGTCGGCGCCGCAGTATCCGCAGGGCGTGCAGGACGACATCGCCGCGATCGCTCAGATCGCGATGTCGGTCGACGCCAACTGCCATGTCGACGCGTGCATGGGCGGCTTCGTCCTGCCGTTCGCCGAGCGGCTGGGTCGCAACGTCGAGCCGTGGGACTTCCGAGTCCCGGGTGTCACGACGATCTCGGCCGACATCCACAAACTCGGATACGCACCGAAGGGCGTCTCGGTGATCCTGCACCGCTCGAAGGCGTCACGGATGTACCAGACCTTCGTGTTCGACGGTTGGCTCGGCGGGTTCTATGCATCACCCAACATGCAGGGCACCCGATCGGGTCTGCCGATGGCATGCGCGTGGGCGGTGATGCAGCACCTGGGCATCGACGGCTATGTCGAACTGACCCGACAGACGATGATCAACGCCGATCGGATGCGCGCCGGCATCATGTCGCTCGACGGCGTCCGCGTCCTCGGCAACGGTCAGTTCCACCTCATCGCCATGGCCGCTGAGCCCGACAGCGGACTCGACGTGTTCGCACTCGGCGACTCTCTGATGAAGCGTGGCTGGTACCACGACCGCCAGACCCCGCCCGACAACCTGCACTCCACGGTGTCCAACACCAACACGGGCGTGATCGACGACTACCTCACCGACCTCGAAGCGTGCATCGCCGAGATCGGCGCCACCACGACCGACGATCGCTCGACCACCTACGCAACGTTGGAGTGACTCGGCCTCACTCGCTGCGCTCGCTCGATTGGTGCACCGGTTTCGCCGCAGGCGGGCGGGCTTTGCCCCGACTCCCGAGCCGACTCGACTTGTCGTGAGGCGATGGCGTCAGCGCGCCGGAGGCGCTCCATCCGAGTGAGCGCAGCGAACGAGCAACTCCGAGGAACGGAGCGAAGCGAATGACGAGGACTCTCGTCAGTTGATCTGTTTTTCGGCGCCTTGCCAGAAGGGTTCGCGGAGTTTGAACTTCTGGAGTTTTCCGGTGGCTGTTCGGGCCAGTTCGTCTCGGAACTCGATCTTCTTCGGGCACTTGTAGCCGGCGAGGAGACCCCTCGTGTGGGCGATCAGCGTCGCTTCGTCGAGGTCGCTGCCCGGAGTCGTGACGACGAGCGCAGTGACCAGTTCACCCCACTTCTCGTCGGGGATGCCGATCACCGCGACCTCGGTCACGTCGGGATGCTGGAAGATCGCGTCCTCGACCTCGATCGACGACACGTTCTCGCCACCGGAGATGATCACGTCCTTCTTGCGGTCGGAGATGACGACGTACTGGTCGTCGTCGATGACCCCGCCGTCGCCTGTGTGGAAGAACCCGTCGCGGATGGCTGCATCGGTCTGGTCGGGCTGTTCCCAGTAGCCGGCCATGATCGTGTTGCTGCGCGCCATGATCTCACCCTCGGCGTCGACGGCCATCGTCGTGCCGAAGCTCGGGGCGCCGGCGCGACTCAGCTTCTGCGCCCGTTCGTGTGGCGACAACCCGTCGTACTCGGCCCGGTTGCGGTTGATCGTGATGAGCGGCGCGGTCTCGGTGAGACCGTAGATCTGCACGAACTCCCAACCGAGTTCGGTCTCTGTCCGTTCGATCGTCTTCGTGGGTGGGGGAGCACCGGCCACGACGATGCGCACCGTGCCGCTGCCGGGGATCGGCTTGCCGTCGGTGGCCAACTCCGCAGCGGCGTCGAGCACCGCGTTCAGGACCGCCGGTGCCCCACAGATCAGAGTGACGCCATGCTCCTCGACTCGCCTCAGGATCTCGTGACCGTCGATCTTGCGGATGATGATGTGCCGGCCACCCATCGCACTGACGGCGTAGAGCATCCCCCAGCCGTTGCAGTGGAATTGGGGCAGCGTGTGCAGATACACGTCGCGGTCCGAGACGCCCATGTGCCAGCCGAACGTGGTGGCGTTGATCCAGACGTTGCGGTGCGTGAGCTGCACGCCCTTCGGGCGCGCCGTCGTCCCCGACGTGTAGTTGATCGTGGCGGTCGCATCCTCGTCGGGTTCCCATCCAACGGGTTCGGTGTCGAACTTCATGAGGACGGCATCGGATTCTGCGCCGATGATCATCGTGCGTTCGCATTCGACGTCGGCGAGTGCCTCGGCGAGTTCGGGATCGACCAGCAGCAGCCGGGCGCCCGAGTGCTGGATGATGTACTTCACCTCGGCGGCGACGAGTCGGAAGTTGATCGGCACCAGCACCCGACCCGAACCCGACACCCCGAACAGGGCGGTGAGCAGCCGAGCCGAGTTGTGACTGACCATCGCCACCCGTTCACCGACCCCGATGCCCAGTTCGTCGAGGCCGGCTGCCATGGCTCTCGCACGCCGTGCCATCTCGCGGTAGTCGATCGAACCCCAACTCTCTGCAGGCTGATCCGGCTCGTCGACGACGGCGACTCGGTCGGGGTAGACCAGTTCGGCCCGGCGGATGAAGTCAGTGACGGTGAGTGCGACCTTCATGCCCGCCACCGTAAGTCATCGAGGCGGATCGAGCGTCATGGTCGACGACCGTGAGGAGGCCCGGTGGCCTACACCCCGCCGGACTCGTGCGTCCCTGCCGGTGTCAGACACCAGCAGGGACACGGGGTCACGCGGTGAGGCTCGTGAGGGGCCAGGGGCGGTTCTGTTCCATCGTGCGAGCCAGGTCGAGCAGCAGCGGTTCGCTGAAGTGGCGCCCGACGATCTGCAATCCGATCGGGAGGCCGTCGACCTGTCCGGCGGGGACCGAGATCGCCGGGTTGCCGTGCAGGTTCGCCGGGAAGGTGAGTTGACCGTTGTTCCCCATCCCGGCCTCGATTCCGCCGAACACCGAGGCCAGTGGGCCCTCGGCGTCGAACGCGACGTCGGGGTTGGAGGCCGTGATGATGAAATCGACGCCGTCGACCGGGTCGAAGATCTTTGCCATCGCCTGGTTCACCTCGGTGCGGCGACGCTCGATGCGCGCCCGGCCCTCCTCGCCGTACTTGCCGTCGGTCGCGGCGAGACCGAACCTCATCTCGGGCGTGAGGTCGTCGGCGCAGTCGGGGTACAGGTCGCCGAGTGCGGCCCGGATCTCGATCATCCCCGAGATCGACCAGGCACCACCCATCTGCGGGACGTCGGTGTCGACGTCGTCGGTGCGGACCATGGCGCTGTCGGCGATGAGGTGCGTCGCCGCTTCCTCCAACAGTTCCCACATCACCGGCGAGACCACGGCTCCACCCCAGTTCGGGACGACGGCGACTCGTGCGCCTCGCAACGCATCACCGTGCGATCCGAGGCCTCGCTCCCAGCCTTCGACGCCGGGAAGGCTCAGCGGGTCGGTCGGGTCGTGGCCGTTGCACACGTCGAACCAGCGGGCCGTGTCACGCACCGAACGCGCCATGCATCCGGTCGTGACGGTCAGGTTCCCGTACTGGGTGTTCGGACCGAGCGGGATGCGCCCGAACGTTGCCTTGAGGCCCACGAGTCCGGTGAATCCACACGGAATCCTGATCGAACCTCCGCCGTCGCCGCCCGTGGCGATGGGCAGCAGACCGCCCGCCACCACCGACGCCGATCCGCCCGATGACCCACCCGGAGTGCGTCCGTGCTGCCACGGGTTGTGCGTGGCACCGTGGAGCACGGTGCGCGTGAGGTTCACGCCACCGAATTCGCTCGAGTTGCACTGGGCGGCGAGGACCGCTCCGCCGATGCGCTTGATGCGTTCGACCTGCGTGGTGGTGATCTGCCCCACATGGTCCTTCAAAGGAACCGATGCCTCGTCGTTCGGCCATCCTTCGACCTCGTTGAGCGATTTCACGCCGATCGGCACTCCGCCGAACGGCTTGGACACGTCAGCGGCAGCAGCGTCGGCGCGCGCCGTCTCTCGGTCCGTGAAGCACACGGCGTTCAGTTGGCTCGCATCGATCGCTTCGTACGCCGCATCGAGTTCCTCGATCGGTGAGCGCTCGCCCGAGCGAAAGGCCTCCACGAGTCCGACCGCATCGCCCTGCCAAGTGTCTGTCGTCATGGACGGACCGTAACGAACATCGCGGCGCTGCTCGCGACCGGCGCGCTCTACGCTCGAACCCGCCATGGACTCTCGGAGCTTTCTCGGACTCGAATCGACGCACAACCGTTTCCGGTGGAAGTTGCCGGTGACACGCAAGATCTCGGTGAACGAAGGGTTCATGTTCGGCGGGTGCGGTCTGGCCGCAGCGATCTCGGCGCTCGAAGGCACGTCGGGACGCCGATGCGTGTGGGCCACTGCGCAGTATCTGTCGTACACGCAACTCGGCGACGTGGTCGACATCGACGTCACCATTGCGGTCGAAGGCCGAGCGATCACGCAGGCCCGAGCCGTGTGCCACGTCGCAGATCGCGAGATCCTCACGGTGAACGCAGCCCTCGGTGACCGTGAGTTCGAGGCGAGCGGTCAGTGGGAGACGGTGCCGGCCGATCTCCCCGCACCGCTGTCGCTCCCGAGGCGGCCGACCTCGATCGACGGTGAAGGCACCATCACGGCACACCTCGACCAGCGGATGGTGAAGGGTGTGGAGTGGGACGACCTCGCCACGCAGTCGCAGGACGTGGTGCAGGGGGACGGGCAGACGCTCATGTGGGCACGGATCCCCGAAGTGATTGCGGACGTCGACGCCGTCTCGCTGGCGATCCTCGGCGACTTCGTCCCGATGGGGGTCGGTCAGGCGCTCGGACGGCGCGGCGGAGGCAACAGCCTCGACAACACGTTGCGGGTCGGCCAGATGGTGCCGACCGACTGGGTGCTGATGGACATCCGCATCCATGCCGTCGAGCGCGGCTTCGGCCACGGCCTGGTCCACATGTTCGCCGAGGACGGCACGCTGCTCGCCACCGCGAGCCAGAGCGTGATCGCCCGCCTCCGAACCGAGTGACCGCGAATGGTGCCGCTGCTTTTTTCGGGGGATCGGCTCTGATGCGTAGGGTCCGGTGATGGCACTTCCGAACCGTCCTGGCATGACCGTCCCGCTTCCGGGGCCACTTCATTCGCACGAGGCCAAGCTGCACGAACTCGCCGACCTCGGCTACACCGACATCTGGTCGGCCGAGGCCGACGGCGCCGACGCGTTCACCCCGCTGTCGATGGCGGCGGCGTGGGAACCCCGGCTCCGACTCGGTACGGCGATCGTGCCCGCCTACACGCGCTCACCTGCGCTCTTTGCGCAGAGCGTCGCCGCGCTCGCCGATGCTGCGCCCGGCCGGTTCGCGATCGGTGTCGGCTCGTCGAGCAACGTGATCGTCGAGCGGTGGAACGGCATCCCGTTCGAGGAGCCGTACAAGAAGGTCCGCGACGTCGTGCGATTCCTGAACGACGCCCTCGGCGGCGAGAAGGTCAAGCAGGAGTACGACACGTTCGAGGTCAACGGGTTCCGGCTCGGCATCGTGCCGGAGCAGAAGCCTCAGATCCTCGTCGCCGCACTGCGTGAGGGA
>JBBSOH010000227.1:0-6085 GCA_038259945.1 Acidimicrobiales bacterium
ACGCCGGGCCACTCGCCGACGCGGGAATCGACAGCGGAACGCCCGATGGCGGCGGCCCCGACGCCGGCCCCGAGCAGTGCGGCAACGGCGTCGACGACGACCAGGACGGGCTGGTCGACTGCTTCGACCCCGACTGCCTCAACCAGGACTGCCTGTTCGGCCGGCGCTGCACGATGGTCGGCCTGGCACACCAGACCAGCGCCGGCCTCGCCGTGCGCCGCCGCGTTCCTGCGGTCGCCCATCGCCACCTCCGGCGGATGCCCGATGCAGTGCAGATGGCACACCACGAGTGGGAGCACTCGTGCATCACGATCGATGCGCTGTCGAGAGCACACCGGATCGCACTCGCGATGCTCGAGTCCGGCGACGACCTGTGGGTGATCGAGCATCAACTCGTGGCCGTCGGCATCGACGACGCCACCGCCGCCGAGGTCGCCGACAACGCCCGCCGCCTGTGAACCAGGGTCGGCTCGGGTCAGACCCCAGCCGACCCAGCGACGATGCTGCCGTGGTGTGGAGTGGGTCAGACCCCTGCCACACCTCCTCGTCAGAAGTTGCAGGCGAGGTCGATCAGCAACCGGGTGCCGAAGCCTGTGGCTCCCTTGGAGTAGATGCCTTCGTCGCCGTCGACCTTCATGGGGCCGGCGATGTCGAGGTGTGCGTACGGAACGTCACCCGTGAACTCGGTCAGGAAGATCGATGCGGTGATCGTGCCGGCGAAGGGTCCGCCGATGTTCTTCATGTCGGCGTAGGGCGAGTCGAGCAGCTTGCGGTATCGCTTCTTCTCCAGCGGGAGCTGCCACACCGGCTCGTCGACCTTGTCGCTCGACGCCTTCACCTGGTCGATGAACGGCTGGTCGGTGCCGAGCAGGCCGGCGATGTCGGGGCCGAGTGCGCCGAGCACAGCGCCGGTGAGGGTGGCGATGTCGACGATCGCGTCGGGCTCCTCCTCGACGGCGAGCGACAGGCCGTCGGCGAGCACGAGGCGGCCCTCGGCATCGGTGTTGAGCACTTCGACGGTCTTGCCGTTGCGCATGGTCAGCACGTCACCCAGCTTGAGCGCCGAGCCCGACGGCATGTTGTCGGTACACATCAACCATGCGGTGACCTTGGTGGTGCAGCCGACGGCCTTCAACGCGGACATCGCCGACAGGACGGCTGCGGCACCCGACATGTCCATCTTCATCACCTGGTGGAAGGCGTCGCCTCCCTTGATGCTGATGCCACCCGAGTCGTACATGATCCCCTTGCCGACCATCGCGAGGTGCTTCGTCGCACCCTTGGGCGAGTAGCTGAGCTTGACCATCCGCGGGGGCTCGGTGGATCCACGGTTGACGCCGATCATGCCGCCGCAGCCCATGGCGAGCAGATCGTCCTTGTTGAACACCTCGACGGTGAGCCCGGCATCGTCGGCCAGCGCCACCGCCTTGTCGGCGATGTCGACGGCATTGAGATGCGTGGGCGGCGTGTTGGCGAGTTCACGCGCGAAGGTGGCGGCCGATGCAATGGCGTGGCCGACGCCGACGCCCTTCGCCACCGCTGCCGACCGCTTGCCTCCGGAGACGATGGTCAGGTCGGTCAGCTTCGAGCCGAGGTCGTCGCCGGTCTTCAACCCGACGTATCGGTACGAGGCGAGGAGCACTCCTTCGGCGACTGCTCTGCCGGCTGCCTCCGGGTCGACACCACCGGCATCGGCGAGCGTGGTGGCGAGCCGCGAGTGCTTCGATGCCACCCGGGCGAACGCCGCTGCCGCACGGCGCAACGAGTTGGCGTCGATCTCGTCGTCGGCGCCCACACCGACGGCCACGAGCAGGCCGGTCCCCGACGGGATGACCAGCGTCTGGCCGGCCTTGCCCTCGAAGCCGTTGTCGGCGAGGGCGGAGCGGGACATGCCCAACTGACGAGGCACCGCACCCTTCTCGCCGACGGGATACCCGACGGCCGTCGCATCGGATGGCACCGACTTCGAGGTCGAGACGTTCACGGAGCGGATCACAGCACTGGCATCGGTCATGGCTCCAGTGTGCCGGGGAGCACGCGACCCGGCACGGTCCGGCGCCACATCGCTCTGCCACGTCGACGACCGTCGTGCTCACCGGTGTGCGGACGGTTTCCCCACCGATGTCCCCACCCGGCGCCAGGCGCCACACGAACGGGTGCCGACCGGGTCGGACGTGAACGCCCTGTTGCGTGCAGGTTGCCTCGTCAGCGACGTTCGTCACACCGTGTTAGGTTCGCTTGCAGGTCCTCACGTGAACGCGCGGGGACGACAACGTGAACATCGAAAAGGAGATCACATGATCATCAGGGGGAAAACTTCCACACGGAAGCTCACCGCAGCGACCATCGTCGCGCTGGGCCTGGTCGCAGGAGCATGCTCGAGCAGCTCCGGTGACGACGCCGCCGACACCGCCGATTCGGTCGTCGGAGGCGACACCGGCGACACCGTCGCCGCAGGTGACACCGTCGCCGCCGGCGACACCGTCGCCACGGACGACACCGTCGAGGTCGTCCAGTCCGAAGGCGGCAGGCTCGCCGCCGTGAAGGCCGCCGACGTCGTGCGGTGTGGCGGCAACGAGGCCCTCCCGGGCTTCGGCACCGTCGAGAGTGATGGCTCGTACACCGGTTTCGACATCGACTACTGCCGTGTCGTGGCCGCCGCCGTCCTCGGTGATGCCAGCAAGGTGGAGATCGTGTCGTTGAACGCTGACGCACGATTCCCGGCGCTCCAGTCGGGCGACGTCGACGTGCTCATCCGCAACACCACGTGGACCGCGACCCGTGACGGCGAGCAGGGCGCGGACTTCTTGTTCACGACCTTCTACGACGGCCAGGGAATGATGGTTCCGGCATCGAGCGGCTTCACCACCCTCGAAGAACTGGCTGACGCCAGCATCTGCGTGCAGTCGGGCACCACGACGGAACTGAACCTCACCTCGATCTTCAACGCCCGAGGCATCCCGTTCACCCCGGTCGTGTTCGCCGAGAACACCGAGCTGCAGCCGGCCTACGAGTCAGGCCAGTGTGAAGCATGGACCTCCGACGCCTCACAGCTCGCTGCGTTCAAGTTCTCGATCGAGGACGCCGGCGGCGAAGACCAGTTCATCATGGCCGAAGTCATCTCGAAGGAGCCGCTCGGCCCCGTGGTCGCCGACGGCGACACCGAGTGGGCGCAGGCAGTGAACTGGGCCGTCATGTCCACGGTGCAAGCGTGGGAGTTCGGCCTCGACTCGACGAACATCGGCAGCTATGCCGGTGACGACCCGAGCATCCTCGGCTTCACCGGTCAGGCCGAGAACCCTGCATCGGGCCTCGGACTGCCCGATGACTTCGCCGTGCAGGTGGTGACCCAGGTCGGCAACTACGAAGAGATCTACAACGAGCACATCGTGCCGATCGGCCTGACCCTCGAGGGATCGCCGAACGATCTCTGGACCAACGGTGGCCTCATGTACGTGCCGCCGTTCCGCTGATCACAGCGCCTGAACACCTGAACACCTGAACACCTGAACACCTGAACACCTGAACACCTGAACACCCTCGTCGATCGGGTCAGCGGCACCACGTGTGCCGCCGACCCGGTCCGACACCCGCCCGACTGTCAGACCGAATCTTCGAGGAGACCACCGAGTGACGGACACCCTCACCGCACCACCGTCGTCGGCCACGCCGCCCTCGGGCCCGTCGCGGCCTCCTTTCTGGCGAAACATCCGCGTGTTGCGAGTGGTCGCCCAGATCGGCGCCCTCATCGTCGTGGCCGCGGTCGGATACGTGTTGCAGCGCAACCTGTTCTCCAACCTCGATGCGCTCGGCATCACGACGAGCTTCGACTACCTCGGCTCGGAAGCCAAGTTCACCGTCCGTGACTCCGGATTCCAGCCCGATCAGCCCGTCTGGCGGATGCTTCTCGTCGGCGTCCAGAACACCGCAGCGGTCGCGGTCGTCGGTATCGCCATCGCCCTCGTGCTCGGAACGCTCGTCGGCATCGGCCGACTCTCCTCCAACTGGGTGCTCCGCAAGCTCACCACCGTCTACGTCGAGACGTTCCGCAACATCCCGCCGCTGGTCATCATCGTCTTCATCGGCGTCGCTCTCTTCAGTGCCGGCCCCCTCCCCGGATTCGGGCCCGGCGATCCGCCCGGACTGCTGAAGGTGCCCGGTACCGACTCGAACTTCTTGATCTACTCGATCTCACGCATCGGGTTCCCGTCCTTCATGAACGAAGGGAACTCGGGAATCTTCTGGATCATCATGGCTGTCGCCCTGCTGGTCGCCATCGGCGTCTGGCGGTGGCGGACCAAGGTCAACATCGACACCGGCGCACCCCACCATCGGATCGTGTGGTCGATCGGCACCCTCCTCGGTATCGGCGTGATCGCATGGATCGCACTCGGCGGCCCCGTGCAGTTCTCGTTCCCGAAGGTGTCCGAATCTGGACGTGTCATCGAGGGCGGTATCGCCACCAACGACGCCTACCTCGCACTCACCCTCGCCCTCGCCCTCTACACGGCCAGCCACATCGCCGAGATCATCCGCGGCTCCATCCTCGCTGTGGCCAAGGGTCAGAACGAAGCCGCCAACGCGCTCGCCTTGTCCGGCTTCCAGCGGTACCGCTTCGTGGTGCTTCCCCAGGCCGCTCGGATCGCACTGCCGTCGATCATCAACCAGTTCCTCAACCTCACGAAGAACACCTCGCTCGCCACTGCACTCGCATACCCCGAGATCACGTCGCTCACCCAATCCCTCATCGGCAACCAGCAACCGGCGCCGCAGTCGATCCTGGTCCTGATGGGTCTGTACCTCTCGTTCTCACTGTTCATCTCGCTCGTCCTGAACATCGTCAATCGCCGCTTCGAGCTGGAAGGACGGAACTGAACATGTTCCCAGACACTCAACACACCGTGCCGCCGAACGAAGCCGCCGGGGGTGACATCGTCAAGGCGCTCGCCGAGGCCGACCGTGCTCGCCACGGTGAGCAGTCGGCCGGTCAGTGGCTCAAGGCCAACCTCTTCAGTACTGTGTCCAACACCATCATCACCCTGGTGTTCGGCACGATCGGCCTGCTCGTCCTCTTCCTGCTCGCCCGCTTCGTCCTCATCACGGCCGAATGGGAGCCGACGCGAGCGAACATCCAACTGCTCCTCACCGGCCGGTTCCCGCGCTCCGAGACCACCCGGCTCATCGTGCAGGTGTTCGCGATGGCCGGTGGGATCGGCCTCCTCGTCGGCTACCGACGCGAGCGGGCGCTCGCCGAGGCGAAGCTCGCGGGGACCGAGATCCCCACGACGCCGCTCGGTGAGATCGCCAGCATCTACTGGGCCGTCACGTTGATGGTCATCGTGGTGATGGTCATCTGCGTCGGCACGTTCCGGCCGTGGCTGATCCTGGCCGGGGCAGTACTCGCAGGTGGCTGCGGGTACCTGGTGAGCCGTGGCCGCAGCCTCCGGATCGTGTCGTTCGTCGCCACCCTCGTTCCCTTCGTCCTCGCCGGCGGAATCCTCAGCTTCATCCCCGACCTCGCCAACGGTCCGGCGTACCTGATCGCAGGCTGCGCGACCGCATTGCTGTTGGTCGTCCGCTTCACCCCACGGCCCAGGCTGACGCTGAGCATCGGTGCCGTCTTCGTGGTGGGCGCCTTCCAGGTACTCTCCGGCACCGCAGGCCTGTCGTGGATGTACCTCACCATCGCTGCCGTGCCCGCAGTCCTCGTCCTCGTCGACGAGCTCGACGGTCAGGGCGCCTGGCTCGATCAGGTGGGAGCCCTCGTGTTCGCCGGGGGCACGGCCTTCTACACGCTGTACAACGGGCTCAACCAATCACGGATGCTCGTGCTCGCCATCGGCCTCGCCATCGCCATCGTGGTCCTGGTCGGTGCGTCCGGTGGCCAGGCGGGCAACGGGCGCCAGCTCGGACTCCTCGCCGTGGTCGCCCTGATCATGTGGCAGCTCGGGCGCCTCATCGGGCTCGAGGGCATCAGCTGGGAGGTCTGGGGCGGGCTTCAACTCAACCTGGTCATCTCAGCTGCTTCGATCGCACTCGCCTTCCCGATCGGCCTGCTCCTCGCACTCGGTCGGCGTTCCAGCCT
>JBBSOH010000228.1:0-6048 GCA_038259945.1 Acidimicrobiales bacterium
CCGCGACCTGCTCGGGAAGGCCGGCGCGGCAGCAGCGGTTGCGGCCGTCGCCGGACTCGCCGTGTCGAAGTCCGCCGAGGCGCTCGACGGGGACCCGATCAACATCGGCGAGAACAACGTCAGCGGCGGGGGCGCCACCACTTCCCTGATTGCGGGAAGCAGTTTTCGGGTGGTCGACGGAGAGACCTCGTTCGGCAACCTGTCGAGCATCCGCGGACAAGCGAGCGCCGACGGCTACAGCGGCGTGCGCGGTGAGGCGACCGGGAGCGCCGGTCACGGTGTGATCGGCACGGCCACGGGCCGCGGCGGTCGAGGTGTGTACGGAACGAGCAGCAACTTCGACGGCGCAGGTCTGCGGGGCGAGAGTTCTGGGAGCGGCGGCTTCGGCGTATACGGCACCCACAGTGCCGCCGGCACCGACTCGGCCGGAGTGTTGGGCACGAACAGCGGCAGCGGCCACGGAGTGTGGGGTCGTACGACCGACGCTGAAGGCGCCGGCGTCTATGGCCTTCACCAACTCGAGAACGGAATCGGCGTGTACGGCCGACACGGCGACAGCGGGGGCTCCGGCGTCCCCGGCATCGGCGTGCTCGGTGACGCTTCGGTCGGCATCGGCGTGGTCGGACGCGGCACCACCTACGACGTGTTGGCCGACAAGAGCGGCAAGGTCGGCCTGTCGAAGGTCGGAACCACCGGCGCCACCGCACCGGGCACGGTCGGAACCATCGCACGCGACGCTGCCGGCACCCTCTGGTACTGCTACGCGACCAACCAGTGGGAGCAGTTGAGTGGCGGAGGCGCCTCGGGTGCCACGTCGTCGTTCACACCGATCGCCCCCATCCGCGTCTACGACTCGCGCAACGCGGCGTTCCCACAGAGCGGCACCTTCGCTCCGGGGTCGAACAAGGTGCTGTCGATCAAGGACGGTCGCGACGGGGTGACCGCCGCGATCAACGCTGCGGACGCCGTGCCGGTCGGAGCAACAGCGGTGGCGTACAACGTCACGGCGGCGGGAACGACGGCCCGGAGCTTCCTCTCCGTCGTTCCGGGCGACGTCACCGCGAGTTCGGTCTCCAGCCTGAACTGGTCGGGGCCGGGTGTCTCGATCGCGAACGCCGGCATCGTGGGCATCGACGCCAGCCGTCAGATCCGGATCATCGCGGGCCCCGGTGGATCGTTCGAGACGATCCTCGACATCACCGGCTACTTCAGCTGACACCTGAGGGGACGGTCGAAACGTTTCAGCGACCGGCCCCTCAGCTCTTCGTCGCTGCCCGTAGCCTCGGCATGCGATGGCCTCCCCGGACACCGACACGAGCGCCGACGTGATCACCGGAACCAGTGGGTTGGCGAACCCGGCCATCGGCGAGATCGGCACTTCGTCGACGCGGCGGGCACCTGGCACCCGACCGTTCGACCCGAGGCGAGCGCCGTTCTACTACGGCTGGGTAGTCGTCGTGGTCGGGACCATCGGAGCACTCGCATCCGTTCCCGGCCAGACCGCCGGTGTCAGCGTCTTCACCGACGACCTAATCGCCACGACCGGACTGACAAGACTGCAGTTGGCGATCGCGTACCTCGCCGGAACGGGCACGAGCGGCGTGCTGCTCGGTGCGGGTGGGCGGGCCATCGACAGGTACGGGTCGCGTGTGGTCGCACTCGGGGCCACGCTCGGTCTGGCGAGCACGCTGCTCGGGTTGAGCGTGGTGGGTCCGATGAGCACGGCGCTCGGACTCGTCGTGATGTCCATCGGCTTCGGATGCCTTCGCTTCAGCGGCCAGGGATTGCTGACGCTGGCGTCACGCACGATGATCGCTCAGTGGTTCGATCGTCGGCGCGGGCTGGTCACCGCGATGTCGAGCGCGATCGTCAGCTTCTCCTTCGCCGCTGCCCCTGCGCTCTTCCTCGCACTGATCGACATCGACGGCTTCCGCACTGCGTGGCGGATCATGGCGATCGTCCTCGTCGTCGTGGTCGGCAGCGTGATCGTGACGTTCTACCGGGTGAGTCCGGAGGCCGCCGGCATCGAGATCGACGGTCGCAGTCGAACCGCGATCCCGACGGGGCCGGCGCCCACGGTGATCGCACCGATCGTCGGGACCGACGACGACGCCACCCGGTCGCAGGCGCTCCGTGATGTCCGCTTCTGGGCGTTGACGATCCCGGTCGCCGCACTCGCATCGACGAGCACGGCGATCACCTTCCACATCGTCGACCTGGGCTCCGAACTCGGGCTGACCGACGACGAGATCGTGCGCATCTTCGTCCCGATCGCGTTCGTCAGCGTTCCGGTCTCACTGATCACGGGATGGCTGATCGACCGCATCACGCCTCTGATGATCGCCGCCGCGATGGCATTCGCGCAGCTGATCATGTATCCGATGGTCGGCTTCCTGGACGTCGGCTGGGGCGCTGCGTTGGCGGTACTGATGTGGGGTGTGTCGCAGGGCTGCTTCTCTGCGCTCACCTCGGCGGCGATCCCGAAGGTGTTCGGACGCCGGCATCTGGGTGCGGTCTCGGGTGCCCAGATGAGCGCGATGGTCATCGGGAGTGCGATCGGGCCGGCGTTCTTCGCGCTCGTCCAGTCGATCACCGGCGGCTACCGGGCCGCCCTCTGGATCTCGACGGTGATCCCCGCCGTGGGCCTGCTCCTCGCAGTCGAATCGCTCCGACGCCATCGAGGCGCCGGTACGTAGCGACGAAGCACAGAGTGCTGGTGCGCCATGATCGCGGTGATGGACTCTTCGACATCGCGCATCGGCGTGTCCCCATGACCTGGTCGGAGACGGTCGGCGGGGAACGGTTCACGTTCGCGACGCTCGCCGAGTTGACGGCCAAGGCGAGTGAGAAGAAGTCGGGCGATCAGCTCGCCGGACTCGGTGCGACGTCGAACCGCGAGCGGGTCGCCGCGAAGTGTGCCCTCGCTGCGGTCACGGTGTCGGAGATCGTCGACGACCCGATGGTCGACGACGAGGTGACAGACGCACTGCTCGGTGCGATCGACCGTCCGGCGATGCAGGCGTCGATCGGCTCGCTCACGATCGGCGAACTCCGCGAGCACGTCCTCTCCCCCGGCTTCGCCGACGTGTGGACCTCCGCCGGTCTGGCTGCGCTGATCCTGCCCGAAGTGGCTGCCGCCGTCACGAACCTGATGAGCGACCTCGACCTCGTCAGCGCTGCGGCGTCGCTGCGTGTGACGACACGGTGCCGCAGCACCATCGGTGGTCCGGGCGTGCTCGGCGTGCGGATCCAGCCGAACCACCCGACCGATGACCTCGCAGGCGTCGTGCTGTCCACGATCGACGGCCTCCTCTTCGGTGCCGGCGATGCGGTCATCGGCATCAACCCGGCGATCGAGTCCGTCGACACGGTTGCGGCGCTGGCGACGATGCTCGCAGATCTCATCGAGGCGTGGGAGGTGCCGACCCAGGGCTGCGTCCTGGCACATGTGACCACGCAGATCGCTGCCTTGGAGCGAGGCGCACCGATCGACCTGCTGTTCCAGTCCGTCGCGGGGACCGAGACGGCCAATCGGTCGTTCGGGATCGACCTCGCGATGCTGAGCGACGCCTGCGACGCTGTGCGCGAGCAGCATCGCTCGCGCCCCGGGTCGTACCCGGGTGAGCAGTTCACCTACTTCGAGACCGGTCAGGGCTCGGCACTGTCCGCCGGAGCGCACCACGGGATGGGTCAGCTCGTGTGCGAAGCGCGAGCGCAGGGCGTGGCCCGCCTGTTCGACCCGTTCCTCGTGAACTCCGTGGTCGGCTTCATCGGCCCCGAGTACCTCGCCGATGCACGCCAGATCACCCGCGCCGGGTTGGAGGACCACTTCATGGGCAAGTTGATGGGTCTGCCGATGGGGGTCGACGTCTGCTACACGAACCACGTCGACGCCGACCAGAACAGCAACGACGACCTGCTCGTCCTGCTGGCGGCGGCGGGAGTGAACTTCGTGATGGGCGTCCCGGCGGGCGACGACGTGATGCTCAACTACCAGTCGACCAGCTATCACGACGTGGCCACGACCCGTCACCTGCTCGGTCTGCAACCGGCACCCGAGTTCGCAGCGTGGCTCGAGGCCCGTGGGCTGTGGCGCAACGGCCGCCTGCAGCAGAACGCCGATCGAACCGCCGAACTCCATCACCTGTACTCACTGGTCGCACCGGGACTTCCGCCGGGTCTCCATGAATGACGACGACTCCTCGGTCCCCCTCCCCGTCCGACCGGAGGGACTCACATCCCGTGCAGATGCGCGACTCGCCGCTCGCGAGGTCACCCGTGCACGGGTCTTCCTCGACGGACCGGGCACGTCGTACTCCACCGCAGACCTCCTACGGCTCCGCGCCGATCATGCAGCGGCCCAGGACGCCGTCCACGCCGAGTTGACCCTCGACGACCCTGCGCTCGGCCGACTCGTCGAGGAGTTCGGCCTGTTCGGCGTTTCCACCCGGGCGACGTCACGGGCCCGCTACCTCGCCGACCCCGGCAGCGGACGATCGCTCGACGACGCCTCACGCGAGAAGATCCTCCGGTGGTGCCCGACGGAGACCGATTTCCAGGTCGTCCTCGGCGACGGACTCTCACCTCAGGCCGTGGCCCGCTACGGCACCGAGGTGCTGGAGTTGTTGCACGAAGCGGCCGACCGGCGGAGCTGGAACGTCGGACTGCCCTTCCTGGTGTCACGGTGCCGGGTCGGCGTGCTCAACGACATCGGCGACCTCCTGCGACCGTCGGTCGTGGTGCTCCTCATCGGTGAGCGACCCGGCCTTCAGACCGCGGAGAGCATGTCCGCGTACATGGCGTACCGCCCCGAGACCGGCCACACCGACGCCGACCGCAACCTCGTGTGCAACATCCACGAGACCGGCACGGCGCCCACCGACGCAGCCCGTCGGGTGATCGGCCTGGCCGAGCAGATGTTCGCGACGGGCGCGAGCGGCGTGGAGCTGAAGGAGCGGGTCGTGCCCCCGGGTCAGCTCCACCCGTAGGTGCCACGAACCGGGCACATCGTTACGGTGCGGTCGTGGACGACCAGACGTTTCATGACGCGATCGAGGGCTACTGCGAGAAGCTGAGCTACGTCGCAGGCGACACGGTCCGGATCCACGTGTCGACCCACGCCTCGACGTTCGACGTGAGCCTCGAGCGCTGGGGCGCCGAGCGCGATCACCTCTGGTCGACCTCGTCGGTCGAGGGGGTGTTCCACCCACCGCCGGTCGATGCCGACTCCGAGGGCTGCGGCTGGCCGGCCGCCGTCGAGTTCGACCTCGACCCTGCGTGGAGGCCCGGCTTCCACATCGTCACGATGACCGCTCACGGTGTCCCCGACGATCGCAGCGTCGCTCATGCGTGCGTCGTCGTGCGCGGACCCGAATTCGTGGAGGAGCGCCGTTCGGTGCTGTACGTGCTGCCGACCAACACCTGGCACGCGTACAACACGTGGGGTGGGAGGAGCCTGTACACCGGAGGCTCGAAGGTGTCGTTCGCTCGGCCGTTCTGCCGGGGCATGCTGTCGCGCCCCGAGGTGGAGCGCGACGACCGCAAGGCCCGCCCCGTCCGTTTCCGTGCGACGCCCGATGTCGACGGCGAGATCTTCCAGCGCTACCGGACCGAGCACCACTACCCGTCGGCGATCGGCTCGACGGGTTGGTTCACGCACGGTCGACGGTTCGTCGAGTGGGCAGAGGGAGCCGGGTACGAGTTCGACTATGCCGTCACCTCCGACCTCGACACCGACCCCGGCGCGCTCGACGACTACGACCTCGTACTGCTCGTCGGCCACGACGAGTACTGGTCGGCACCCGCTCGCGCCGCCCTCGAACGACACGTCGCCGGCGGCGGCAACCTGGCCTCGTTCTCGGGGAACACGATGTTCTGGCAGGTGCGACTGGAAGACGGTGAGCGCGGCCCGTCGATGGTCTGCCACAAGTACCGCGCCCACCTCGACGACCCGGTGGTGGGGACCGACGACGAGCGCACGATGAGCGGGATGTGGGCCGACCCGATCGTCGACGAGCCAGAGTGGACGTTGTTGGGCGGCGGTTCGGC
>JBBSOH010000229.1:0-6000 GCA_038259945.1 Acidimicrobiales bacterium
GCAGTGGGGGCGGGCACCGGCGGCGACGTGGGTGTGGGGACCGGCGCAGCAGTCGGTGGCGGCACGACGACCTCGGGCGGGAGCGTGGTCAGGGCCGGGTCGGGAAGGACGGTGCCGTCGGCATCCGTGTCGGTGAGACCCGTGTCCGTCGGAACGGCGACGGGCGAAGGTTCGGTCGGCGTCGGGAGTCCGGCGTCGGTGGTCGATGCGGCGGGCTCGTCGGCCGTGCGGGCGATCTCGTCGCCGCCCGATCCCGACGACAGCAGGATGAACACGCCTCCGACGATCACCAAGGCGGCAACCGCCAACGCGGCGATCATCACGCTGGTGGAGCGTGATGAACGGGTCAGCGGTGCCGAGGCGGACGGCGGCGTGTCTGCGAGGCCGACGCCGGACTGCACGGTGGTCGGTGGGATGCCGGACCCGCCCGGCGGGCGAGCCGTGGGTGCCGACACATCGGTCGGGTATCCCGAGGTTGCCGGCACGGGGCCCCACCCGGTGTCGGACGCCGGCGGCGACGACGACGGCGGAGCGACGATGATCGGTCCGGTGACGATCGGGGCGGGCGACGGACCCGTGACCGGGCCGGTCTCGCCGAAGGTGGGAGCGCCCACGTACTCACTCGTGCCCAGGCCTTCGCCTCCCGGGCCGACACCGGGCGCAGTGTCCGCATCCGAGGCCTGATCACGTGCTCCGTCCGGCTCCGGGTCGGTTCCGCCCGCAACGAGCGACTCGATGCCGCCCGCCTCGGGCATCGCGACCCCACACGTGCCGCAGTAGCGAGCGTCGCCGTGGTTGTGTTCGCCGCACCGATCACATTGCCTCATGTCGGCTCCTCCCACCCCGCCTGTGTCACTGGTTCCGAATGTACCGGTAGTCGAAGATCTGCAGGGACCCGTCGGGGCGGACGTTGACGTCGACCTCGACGATCTCGAACGAGGTCGGGTCTCCGTCGGCCTGCCCGTACGCCATGTCCACTGCAAGAGACTGGAAGCCGGCGCTTCCGCCCACCGACTCGACGCGCTGCACGTCGGCGAAGGACACGCTGCGCCAGAAATTGACGAACTGGTCGAAGCCGTTCGGGTAGTCGGCCTGGTCGGAGGTCGACAGGAGATTCCACGCCGTCGTGTAGTCGCCGGTGACTGCGAGGGCGACGTAGTTGCGGAAGAATCCGTCGGCCTGTTCGAACGTCAGCGCCGAAACCGGCGCAGGCGGCGGGGCGATGGGCGGCGCCGCCGTGGGCGGCGCGACCACCGGGGCTGCGGTTGCCGGAGGGGCCGTGACCGGTGGAGCGGTCACGGCTGGTGGTGTGGCGGCCGGCGTGGTCGCAACCTCCGCCACGGTGGTGAGCGCGTCGACCGCCGCTGGTTCGGTACGCGCGACCGCCGGACTCACCGTGTCGGGAATTGCCGTGTCGGGAAGGGAGGTTGCGTCGGACTCGGAACCGAGGGTCGTACTCGGATCCGACACCGGGTCCGTCTCTCCGACCTCGGCGACCGAGTCGGCCGATCTCACGTCACCGCTTCCGTCGGTGTCGACGAGGAACAGCAGTGCGCCTCCGACGAGCAGCACTGCGGCGACGGCGCTCGCGCCGATCACGTAGCCCTTGGCGCCGGCGCCCTGCGTCGAGCCCACCGACGCCGCATGCAGTTGCGGCGGCGGTGTGGCTGCCCCTGCACCCATCGACGACCCGCAGTTGCTGCAGAACGTCGCATGTGCCGGGTTCGCCGTGTCGCACGACGGGCAGCGGGTGGTTCCGTGATCGGTCACGCGGGTGTCGGCGAGATCTGGTAGCTGGTGTCGTTCTCGCCGCTGGTGTTCACGACGATCAACTCGTACGTGCCGGGCGGGAAGTCGTAGGTGTCGGTGTCGACGAACACGTCGAAGTCGTCGCGGATCCGCCACTCGATCCCCTCACCGGTCACGTCGATGCGCACCTGCTGCTCGGACTCCACTTCGAGTTCGAAGATCCGGATGTCGCCGGGGCCGAAGTCGCCGGCGATCCGCGTGGGAAACGGCAAGGCCTGACGCCCGGCCCGTCGGATCCGCAGCGTGGCGCTGCCTTCGCCGCTCGGCAGACACGGCAACACGCCACAGTCCCGGTCGTCGTCGATGTCGGAGTACGTGACGACCCGGGCCACTCCGTCGACCTCGGCTTCGAAGTCACTGCCGAACTGTCGTTGCAGCGAGCCGAATTCGCCGTCGACGAAGACCTCGACCTCGGTGCCGTCGTCGGCCGTGACGTTGTAGACCTCGCCCTCCTCGATCTGGAACTCGTTGACCGAGTACAGCTGACCGTCGAAGTCGATCTCGATGTCGCTTCCCGGTTCGACGACGGTTGCGTCGTCGCGCTGGGCGTTGTCGGTCACGAAGAGCAGCGTCTGGCGATCGTCGATCACCGTCAGGAATCGACCGAGCACGTCGGTCACGGTCGGCACGAAACGGACACGTCGGCCGCCGTCCTCGTCGACGGTGTCGAGCCAGAGGGTCGTGTCGAGATCGGTCGCTGTCGGGAGATCGAGCAGGTCGAGGAGGCACTCGTCGGTGACGGTCTCGTTGCCGTCACGCACCCGGAGGCAGTCGTCCTCGATGGTGACCGTGGCCGAATCGCCGGGGTCGCCGGTGACGCGGAGTTCGATCTGCTGGAGTTCGACGCGGCCCGAGCCGATGTCGTCGGTGTCCACGGTCAGTTCGTAGCGGACGTCGCCGGTGTCGATCTCGGCGAAAGCATCGTCGATCGCATCGCGGAACGCAAGCGCCACTCGCCCTTCACCACCGCCGAGTGCCGCGGCCAGAGCGTCGGCGTCCGGGTCGTTGATCACGTCGACCAACGCCTGGACGGCGTCGACCGGCGAGTCGGCGCCGGGGTCCCGGTCGCCACCGATCTGGTCGTACTCGCCCGGCGGGAGGTCTGCGGCCTGCACGATGTAGTGGCCGATGGTGAGCATCGGGCTGAGGTACCACTTGCCGTCGAGTTCGACGACGACGATCTCGATGTCACCGCTGTCGGTCGGGAACGAGTCGTCGAGGTCGCGGCTGTCGAACGAGATGTCCTCGTCACCGAGTGCTTCGTTCATGGCGTCGTTGCCGGACGTCTCGATGTCGCCGGAGACCTGGAAGGACACGACGGCGGCGCGATCACCCTCCATCGACACGTCGATCCGGTCGGCCGCGATGTCGATGGCGACATCGATCGAGGACTCGTCGTCCTCGTTCTCGTCGAAGAGGGTGTCGAGGCCGAGGTCCTCGATGTACTGGGAGCCGTCCTCGACGAGTTGGTCCACACCGTCGAGTTCGTCGGGCGCCATGAGATCGACGACGGCGAGGGGGTCCTGCGCGTTGATCGCAGCGACCATCTCGTCGACGACCGCCTCGGGCGACGAAGCGCCTCCCACAGCGTCGCCACCGAGCAGGAATCGGAGCGCGAGGAATCCGATTGCGAGCAGCCCGACCACGCCGAGGCCCAGGCCGATCAGCTTCCCTTTGCCACCCGAGCCCTTGCCCCCACCGGAGGTGGATCCACCGACCGGAACGAACTGGGGCGGCGCGCCGGCGGGCAGGTACGAGCCGGGCGCGGCGTTGCCGGACGGGTCGCCAATGGAGGTGGGCGCATACTGCGGGACGCCCTGAGGCGGATACTGGCCCGAGGGCCCCGCCGTCGGGACATTCACGGACGGCGGTTGTCCGTAGGTCGGCGTCGGCCTCACCCCGGCGACCGTGGCGGATGCATCGTCGCTGTAGTCCGGTTGCCACGGGAGCGCCGGCTCGGGTGACGTGGGTGGCGTTGCGCCGGGCGACCCCTCACTCGGCAAGGCGATGTTCTGCGGGCCGCCTGCGGGCGGTGCAGCGGGAACGGGCGTACCGCACTCGGGGCAGAACTGGGCACCCGGACTCAGTTGATGTTGGCAGTGGTGGCACGACGACATGTCAGTTCCTCACGGTGTTCACGAGTTGGACCGTCGACAGTGCGACGGCGGAAGCGAAGACGAACGTCGCAATGGTAGGTCCTGACGACCAGTTGGACGGTGGGACGACACGACCGAGCAGCAGGAACCCCGCCAGACACACCGTCGCCATCGCTCCACGGACCACCAGGACTGCCGGATGCGTGACCACCGCGGTCGCGATGAACCCGCCTCCGAGGCCGACGAGGGCGTAGACACCGGCTGCGACCCACACGCCCCAACTCGGCGAGAGCACACCGGAGCGGATGCTGTCGGCGAGTTCGAGCCCTGCGAATCGCGAGCCCGGCCCGCGTCGGAACCAGCGGGTCACCGACGTGGACAACAGCCCCGCTCCGCAGGCGACCCACGCAGCGGGGATGCCCACGACGAGCAGCCTGGACGGGTGGCCGCCGTCATCCGTAGGCGACGACATTCCCGTCCGCCTCGATCACGACGACGATCTCGCCGACCGTTCCGAGCCCGCCGAGATCCTCGCTCCAGATCTCGTCACCCGTGATCCACTCGTATGCGGTGATCCGCTCCCCGCTCGGACCCTCGAAGGCCACGAGCGCGTTCGAGGCCGGGATCGTCACGCTCTCGGAATCCACGTCGAATCGGTCGTCGCCGATCTCGAGATCGAGGATCAGCGTGTCGCTGCCGGACTCGACGATCACGACGACACCTCCGTCGGGATCGAGCACCTGGATGAGCGTGCCGCGCTCGGACCAGCGCTCGACTGCGTCGTCGCCATCGAGGTCGTAGACCACGACCTCGTCACCCAGTTCGGCGACCAGCGTCGACGAATCGACGGACACGAGTTGGGTGATGTCCCCGTCGAGGCGCGGTCCGGGCGTCGACTCGCCTGACGAGTCGACGTACTCGATCTCGTCGCCGATCGCCGCCAGCAGCCGATCGCCGTCGTAGACGACGGCCGCCGCGTCGTCATCGACGTCGACCGGACCGAACACCAGCTGCAGTTCCTGGTCGTACACCGAGATCTCCTGATCGTCGTCGACCAGGAAGCCATTGCGATCGCCGGACTGGATGGTGCCACGCACTCGTTCGAGGCGCTCGCCGGTCGCCGGGTCGAGCAGGCTCACACCGTCGTCCGAGAAGACTGTCACGCCGCCGTCACCGGCAAAGGCGGTGCCCTCACCGACCGATTCCGTCCACAGTTCTTCGCCTTCGGAACGGTCGAGTCCGACGGCGTCACAGCTCGTCAGACCGTCGTCACCGAAGGTGCAGGCCGAGACGACGGCAACATCGCCGTACTCGCCGACGAACGTCACGAATCCCGACTCGTCGAAGTCGACCTCCCACCGCTCGTCACCGTTCTCACGATCGAGGCTCGTCAGTGTCGACGCGGAGTCGGTGTTCGAGCCGACGTAGACGGAGGTGTCGCTGATCGCGGCCGGACCTGCGGCGCCGGCCACATCGGTCGACCACAACTCGTCGATCTCCGTGGACACCGGAGTGAGTTCGAAACCGATCCCACCCGCAGAGTCGTCACCACCGCCCAGCACGGTCACGAGAGCGAAGCCGATCAGGCCGAGCACGACGAGCGCCCCGACGCCGAGCAGGACCTTCTTGCCCGCGCCACCCTTCGACGAGGACGCAGAGTTCGGGTCGACGAACACCGGCCCACCAGCGGGCTGTCCGGGAGCACCGAGGTACGTCGGCGCGGGACCGGCCGCACCGGGAGGAGGAGGCGACTGGCCGTACTGGCCGGAGGGTGGGCCCTGCGGGGTCGGTCCGGCGACGGGTCCGCCGTACTGCGGGGCGGGTTGGGCGGGAGGACCAGCCGGTGCCGCAGCGGCCGGTCCTGGGCCTGGGACGAAACCGCCGGGCGGGATCACGACGGTTCGCCCGGCATCATCGTCATCGCTGAAGGCGCTGACGGGCTCGGGCGTGTGGGCGGCGGGCTCCGGCATGACCGGAGCACCGCAACCATCGCAGAACTTCGACCCGGGCGGCAGGACACGGTGGCACTGCGTGCAGGGATCGCCTCCGGCGACGTCGGGTTCGGCGCCGGGCGCTGCGGCGGCCTGATCGGCCC
>JBBSOH010000230.1:0-5993 GCA_038259945.1 Acidimicrobiales bacterium
CGATGACATCCGTGGCGCTCGCCGGCGCCCTCGTGCTCGCCTCGTGTGGAGGCGGATCCGATGCCGAAGCATTCGACACCGATCGTGCGTGTCGCGTGGGCGAGCGTCTGGTCGAGGAAACGGCGGCGGGCGACCGAGACGGCGTGGTCCGTCAGATCGAGCGACTCGCCGATCTCGACGGCATCGAGGACTCCGGTCTGGAGGTCGACGACCTCGATGCGATGGCCGAAGGGCTCGACGAGCAGGCTGTCGAGGACCTCGTCGCCGAGTTCGACGTGCTGGACTGCGACCTCGACGTTCCCGACGTCGAGCCACCGACCACCGACACTCCCCCGAGCACTGAAGACGCCGACACCACCACCACCACCGAGCCCGTCGAGGAACCACCGGCCACCGAGCCCGTTCCCGACACGACCCCGGCCCCCGAGACCACGACCGCCACCGAGGAGACCGCTCCCCCCGAGACCGTGGCTCCCGCTCCAGGCACCGGCGTTGCCGTCGACATCGGCTCCACCGCTCCGGGCGCCGCCATCGGCGTCAACCGGGTGACCGAGGACATCCTCATCGAGTACGGCATGGCGAACTTCCTGTTCTCACCGAACACGAATGTCGTGGAACTGCGTGTGAGCCGGACCGACTCGTCGTTCAGTGACGACATCGAGTACTCCAACAGCGAGTCGATCACCATGTCCGCCACCACGGCCACGACGATCGAGGACGTTCGCACGGCATATCGAACCGCACTCGAGTCGTCGGGGGTGGCCTTCGACTTCAGCGAGTCGACCGCCACCGAGGACGGCGTGCGAACGGTCGCGATCGAGGCATCGCCCGCCGAGTTCGACCTGACTCTCGGCAACTGGGACATCAGCGTCACCCAGGACGACGCCGTGCCCGGCGTCGTCTTCATCGAGGTCGATCGGCTCACGAGCGTGGCGGGCCCCGTTCCGCCGATCGTCGCTCCGGCCCAGGCTCTCCTTCAAGCAACCGCGGACATCGGCTCGAATCTCGGATGGGCCGTCACCGGCTTCGGTCACACGCTGAGCCTCAGCACCTTCGACGGCTCGGTGTTCGAATCGGGTCGCGTCGAATGGGACGTGTCCGAGGACAACACGGTGCGCGCCGCCGCCGACGCGATCCAGGCCGCGATCGGCGCACCCATCGACAACGAGGACGCCGACGACGAGACGATCAGTTGGGCGACCGACGACGACGAACGGGCATTCTTCTTCGTCAACTACTCCGAGTTCAGCGGAACGACGGTCAGCTACAGCCCCTGATCGAGCGTGCGGAGGAGGTGGGCCGCCTTGTCGATCGCGCGCCTCGCCTGCATCAGGCGTTTGTCCGTGCGTGGGCGTTGCGTTGCCCCGTCGGCCACGGCTTCACGGAGTTCGTCGAAGGCGAGTTCGTCGAGTTGCTCGGCAATCCGGTCGAGTTGGTCGGCCAGTTCGGCGGCTGGTTCTGCGAGGTCGCTCATTCGACCAGTCGCAGTGCGCGCGCCACGATGTCCACCGGGTGGGCCACGTCGATCGATCGGTCGGCCAGCGCTGCAGACAGATGCATCGAACAGCCGGGGTTGGCGCTTGCGAGGAGTGCAATCGCCCCGTGCGCTGCTGCGCCTTCGACGGCGCGGTCCACCGATGCGAGCTTGCGGTCCCGGATCTCGGCCGCGAGTTCCGGCTGGAGCGCCGAATAGGCACCGCCTGCTCCGCAGCACAGACCGTCGTCGTCGAGTTCCACCACCTCGCCGACGTGGGCGAGCAACGCGCGCACGGGAGCGTCGATCCGTTGCACGTGGCGCAGATGGCACGGATCCTGCACGATCACCCGCGTCCGGGGGCTCGTTGATTCGGGCAACCGGTCGACGCGGTCTGCGAGCCACTCGTTGACGTCCACGACCCGCGCGGCGAATCGTCGAGCAGCATCGGTTCCCACGATGTCCCCGTAGTCCTTGAGCGCAGCTCCGCACCCGGCGGAGTTCACGACGATCGACGCATCCCCAGGCATCGACGCCATGGTCCGCTCGGCGAGTGCAACGGTCTGGTCGTGGAGCCCTGCGTGCGCGTGGAGCGCACCACAGCAGCCACCGCCTTCGGGGAGAGCGAAGGTGGCACCCGTCGCCGTGATCAGCGCCGCCGTCGAACGGTGCGTCGCTCGTTGCCAGGCGTCCATCACGCAGCCGGTGTACAGCCACACATCCGTGCCGGTGGCCGACGGCGCTGCGCCCCGCCGAAGGGGTAATCGAGCGATCCCCAGTCGGCTGGGAACCAGATGGAGCCGCTGGCCGACGGCGAGCATCGTCGATCCGACCAGGAGGAGTCGATGGTGACCCAGCACGCGGAAACCGACGCGCTGCCACCACGGTGTGATCCGCTTGGCGGCTGCGAGCGATGCCCGGGTCTGCTCCATCAACGATCCGAACTCGACGTTGCTCGGACAGGCTGGTTCGCATCCTCGGCACTGGACGCACGTTTCCATGAACTCGACGAACTCGTCGTCGATCGGCGCTCCCTCCAATTCCACCCCACGCATCGCATCGATGCGCCCCCTCGGCGAGTACGCCTCCTCACCCGTCACTCGGAAGGTCGGGCAGTGCGGCAGACACAGGCCGCACGACACGCACGCCGACAGCTTCTCGGCATCGAGGTCGAGGGGAGAGTGGAGCACGGGTCGAACTCTACGTGGGGCACCGGTACGGTCGGCCCTCGTGCCAGAGGGACACACCATCCACAAGATCGCCAAGGACCACGGAAAGCTGCTCAACGGCAAGCCGATCCGTGTGTCGAGCCCGCAGGGCCGTTTCGCCGCCGACGCCGAGCGTGTCGACGGTGCCGTGCTCGAGCGCATCGAGCCGCACGGCAAACACCTCTTCTACCGCTGGGACACCGGCGACATCGGCCACGTGCATCTCGGGCTGTTCGGCAAGTTCAAGATCCACACGGGCGACGCGCCGCCAGAGCCGAGTGGTGCGTGCCGGATGCGTCTGGTCACCGATACCGGACACCAACAGGTGACCATCGACCTGGCAGGGCCGACTGCGTGCAGCGTCGACGATCCATCGGTACGCAAGGAGATCCTCGCCCGCCTCGGCCCCGACCCGATCAAGCCCCGCCAGAACCCGCAGAAGATGTACGACAAGATCTCCCGCTCGAAGCGCGGAATCGGCGATCTGCTGATGGACCAGTCGGTCGTGGCCGGCGTCGGCAACGTGTACCGGGCCGAAGCGCTGTTCGTGTGCGGCATCCACCCCTTGCGCCCGGGCACCGACCTCGACCGGGCCGAGCTGGAAGCGCTGTGGGCCACGATCACCGGCATGCTGCGCCAAGGTGTGAAGGACGGGCGGATCCTCACCGTGTCGAGAGACGAGTCGGGTGTCCCGCGTGGCAAGCGGATTCCGCGCAGCGACGCGACCTACGCCTACAAGCGGGACACCTGCCTGCGGTGCGGTTCCGAGATCCAACACCTCGACATCCAGAATCGCACGTCGTACCACTGCCCCCTCTGTCAACCGAGATGACCAGAACACCCCGCACGCCCGTCGGTTCCGCCGACCAGGGCAGGCCTACGGGGCCCGTGCGACGATCTGGCCGGTCACGACGTCGGCGACGAGTACACGTCGATCTGCACCGAACGTGAGCCGACCATCGTCGTACCCGAAGACGGCCTGAACGTCGATCGGCCCATCGCCGGTCGTCAAGGGAACCGGTGCGCCGGAGACACCCGTGGTGCCGTCGATGATCCTGAACGTGACGGAACCTGCGACGTCGTCGATCTCGATCACGACGACCTCACTCCCGAGTGGTTCGGCGAACCATCCGCGCTGATTCGGGATGACGAGGCGCTCGGCCACCAAGCGCTCTCCGGTCAACGCGTACTGCCAGACCGCGACGTTCGGATCGTCGGGCACACCGACGAGAGACCATTCGCCCGATCCGCGGTCCGAGTGCTCGGCGACGACCATGCCACCGGGGAACGGGCCGACGGGAACGATCTCATCGGTCTCCGGACGCTCGACGAGTCGGGCGGAGCCGTCGACCACCGACACCGACCAGAAGCCGCCGTCACCGGGAACCACCAGCCGGTCCTGGACGAGGAGCGATTCGGACGAGTCCGCACGCATCGTCGCCGGATCGGCCTGCAGCCCCACCGACCATGACGCCGACTCTGCTCCCGGCATCCACCGCTGGGCGCAGGCTCCGAAGCCGTCGTCACCGACCCAGATGTACCCGTCGTCGGACGTGAGCAGGACGTGATCGACCGGATGTACTCGCCCGGCAGGGCCGTCACAGCTCGGAACCTGGGCGAAGGTCGGCTCACCGGTCGACAGGTCGTAGGTCTGCACGACACCATCGCTCCCGGTCAGGCCGGTGATCACCGTCGGGTTGCCACCGGTCGAGAACAACTGGCGCGTTGCGTCGCTCGGGAGCCTCTTCGCCCAACGGGAGGCGCCGGTTTCGGCACGAAACGCGCTCAACGTGCCGTCGGTGGTGAGCACGACCAGGGTCGGGTCCTGCCCGTCGAAGACCTGGACACAGTCGAGACAGTACGGAGCGACCCGATCGGGGAGACCGAGCGTGTACTCGGGGGTACCGGTCGCACGATCGAGTGCATAGATGAATCGCTCCGCAGCGACGAAGATCATGGTGTCGGTGACGACGACGGGGTCATTGGCACCGACCTCGGCATCGTTCGAAGCCGCAGTCCAACGAGTCACCGGCTCTGAATCGAAGTCGAGATACATCACGCTCTGGCCGTCGGCGGACCGGGCGAGCACGAGCAGGTCGTCACCGGTGTCGGTGTCGGTGTCGGTGTCGGTGTCGGACGGGATCATCGTCCCGGAGGCGAAGCTGTAGATCTCATATCCCTCGGACGTCTCGGATCCGCTGGAACCGATGTCATCGATCGCGTCCTCGACATTGCCCCCAGACGCCCAGATCGCCGCAGCGACGACGCCACCGACGATCGCCAGGATCACGACCAACGACACCGCGCACCCGGCACCGGACCGTTTCGGCGTCGTTTCGGGGGCAACGATCGCCTCGGCAACCCTCGAGTAGGCCAACAGCCGGTCGAGGTCGTGCTCCGCCACCGACACGGTGATGTCCGGCGTCGGTTCCTCGAAGGCGGTGTCCTCGAGCGCAGTACTGCACGCCGCACATCGAAAGTACTGCTCGTGTGCCTCGGGAATGTCGAGCGGCGCGGCACAACTCGGGCACTTCAGCGTCTGGAATCGATTCCCGCCGGTCGCGCCCACGCAGGCGACAGTACTGCGCTACGAAACGGCGACTGGACGATTTCCGCCTGTCGTGGACCCTCCCGGACGGCACCGACTCGACCCGGCCCGAGTCGGGTCTGTCGGTCCTGCGTGCGACGAGCAGCGGGTTGCACTGTGATCACACTCAGAGCACGTCGAACCACACACCGGTCTGAGCGGTGCCCATGTAGTTGATGTAGATCTCGTCGCCGACGGCGATCTTGCGGGTTGCCGAGATGATCAACTCGTCTCCGGTCTCGGTGGTCGTGGCGTTGGGGTCGTAGCGGTGGTTGTAGAGCGAGCCGTACCCGAGAGCGAGTGCGGTGCGCCCGTCACCCCAGCCGAACACGTATCCCTCGGCACCCGACTCCAGGTCGTCCCCGCGGTCCGCCTCGGCAACGAGCATCGGGCATCGTTCGATCTCCTCGCCCTTCTTGAATGCTCGGGTGGCGAACACGCCACGCCCGGCACCGGTGGGCGAGTTCTTGACTTCCAGACCTGCAGGCACGGTCGCTCAGTCAACCGTTCCCGGACCGCCGCGCCTCCCCTTCCGACCAGATCGGTGAACGGAGCGCAATCCGCACGGCCGGACGGGCGCTACTGAGCACTCCATGCCGGTGCGTCGGGGTCGCCTCGCCAGTAGGCCAGCCGACGCTCGGCCTCGGGCCGGGGGGACCGGGCCGCCCCCGCCCCCGTCACCCCCATCAGCCGTGCCGCCCCCCCCCGCCACGCCGCGAAAGCC